>NZ_JBFRFX010000011.1:0-212535 GCF_052115045.1 Cupriavidus sp. 2TAF22
CGCGTGCGCGGCTGCACGGCACGCGGCACGCGCTACTTCCCCGGATCCTTGACGTCGGCGAACTTGTCGAACTCCACGTTGTAGAGCTCGCCCCCCACTTTTTCCACGCGGCGGATATAGACCGACTGCACCACGTCGCGCGTGGCCGGATCGATGGTGATCGGGCCGCGCGGGCTGGCGATCTTCATGCCCTTGAGCGCGGCCAGCAGCTTGTCGCCGTCGGTGACGCCGCCGGTCTTCTTCAGCGCGTCGTAGATGGCGTGCATGCCGTCATAGGCGGCCACCGCCATGAAGTTGGGCCTGCCCGCGCCCGGGTTGGTCTCGGCGAAGGCCTTCAGGAAGGCCTTGTTCTCGGGCGAATCGTGCGCCATGGAGTAATGGAAGGACGTGATCACGCCGAGCGTGGCGTCGCCCATGGCCGGCAGCACGTGGTCGTCGGTCAGGTCGCCGGTGGCGATCACGCGGATGCCGGCCTCGGCCAGGCCGCGCTCGCGGAATCCCTTCATGAAGGCCACGCCCTGTTCGCCAGCGGGCAGGAAGAGGAACACCGCCTCCGGCCTGGCGTCCTTGATCCGCTGGATGAAGGGGGCGAACTCGGGATTGCGCAGAGGCACGCGGATGGACTCGAGCACCTGTCCGCCGCCGCCGATGAAATTGGTCTTGAATGCGGTTTCCGCATCGATGCCCGGCGCATAGTCCGCCACCAGCGTCACCACCTTGCGTACCTTGTTCCTGATGGCCCAGGTGGCCATCGGCGCCGAGATCTGCGGCAGGGTCATTGAGACCCGCGCGATGTAGCCGGACTTGGTCGTGATGGAAGACGATGCCGCATTGAAGATCACCATTGCCTTCCTGGCCTGCTCGGCGATGGGGGCCACCGCCAGGGCCTCCGGCGTGAGGCCGAAGCCGGCCAGCACATCCACCTTGTCGCGTACCACCAGTTCCTGCGCCAGCCGCTTGGCCACGTCGGGCGCGGGGCCGGTGGTGTCCTTGCTGATGATCACCACCTTGCGTCCCGCCACGGTGTCGCCGTTGAGCTTCTGGAACGCCTTGACGCCGCCCTCCATCTGCTTGCCGTAGTCGGCAAAGCTGCCGGAAAAGGGCGCGATCAACCCGATCTTGACCGGCTCGGCGGCGTGCGCGGGCGAGGACGCCACGGCAAGCGCGCCGCAGGCCGCAAGGGCGCGCAGCAAGGGGGCAAGAATCATCGATGTCTCCTGGATGGTTGCGCTCTGGTACGCGGCGCGCGGGCCGCGGATGTGCTGGCGCGGGCACTGGACGCAGAGTGTAGGGGGGTGATGCGTTCGGTGCAATCGGTGCAATCGGGAGTAGCGCTTGCAGAATCCGGGGGAGGGTTCATGCCGGTATCGTGGGGCAGTTATTTCGATATTTCAATAAATGTCGAAATAACTGCCAGCGACCTGGCCGCTGAATCAGGCATGCATCTGGTTGCTGCCTGCCGTTGCGCTGGCGACGCAGCGCGCCGGTCCGGGCCGGAGCCCGTCCCGTGCCGTTCGGTTTTACGTCTCGGGGGCTTCCGACGCGCGCTTGTCGGCGTCACGCAGGCGCTTGACTGCCTTGCCCAGCAGACCGCCTTCGCTGTTCGCGATCGATTCTTCCAGCGTGGCCAGGGCAGCCTTGACGGCCGTGCCATGGGCGGGGGAGAGCGCCTCGCTTTCAATCAGGGTGTCGGCTTCCTTGCGTGCGCGCTTGCCGAGCTTGCGGCTGAACTCGGGATCGAGCTGGCCTTGCGCGGTGGCGTTGGCAATGTGGTCAAGCAGGGCGATCAGGCCTTGCGCCGTGGTCGTGGCCGGGATCGACTCCTCGGCTTTCCTTGGCTTTTTTGGCATTTTTTTCCTCCAGTTAGGATTTGATTCTATCGTCCGGGAGGAGAGGCTTCCTGCTTCCCAGTATGAAGAGATTATGACAACTGTCATAAAGCGCGGCTTGGCACATTGCACGCGGGCGCCGCCGTCCCTGCTCGCGCGGCGGACGGTTGGCGCGGCCGGGATCGAGATTGCGCACGAGGTCCACGCAGTTCATCGCGCGTTGTCCTTGCTTGGCTGTGATGCGCGCCCGCAGGCACTGGCATGCGGACCGCAGCGGACCGCATGCGGAGCATACGCGGTGGCCGTGCTTTCGGCTACCGGGCTTCTTGTTCGCCGGCCTGTTGCCCGGATCGCCGGGCTGCCACGGCGGGTTCGGGGCCGCCGTCGTCGGCGCGCAAGCGTGCGGCCATCATGCGCACGCGCAGGTTGCCGTATTTCCTGAGATACCAGATGCCCACCAGCGCCGCCGAGAAACCTGCCGCGGCGCCGATGCCAAGCGCCCAGCGCGGGCCGAAGCGGTCCGCCACCCAGCCGMCGACCRGCGCGCCGAGCGGCGTGCCACCCAGCACGATGGCGAGCAGGATCGCCACCACGCGCCCGCGCATGGCCGGTTCGGTGGAGAGCTGGACCAGGCTGTTGGTCGAGGTGGTGATGGTCTGGGCGGACATGCCGATGATGACGAGTGCGGCACCGAACAACGCATAGCCGGGCATGACCGCGGCCAGCGTGCAGCCGATCCCGAACACGGCGCAGGCACTCGCCAGCAGCGTGACCTTGGGTTTCGCGCGCCGGGCCGCCAGGAGCGCCCCGGTGACGGAGCCGATGGCCATGGTCGATGACAGCAGGCCGTACTGGCCGGCGCCGGCGTGGAAGACGCCCACCGACATGGTGGAGATGAAGATCGGGAAGTTGAGGCCGAACGTGCCGATCAGGAAAAGCATCAGCAGTACCGCCTTCAGGTCGGGACGCTTCCAGACATAACGGAAGCCGTCGGCGAGGCCCGCGCGGCTGTGGGGCGTCTTCTCTTTCCGGTGCAGCTCGTGCAGGCGCAGGCGGCTCAGCGAGCCGATCACCGCCGCGAAGGATGCCGCGTTGATCAGGAACACCCAGCCCGAGCCCACCGCCGAGATCAGGCCGCCGGCGATGGCCGGGCCGATCATCCGCGCGGCGTTGAAGGACGTGGAGTTCAGCGCCACGGCATTGGACAGGTCCGCCTCGCCGACCAGTTCCGAGACGAAGGTCTGGCGCGCCGGCGCGTCGAACGCGGTGACGCAGCCCAGCAGGAAGGCGAACAGGTAAACATGCCAGAGCTGCACCAGCCCGGTGACGGTGAGGATGCCCAGCCCCAGCGCCAGCGCGCCCATGGTGGCCTGCGTCGCGAACAGGAGCTTGCGCCGGTCGAGGTGATCTGCCGCGTAGCCGGTGAGCGGCAGCAAGAGCATCTGCGGCCCGAACTGGAGCGACATGACGATGCCCACGGCGGTCGCGTTGTGGCGCGTGAGATGGGTGAGGACGATCCAGTCCTGGGCGGTGCGCTGCATCCATGTGCCGATGTTGGATACGATGGCGCCGCCGGCCCAGACGCGGTAGTTGAAGGTGCGCAGTGAACGGAAGGTGCTGGCCACTATGGTGTGCCCCGGTTCGCGGTCGTGCGGGCGGGGCCGGTCATGCGCGGGTTCGGCCTAGCAGTGCGATGATTTCCTGCGTGGTGCCGGTCTCGCCCAGCCGCGGGAAGATGCGCGTGACGCTGTTGGCATGGGCGTCGGGGTTCATGTCGGTCATGGCATCCACGGCCAGGGTAACGTTGAAGCCGAGTTCCTGCGCCTGGCGCGCGGTCGATTCGACGCCGATGCTGGTGGCGATGCCGGCAATCACGACCTGCGTGACGCCCAGGCTCCTGAGATGCGCCTCAAGGCCTGTGCCGGTGAACGCGCCCCAGGTCCGCTTCGTCACAAGGTGGTCCGCGGGCTGCCGGTTCAGTTCGGGGACCAGGTCGGTCCACCCGGGCGGCAGCTGCCCGAGGTTGCGGGCCTGTTCGGCCCGGCCCGGGGCGCCGCCGGCCACGTTCACGAGTACTACCGGCAGGCCGTGGCCGCGGAAGGCGCTGGCCAGTGCGCTGGCGTTCTCCACGATCCCGCCCACCGGATGCACGGTGGGGTATGACACGATGCCCTGTTGCAGGTCGATGACGATGAGGGCGGTCCTGGGGTCGAGCGTGGTCGTTGTCATGCTGTCTTCCTTGCGGTGATCAGGGCGATGGTGGTTGTGCGCAAGCGGCTTGCCGGGAGTCAGGACTCCACCAGCCGCGCGAGCAGTCCGACGACCCCCGCGAGCTGTTCTTGCTCTGCCGGGGCGAGCTTGGTTTCGATGGCGTGGAACAGCCAGTCCTCGCGCGCCGCGCGGCCGGCCCTGACTGCTTCCACGCAGGCCGGCGTGAGGGACAGGACGGTTTGCCGCCCGTCCGTGGGGTCCGGCGCGCCGCTGACGAGTCCGGCGCTCTTCAGGGCGGATACGGTTTCGCCCATGGATTGCGGGCGCATGCCCTCGGCGCGTGCGAGGGCCGACACCGTGGCCGGCCCGTCGCGCTCCAGTCGCAGCAGTACGCGCAGCTGGGTCCAGCTCAGATGGCTGAAATGCGACTTTTCGCGCAAGCGCCGGGTCAGTTTGCCGAGTACGACCCGCAGCTCCGCCGCCAGGGCATGCGCCGTGTCGGAATCGCTGTGTGGAGCGTTCATGGTGGGAGGGAGATGTGAAGGGTGTCTGTGAAGGTTACCTTCACAAATGGGCGGCAGTCAAGGCGCCACCGGGAATGTGACGCCAGGCGCAAGGCCGGCCGCAAGGGGCAGGCCTGGGGTGGTCCGGTCAGAGTCCGGTAGCGATGTCGAGTCCGGCGAGCACCACGATGCAGCTAAGCGCCAGCATGGCCGACGAGTGTTGCCCGAAATAGACCAGTGCGGCAGCGGACCAGCTTGCCACGGCAAATACGGCGAAACGTTTCATGCTGTCATCGCCGGGGCCGGCGACCTACGGATGAAAAAAAACCCGCCCACGAGGGGCGGGTTGAATCCATGTCTTGGAGACAAGGAGGAGACAGGGGCTAGTATAAACCCTAGGTGTACCGAATCCAATACCCGGATTGGAGCGATTGCTCAAAAACACTGTTGCAACAGCGCATCGTGCACATCCGCGCGCATTGCGGCGCCTGATGCGCCGCATGGCGGGGCGGCCTGCGTGGCGGTGCTCCAACATCGAAGATTGACCTCGTCACGCCTGTTGCTCATCCGGCACCCGGTACGTTGCCAGCCAGACGCGCCTGCCCGTTGAAATAGGCAAGGTTGCCCGCGAAGAACAGCGCAAGCAGCATCGCCGCGATGCCCCAGGCCAGCGGCGGCAGCCACGGCAGCACGGCGGCGACGTCCGGGTGCCTGCCCGCGCCGGCGGCCATCATGGCGATGCGCATGAAGGCCGCCAGCGCGGACAGCGCGAAGACCAGGCCGGTAAACCTGCCTTCGCGCCCGACACGGCCGGCATCCAGGGCCGCATTGGCGGCCGTGCCGAAGATCACGCCCCATAAGCCGCCCGCGGCGCATTGCATGACCAGCACCCAGGCGAGCGATGGCGCGGCGGTGAATCCGCAAAGCGCGAGCGCGCCGAGCGCGGTGGCCGCCAGCAGCAGCACGTGCGCGGGGCATCGCCTGAAGACCGCCGCGCGCGGCAGCAACACGCAGACGGCAAAGCCGATCCAGAAGGCCGGCATGAAACGCGCCAGATCGGCAGCCGGCGCGAAGCGCATGTAGGCCGGCGCCGAATTGACGGCGGTGTGGACCTGGAATCCCAGCGCCAGGCTCCACACGGCAGCAAAGAACAGCCAGGCGGCGCGGATTTTCTCGCCAGGCGCGCCTTGCCTGTCGGCGGCACCGGGCTCGGGCAGATGATCGAGCCAGCGCAACGCCATGACGGCGGCGACCAGCCCCGCGCTTGCCACGGCAAACGGCAAGGTCGGCGAAACGTGGCGCATCCATATGGTCAGCATGGGCGCCAGCGCGGCAGCCACGCCCAAGCCCAGGAGCGAGCACGCCACAAGGAAGGGTGCCGCCGACCGGTGTGTCCTCCTGGCGATGATCACCATCGGCGGCGCGCGCAGCGCGGACGATGTCGCGGCCCATAGCGCGGTCAGTCCGATCAGGAGGATGGGTGAAGTCGTCCTGGGCAGCAGGACAAAGGCAGCGCCCGAGGCTACGCTCAGGGCCAGGATCCAGCCGCCCAGATGCCGCATGGCATTCGCGACGCGGTCCGCCGCGATGCCAAGCGCGCAATCCGTCGCGACGAAGATCGCCTGGTCCATCAGCAGGATCCAGGCGATATGCTGCTTCGCAATGCCAGCTTGCGCCGCCAGCTGCGGCAGGAACGCGAGGTAGAGCGTCCACGTGACCGCAAGCAGGAATTGCACAGCGCAGAAGACCACGGCGCGCATTTGTCTCACCGATCCGACTCGTCGGTACGCAGCCGATGAACGGGGGCTTCATCGGGGGCCGTGCGGCGGCACTTCCCCGACGCCACGCACTTCGTAGCTAAGCATAGAACAGGCTTCCGGCACCGGAAAGCGCCTACTCGACCGTCACGGACTTGGCCAGGTTGCGGGGCTTGTCGATGTCGGTGCCGCGGGCCAGCGCGGTATGGTACGCAAGCAGCTGCATGGGAATCGTATGCAGGATCGGTGACAGCGGCCCGTAGTACTCGGTGAGGCGAAGCACTTCGATGCCGGGGCTTGGCGCGATGCCGCAGTCGCTGTCCGCGAACACGAACAAGCGTCCGCTGCGCGCGCTGACTTCGTGCATGTTCGACTTGAGTTTTTCCAGCAGGCGGTCGTTGGGCGCGACCGCCACCACCGGCATCTCGTTGCTGACCAGCGCCAGCGGGCCGTGCTTGAGTTCCCCGGCAGGATAGGCCTCGGCATGAATGTACGAAATCTCCTTCATCTTCAGCGCCCCCTCCATGGCCACCGGATAATGCATGCCCCGGCCGAGGAAGAGCATGTTCTCCCGGCCTGCCAGGAGCTCCGACCACGCCATGATCTGCGGCTCGAGGGCCAGCACCTTGCCTATGGCGTCCGGCAGGTGGCGCAGCGCCCGCAGGTGCTGCTGCTCGTCGTGCTCGGAGAGGCGCTGGCGGATCTGTGCCAGCGTCAACGCCAGCAGGAACAGCGCGACCAGCTGCGTGGTGAACGCCTTGGTGGACGCCACGCCGATCTCGACCCCCGCGCGCGTGATGAAGGTCAGGGCGCATTCGCGCACCAGCGCGCTGGTGGGAACGTTGCAGATCGCCAGCGTGTGCTGCATGCCTTGCCGCCTGGCGACTTCGACCGCGCCGAGGACGTCGGCCGTCTCGCCGCTCTGCGATACCGCGACCACGAGGGTGCGCGGGTTGGGCACGCTCTCGCGATAGCGGTACTCGCTGGCGATCTCGACGCTGACCGGCAGTCCGGCCAGGCTTTCGATCCAGTACTTGGCGGTCAGCGCGGCATGGTAGCTGCCGCCGCAGGCCAGCAGCAGCACCGAATCCACGCCATTGAACACGCGCCACGCCTTGTCGCCGAACAGCTCCGGCATGATGGCGGTGACATCCTGCAAGGTGTCGGCAACGGCCTGCGGCTGCTCGAAGATCTCCTTCTGCATGTAGTAGCGGTAGGGGCCCAGCTCGGCGCTGCTGCCGTGCGCCGCCACCTGCTGCACGGGGCGCTCCGCGCGCTGGCCGGCCGCGTCGACGATCCAGTAGCGATGCAGCTGCACATCCACCACGTCGCCGTTTTCCAGGTAGACGATCCGGTCCGTGACATTGGCCAGCGCCATGGCATCGGAGGCCAGGAAGTTCTCGCCTTCGCCCACGCCCACCACCAGCGGCATGCCGTTGCGGGCGCCCACCAGGCGGTGCGGCTCGTCGCGGCACAGCACCGCGATGGCAAAGCTGCCGCGCAGCCGGGCACCGCCGCCTTCACCGCCTCGAACAGGTCGCCGTCATAGAGCTGATCGACCAGGTGCGCGATCACCTCGGTATCGGTCTGGCTGGCGAAGACATAACCGCTGCTCTCCAGGCTGGCGCGCAGCTCCTCGTGGTTCTCGATGATGCCGTTGTGCGAGAGCGCGATACGCGCCGCATCCTCGCGCGGCGAGAAGTGCGGATGGGCATTGTCGGTGACCGGCTTGCCGTGGGTTGCCCAGCGCGTGTGGGCGATGCCGGTGTACCCCTGCAAGCCCTGCCGGGCGATGTCCGCCTGCAGGGCGGCGACCCGGTCCACGCTGCGCGCGCGCACCAGCTTGCGATCCGAATGCAGCGCGACACCGCACGAGTCGTATCCGCGGTACTCCAGCCGCTTCAGGCCCTCGACAAGATTCGGGACGATATCCCGCTGCGCGACGGCGCCAACGATTCCGCACATATTGCTTCCCTTTCGTGATCAGCCTAACTGGCAGTGGTCAGGATGGTAGGGTGGGTGTTATGTAATTTTCTTTCATTATTTAAAGGCCAATGAAATAATCGAGCTACTAGTATTCATGGTGAAATTTTCTTTCATCTCAATGCGGCTTGATATGGAGTATTCGTGACTGGCGTGCCCCTGGACGATCTCGATCTGCGCATCCTCAGGATCCTGCAAACGGATTCGGCGATCTCGAACACCGAGCTTGCCGAGCGTGTGCATGCGTCCGCGCCGACATGCCTGCGGCGGGTGCGCAGGCTCAAGGAGAGCGGCGTCATCCAGCGGGAGATCGCCGTGCTGGACCACCACAAGACCGGCACGCCGCTGACCGCGATCATCGAGATCAGCCTGGACCGCCAGACCGCCGAGGACCACGACGCCTTCGAAGCCTATATCTGTGCCGAGGCGGCGGTCACCCAGTGCTACCGGGTATCGCCCGGCCCGGATTTCGTCGTCACGGTGGAACTGGCCGACATGGCTGCCTACGACGCGTTCGCACGCCGGCTGTTCGCCGGGGCTTCGAACGTCCGCAACGTGCGCACGTTCTTCTCCACGCATCGGGCCAAGTTCGAGGCGAATGCGCCGGTGGGCGGGAATGTGGGTGGCCGAGATTAGGGCGGAAGTCCGGATTTGACATGGGCGTGCGGCTGCTGGAGAATCCCACACGTCACCCCAAACAAGGGTGGCCGGGCGTGGAAACCCGAAATTCGTCACAAGCGGACTGCCGCTATCTGCGGCATTTTTTTCGTCCGTTGCGTTCGCGCGCGCCTATAGCTTTCCTATGGCGGGCCGGGCGGGGCAGCTCTCGGGCTGGCCGGAGCTTGTGACGCCGGTATTTCCACCTCCGCTGCGGGCCCGCCACCCTCACGTGGAAATGAGCGGCGGGCCGTCCATGAAGTCACTGGAGGCCGTCATGCCTAGTACTTTTGCTCGTTCTGAGCCATCCACTCATATCGATCCACCAGCGTTCGCTCTTCCCCGGCAAGCTGATCTGATAGCAGAACTGATTCAAGTCACCTTTCCTGCGGATACCCCGGAGCGACTGCGGGTGCAGGAACTGGCCTGTCAACTTGACGAAGCTCGCAGCAGCATCCAGTGCGCCGCGCAGGACGGCTGTGATGCATTGCTGCGTGTCAGTGCAGGGATTGGCGCAGTGCTGCGGCTGCTCGAAGCGGACGGCGATTTGTCCGCCCCCGGTCACGAGGTGCACTGCCTGCTTGCGCCACTCAAGGCGCAGCTCGACGTGGCCGTGAACCGGGTGCAGGCGATGCTGTAAAGGGCAGGGCACACCAACGGCGACGCCGGGATGGCGCTGCCGTTCTTTCCTAGGTGGCGCTCTTGGGGTGCGCGGCGTCTGCCGCCGGCGATCGCAGGAACGTCTTCGTGATGGGAGGAGGGAGGTGGCGGCCCGGTCACGACCCGGGCCGCGAAGCCGAGGCGGGGCGCGCGCCCCACCGCGGATAACGCCAATCAGACCACGGTAGCCAGCGCCAGCGTCAGCAACAGCGCCACCACGGAGATGATCGTCTCGCAAACCGACCACGTCTTGAAAGTCTGGGCCACGGTCATGTTGAAGTACTCCTTCACCAGCCAGAAGCCGCCGTCGTTGACGTGCGACAGGATCAGCGAACCGGCGCCAGTGGTCAGCACCAGCAGTTCGGGGCGCGTGCCCGGCACGCTGGCCGCGATTGGCGCGACGATGCCCGCGGCCGTGGTCATGGCCACGGTGGCCGAGCCGGTGGCGATGCGGATCAGCACGGCGACCAGCCAGCCCAGCATCAGCACCGAGACATGCGCGCCGGTGGCGACGTCGACG
Source organism: Cupriavidus sp. 2TAF22 (assembly GCF_052115045.1). Classification (NCBI taxonomy): domain Bacteria; kingdom Pseudomonadati; phylum Pseudomonadota; class Betaproteobacteria; order Burkholderiales; family Burkholderiaceae; genus Cupriavidus; species Cupriavidus sp. 2TAF22. The sequence goes on from NZ_JBFRFX010000011.1 coordinate 10,121, forward strand.
ATGGCGTTGGAGATGCCGGAGTCGCGCAGCACGCGGCCGAAGCCGCCGCCGGCGCCGACCACCAGCGTGATGATGGCGGTGGGCGCCACGCATTCGTTGGTGAACTTGAGGATGCTCTCGCGGGTGAAGCCGCGGGCCTTGCCGAAGGTGTAGAAGCTGACCAGCGCAGCGATCAGCAGGGCCATCACCGAGTTGCCGATGAGCTTGAAGAAGTCGTTGGCGAAGGTCTTCGGCGTGGTGAACAGGTCTGCCCAGCTACCGATCAGCATCAGCGCCACCGGCAGCAGGATGGTGAACACCGTGATGCCGAAGCTCGGCAGGTCGTGCGTGCCGGGGCTGTCTTCCTCGGTGAACTGCGCGGCCAGCGGATTGACATCGGGCAGCTTGACGTAGCGGTCCATCAGGCGCGCGAACAGCGGGCCGGCGAGGATGGCGGTGGGAATGCCCACGATCAGCGCGTACATGATGGTCTTGCCGATGTCGGCGCCGTAGGCCGTCACGGCCAGCAGCGCTGCCGGGTGCGGCGGGATCAGCCCGTGCACGACCGACAGGCCGGCCACCATCGGGATGCCGACCAGCACCATGGAGGTGCCGGTGCGCTTGGCGACGTTGAAGGCGATCGGCACCAGCAGCACGAAGCCGACTTCGAAGAACACCGGCAGGCCGACGATGAAGGCGATGGTGACCATGGCCCAGTGCACGTTCTTCTCGCCGAAGAAATCGATCAGGGTGCGCGCGATGCGCTCGGCGCCGCCGGATTCCGCCATCATCTTGCCGAGCATGGTGCCCAGGCCGATGACCAGCGCAATGTGCCCGAGCGTGCCGCCGACCCCGGCTTCGAACGATTTCACGATGTCGCCCATCGGCATGCCCACGGCAAAGCCGAGCAGTACCGAGACGACCACCAGGGTGATGAAGGGGTTGAGCTTGAACTTCGCGATCAGCACGACCAGTGCGATCACGGCGATCAGCGCATACAGCAATAGTGTGGTTCCTGTTACGGCGCCCATGTTGTCTCCTGTGTGCGGGGTCCGCCGGCGAGCCCGGCGGGGCTCACCCGCGTCCGCTATGAAAATGGCCGCGTGGCGGCCGGTTTAGTGTTTTGCTTGCGCTTGGCCGGTCTCAGGCCACCGGCTTCTTGTAGGCGATGCAGTCCACCTCGACCTTGCAGTCCACCACCATGCTGGACTGCACGCAGGCGCGCGCCGGCGGGTTGGCACCGAAGTATTCCTTGAAGATCCTGTTGAACGAGGCGAAATCGCGCGCGTCGTCCAGCCACACGCCGCAGCGCACCACGTGCTCGGGGCCGTAGCCGGCCTCGGCCAGGATGGCCAGCACGTTCTTGATGGCCTGGTGGGTCTGGGGCACGATGCCGCCGTCGATGACCTCGCCGGCCACCATCGGCACCTGGCCGGAGACGTAGAGCCAGCCGTCGGCGGCTACCGCGCGGGCAAAGGGCATGTGCTGGCCACCGGTGCCGGTGCCGCCTTCGACGCCGAAGCGCTTGATTTCCATGGAAACTCCTGAATCTGATCGTTGATCGGTGATGGTTGATTGACCGGGTGTCGGGTCGCCTGCGGGCTGTCGGTGCGCCGTCAGTGCGCCGTCAGTGCGCGGTCGGGGCGTCCTCGCCGGCGGGCCTGGCGCGGGCCAGGAAGCGGCCGGCGCGCACGCCGGTTGCCTTGCGCTGCTGCCACGACAGTTCGCCGTTGACCCACACCGCGGCGATCCCTTCGGCCGGCTGCATGGGGTCGGTGAAGCTGGCCGCGTCGCGGATGGTGGCGGCGTCGAACAGGACCAGGTCGGCCCAGTAGCCTTCGCGCACGAAGCCACGCTGCGCCAGGCCGAAACGCTCGGCCGACAGGCCGGTCATCTTGTTGACGGCCACCGCCAGCGGGAACAGCTCGCGGTCGCGCGCGTAGTGGCCGAGCACGCGGGGAAACGCGCCCCACAGGCGCGGGTGGGGCAGCGGGTCGTTGGGCAGGCCGTCCGAGCCGACCACCGTGGCGGGGTGGCTGAGGATGCGGTCCACGTCCGCGTCTTCCATGCAGTGATAGACCGCGCCGGCAGGCTGCAGGCGACGCGCGGCGTCTTCCAGGCTCGTCTCCCATTCGGCGGCGATGTCGGCCAGCAGGCGGCCGCCCATGTCGGGGTGCGGCTCGGACCAGGTGACCTGGATGTCGAAGTCGCCGGTGACCTGCTTGAGGTCGAGCGTGGAGGAACTGGCGGTGTAGGGATAGCAGTCGCAGCCCACCGGCTGCCAGCGCTGCGCGCGCTCCAGCGCGTCCAGCACTTCCGCGCTGCGGCCCCAGTTGTCCAGGCCGGCGCATTTCAGGTGCGAGATCACCACCGGCACGCGCGCATGGCGGCCGATGCGGAACGCTTCGTCCATGGCCTCGAGGATCTCGGCAAACTCGCTGCGCAGGTGGGTGGCATAGAGTGCGCCGGCGCGGGCCAGCGGTTCGGACAGCGCCAGCACTTCGTCGGTGGTGGCGGAAAACGCATTGGCGTAGGCCAGCCCGGTGGACAGGCCCAGCGCGCCGTGCGCCAGCGCATCCTCGAGCTGCGCGCGCATGGCCGCGGTTTCCTCCGGCGTGGCGGTGCGGTCGAGCCGGTCCATATGATTGCTGCGCAGCGCGGTATGTCCGACCAGCGCCGCCACGTTGACGGCGGGTTGCGCGTCTTGCACGGCCCGCACGTAGGCGCCGAAATCCGGGTAGCGGAACGCGTCGGCGCTGCCGAGCAGGTTCATGGGGTCGGGCGGATCGCCGCGCAGCGTGACCGGCGCGGCGCTGATGCCGCAGTTGCCGACGATTACCGTGGTGACGCCCTGCGAGAGCTTGGGCGTCATCTCGGGCTGGCGGACCACATTGGTGTCGTCGTGGGTATGCACGTCGATGAAGCCGGGGGCGAGCACGAGGCCATCGGCCTGCACCACGTGCGCGGCGCTGCCGGGGTCGATGCCATCGGCGCCGTCTTCCAGCATGGCGATGCGCGCGATGCGCCCGGCGCGCAGCGCCACGTCGGCCAGGCGCGCTTCGGCGCCGGACCCGTCCAGCACGGTGGCGCCGCGGATGAGGGTGTCGAACAGTTCGGGCATGTCAGTCTCCGAGCGGCTGGCGGCTGTCCGCGGCGACGCTGCCGCGGTGCGTGTCGAGCACGAGCTTGAGCCGGCGCAGCTGGTCCTGGCTCTGGTCCTGCTGCAGCAAGGCAAGCTGGGTGGACAGCACGTCCATCACCAGCAGCATCGCGTAGCGCGAGGCCGAGGGCTTGAATATGAAATCGGTTTCGAGCGTGCGCACCGGCAGCAGCACGTCCGCGCGCGCGGCCAGCGGCGAGCCCAGCGCGGTGACCGCCACCAGGCGCGCACCGTATTCGCGGGCGATGTCGCAGCTGGCGATCATCTCGGGCACGCTGCCGGTGGCTGAGAAGGCGAGCACGACATCGTCCTTGTGCAGGGTGGCAGCCACCATCTTCTGCAGCAGCGCATCCTGGTAGCTGGCCACGGGACGGCCCAGGCGGGCCAGGCGGTAACGCGCCTCGTCGGCCATGAAGGACGAGCCGCCACCCATGCCAAAAGCGTAGACCATGCGCGCATCGAGCAACAGGCGCGCGGCGCGCTCGATATGGGCGGGATCGATCAGCTTGCGGTTGACCTCGAGTGAGTCCAGGATATCCGCATGGATGCTGTCGGCCAGCGTGGCCGGAGCCGGCTCGGCCGTGCGGGCGCCCTGCGCCTGCAGGAAACGCTGGCCCACGGCAGTGGCCTGCGCCAGGCGCAGCTTGAGATCGCGCACGTCGCGGCAGCCGATGGCCTTGGCGAAGCGCGTCACGCTGGCTTCGCTGACGCCGGCCTTGCGCGCCAGTTCGTTGATGCTGGTGGCGGCGGCGCCGGCAAGATCCTCCAGGATCACCTGGGCGACCTTCTGCTCGGCCAGGCGCAGCGTGGGGCCACGTTCGGCGATGCGGGACAGGATGTCGAAGGGCGCGGACATGGGCAGGCGGGCGTGAGGTCGTGAGGTCGTGGGCCGGGTAATGAACTGCGTCGCCGGCTTTGGATGTTACTTTATAACAAGGATGAAATATCGTAATTTCAAGGCTATCATTACGTCAATCGGAATTTTTCACAGCGATGACAGACATGCATGAAATAAAGTACCAAGCCGGCACGATCGATCCGCTCAACAAGGCGCTGGGCAAGCTGGAGACGCCGCTGGCGCCCGACGCGGCAGGCCAGGTCGGCTGGCAACTGCTGAGCGAGGACCTGAGCCTGCCGGCGGCGGTACTGTATGAAGAACGCCTGGCGCATAACCTGGAATGGATGCGTCGTTTCATGCACGAATATGGCGTGCAGCTGGCGCCGCATGGCAAGACGACCATGGCGCCCAAGCTGTTCGCGCGCCAGCTGGCGGCCGGCGCCTGGGGCATCACGCTGGCTACCGCGCACCAGACCGCCGCAGCCTACGCGCACGGCGTGCGCCGCGTGCTGATGGCCAACSAGCTGGTGGGCCGCCGCAATATGGAGATCGTTGCSGACCTGCTGCGCGACCCGGATTTCGAGTTCTTCACGCTGGTGGATTCGGCCGAGCTGGTGGACCAGCTCGGCGCCTACTTCAGCAGCCGCGGACAGGCGCTCCAGGTCTTGCTGGAGCTTGGCGTGGCGGGTGGCCGCACCGGCGTGCGCGACGCGCAGCAGCAGCAAGCCGTGCTGGCCGCGCTGGCGCGCTGGCCGGGCGTGCTGTCGCTGGCGGGCGTGGAAATCTATGAAGGCGTGCTCAAGGAAGAAGCGGATATCCGCGCCTTCCTGCGCCGCACCGTGGCGGTCACGCGCGAGCTGTTCGCGGCCGGGCGCTTCGGCCGCAGCCCGGTTGTGATGTCGGGTGCCGGTTCGGCCTGGTACGACGTGGTGGCGGAGGAGTTCGCGCGCACCGAGATCGGCGCGCCGATCGATATCGTGCTGCGCCCTGGCTGCTACCTGACGCATGACGTGGGCATCTACCGCGCCGCGCAGCAACGCATCCTGGCCAGCAACCCGGTCGCGCAGAAGATGCGCGAAGGCCTGCTGCCGGCACTGCAGCTGTGGGCGTACGTGCAGTCGATTCCCGAGCCGGACCGCGCGATCATCGGCATGGGCAAGCGCGACGCGGCCTTCGACGCCGGCATGCCGATCCCGGCCCAGGTCTACCGGCCTGGCACGGCGGCGCCGGCCGCGGTGCCGGCGCACTGGGAAGTGACCGGCATGATGGACCAGCACGCCTACCTGCAGATCCGTGCGGGCGATGACATCAAGGTGGGCGACATGGTCGCCTTCGACATCTCGCATCCGTGCCTGACCTTCGACAAATGGCGCCACATCCCGGTGCTGGACGGCAGCCTGCGGGTGACCGACATCGTCCAGACCTTCTTCTGAACCCGGCCAGCGCGAACGGAACAACGCAAACCCAAGGGGACGCCTGCACCATGAGCATCGACATTCTCGCTTTCGGCGAGGCGCTGGTGGAATTCAACCAGCAGCCCGACGATCCCACCCGCTACCTGCAGGGCTTTGGCGGCGACACTTCCAACTTCTGCATTGCCGCGGCGCGCCAGGGTGCCCGCACCGGCTATATCAGCGCGGTAGGAGCAGACACCTTCGGCGAGCGCCTGCTGGCCTTGTGGACGCAGGAACGCGTCGATACCCGCCATGTGCGCATCGATGCGGGTGCGCCGACCGGCGTGTATTTCGTTACCCACGATGCGCATGGACACCGCTTCGACTACCTGCGCAACGGTTCGGCGGCCAGCCGCTACAGCCACGAAAACCTGCCGCACCATGCCATCGCCGAGGCGCGCTACCTGCATGTGTCCGGCATCAGCCTGGCCATCAGCACCCATGCCTGCGACGCCGGCCTGGCGGCCATGGAACACGCGCGCAAGGCCGGCGTGCGGGTGACGCTGGACACCAATCTGCGGCTGCGCCTGTGGACGCTGGCGCGGGCGCGCGGCATCATGCGCGAGGCCTTCGCGCTGACCGACGTGTGCCTGCCGAGCTGGGACGACATCACCGTGCTGACCGGCCTCAACGACCGCGATGCGATCGTCGATTACCTGCTGGGCTGCGGTATTGGCCTGGTCGCGCTCAAGCTGGGCGAGGAGGGCGCCTACGTGGCGACGCCCGAAGCGCGCACGCTGGTGGCCCCATACCCGGTGCGCCCGCTCGATGCCACCGGCGCGGGCGACTGCTTCGGCGGCAGCTTCGTGGCGCGCCTGGCGGCCGGCGACGATCCCTTCGAGGCCGCGCGTTATGCCAACGTGGCGGCGGCGCTTTCCACCACGGGCTATGGCGCGGTGGAGCCGATCCCGACCACCGACACCGTGCTGGCGCGGCTGGCGCAATCGGTATCGGTGATCGCGTGATGCCTGCGCCGGCATGGTCCGCGCGCGGCGGCTGACCTGCTCGCTGACCGACCTGAGATACCCGAAGTACCCGAAGTACCCGAAGTACCCGAAGTACCCGAAGTACCCGAAGTACCCGAAGTACCCGAAGTACCCGAAGTACCCGAAGTACCCGAAGTACCCGAAGTACCCGTCGAATTCTCTTCCGTCGATGAAGCGCTGCACGTCAGCGAAGCGCTGATCGGCGGCGGCCTGCCCGTGCTGGAGATCACGCTGCGTACGCCAGTGGCCATGGAAGCCCTCAAGGCGGTCGCTGCTGCCTTCCCTGACGCCGTGGTCGGCGCGGGCACGGTGCTCACGCCGGCCCAGCTCCAGGCCGTGGGCGAGGCGGGTGCGAAGTTCGCCGTGTCGCCGGGGCTGACGCCGGCGCTTGCCGTGGCCGCGCAAGGCGCCGGCGTGGCGCTGCTGCCGGGCGTGGCTACCGCCAGCGAGGCCATGGCCGCGCTGGAAAGCGGTTTTCAGTTCCTGAAGTTCTTCCCGGCCGAGGCCGCGGGCGGCATCCCGATGCTCAAGTCACTGTATGGCCCGCTGTCGCAACTGCGCTTCTGCCCCACCGGCGGCATCGACGCGGCACGGGCGCCGTCCTACCTGGCCCTGCCGAACGTGGTGTGCGTGGGCGGCTCGTGGGTGGTGCCGAAGGACGCCGTGGCCAAGGGCGACTGGGAACGCGTGCGTACCCTGGCGCGCGAGGCCGCCGCACTGCGCAAGGCAGCCTGAGCAGGCCCGGGGCGCAAGAACGGGCCGGTGCGCTCACTCCCTTTGTCCCCTGCGTCGGACAAAGGCGGATAGCCGCGCGCCGCGCCAGGCTCTAAGCTTGGGGTATCCCGACAGCCGGAGTCAGCATGCTGGCGCGTTTTGCGGTGACGGCGGCGGCAACGGCTCCGGATAAAGAGCGCGCGGCCTGCGGCCTGCGGCCTGGCGCCGCATGGGTACGCCGCTTCGGCCGCGCCCTGGCCTGCGCACTGGCGTTGTTCGCCCAGGGCTGCGCCAGCCTGCCGCAAGACGTGCCGCGCCAGCAGAGCGCTGCCTTGGCCGATTCCGGCGGCACGGCGCTGGGCCGGCTGGTGGCGCAGAGCTCGCCCGACCCGGCGCTGTCCGGCTTCCACGTGGTCGTCTCCGGCGAGGAAGCGTACGGCACCCTCATCACGCTGGCGGACCGCGCCACGCGCACGCTGGACCTGCAGTACTACATCATCGATGCCGACGAATCCTCGCGCGAGATCCTGCGCCGTGTGCGCGCCGCGGCTGAACGCGGCGTGCGGGTGCGCATGCTGGTCGACGACCTGCACAGCGACGGCAAGGATCGCGCCTTCCTTCGTTTTGCGCGTCACCGGAATATCGAAGTCCGGATGTTCAATCCATTCCCGGCCGGACGGTTTTCCAAGTTCACGCGGATGCTGTCGTCCGCGGGGGATATCCGCCGCATCAACCGGCGCATGCACAACAAGGCCTTTATCGCAGACAACGCGCTGGCCATGACGGGCGGGCGCAATATCGGCAACGCGTATTTCCTGCGCGCGCCTGACGCCAATTTCGTCGACCTGGACGTGATCGCCGCCGGGCCGGCCGTGCGGCGGCTGTCGGCGGCGTTCGACAGCTACTGGAACAGCCCGCTGGCGGTGCCGGTGGAGGAACTGGCCTCAAGCGAGGAGCTGGCGGCAGCATCGCAGCCATCCACGGGCACCGGCGCCGCAGCGGCTTCCGGCGCGGGTAGCGCAGCGGGCGCGGCCAGGCCCGAGCAAGCCCTGGTCGACGAAGAAACGGAACGCAAGCGCTTCGAGGCCCAGGGCATGACGCCCCCGGGCCGCATCGATGCGCGCGCCAGCTTCCTGGGCCGCCAGCTCGCCGGGGGCGGCAAGCTGCCGCTGGAGTGGGCCGCCGCCAGCGTGATGGTGGATACCCCGAACAAGGCCTCGCCCGATCAGGCGCCCGAAGGCACCGATACCATGGTGGAGGAGCTGGGACGCATGCTCAGCGATGCACGCCAGGAGATCATCCTGATCTCGCCCTACTTCGTGCCTGGCGATGCCGGCGTGGCATGGATGGCCAAGCTCGTCAGGCAGGGTGTGAAGGTAAGGGTGCTGACCAATTCGCTGGCCGCCACCGATGCGCCGATCGTTCACGTGGGCTACAAGCGCTACCGCGAACCCATGTTGCGCGCCGGCGTGGAATTGCACGAACTGAAGGCGCACCCTGGCCGGCCGCAGAAAGCCGTTGGGGACTTTTCTTCATCGCAGGCCAGCCTGCACGTAAAGGCCGCAGTGGCGGACCGCAGCAACCTGTTCGTGGGTTCGATGAATTTCGATCCCCGCTCGGCCAGCCAGAATACCGAAACCGGCCTGATCATCCACAGTCCGCGGCTGGCGCAGCAAGTGGCGCAGCTGTTTGCCGGCGCGATCGACGACAACAGCTACCTGCTGCGCTTGTCCGATGCGGGCGCGGTGCAATGGGTCGATGGCAGGGGGGACAAGATGGTGGTGCTGGACACCGAGCCGGATACCAGTTGGTCCAGGCGGCTGTGGATCGATGTGATGGGGCCGTTTACACCCGAAGAGCTTCTGTGAAGGGCGTGCGGTCCCGGGCCCGCATGCAAAAAAAGGCCGGCGTGCACTGACGCCGGCCTTTTGCCGCCAGGCGACCATGCGGGCGCCTGCGCGCTGTCGCTTGGCTTACTTGCTGCGGTCAGCCGCGCCTTCGAGCTTCTGGCCGCCCTTCTGAATATCCTGTCCTAGGCCGGCCATGGTATTGCAGCCAGCAAGCAGGGTGGCAAACAGAACGCAGAAGATCCATCCTTTTTTCACGCCAGACTCCTTTCGGTCGATTTGTTCGCCGCAATTCTACAGTTGTTGCGGCGAAGCATCCCAGTGCCTTGCATGGCTTTTTGTAACTTTTTCGCTGCGCAACGCAGTCGGGGTAACGCCGAAAATACGGCCTACGACTGGTCCATCAATTCGCGCGCGCGTGCGCAGATGGCCGCATGCGTCTGCGCCAGCCATTGAACGGGAAAGGGCTGCGCGAGCAGGTAGCCCTGCATGCTGCTGCAACCCCAGCGGCGCACCTCGGCCAGCTGGCGGCGGGTTTCGATGCCCTTGGCGCAGACCGGCACGCCAAGCCGGTTTGCCAGTTCGCAGGCGGCCTGCAAGCGCGCCACGGCGGCGTTCTCGTGGTCGGGGCGGTCGCTGATGCCGATGCTGCGCGCGTTGAACGTCACCAGGTCGGGCTGCAGCCGCTCCAGGGTTGCGCGGCTGGCGCTTTCGCCCGGGCCGCCGGCAAAGTCGCTCAGGACAAAGCGCAGCCCGGCGCGGCGCAGGGTGTGGAGCTTGCCGGCGGCCACGGCGTCACCCTCGGGCACGGCTGCGGCGGGAATCTCCATGCAGACCCGGGTGGGGTCGAGATGCTGGCGCTCGAGCGTGCGCAGCAGGGTGTCGATCAAAGGTGTGCCGTGCAGCTGATTGCTCGAGACGAGGAAGCCCAGCTGGACAGGATCGGCGATGCCGGGACAATCGAGCAGCGGCAGCGCGGTTTCCATCATCCAGCGCGCCACGTCGCCCATCAGTCCCAGCGCTTCGAGCGCGGGCAGGAAGTCGTGCGGGGCCACGCGGCCGAACTCCGGGCTCTGCCAGCGCAGCCGGACGGTGTAGCCGGAAACCTGGGCGGTGTGCAGCGAGGCGCGCGCCTGCAGGTTCAGCGTGAGCTGGCCGCGCGCCAGCGCTTGCGGCAAGGCCGCCAGCAGCGGGGAGGATAGCGGCGCGGGCGCGGCAACCGCGCAGCCGGCAACGCCGTCACCGCCGCGCTTGCGCACGCGCAGCATGGCGTCAAAGGCCTCGTGCACACTGCGCTCGGCAGGCTTGTGGGGATCGTCCAGCGCCACGCCGACACTGCACGACAAGAAGAGCTCGAAGCCGTTCTGCCGGAACTGCCGCGCCAGCACGGTGGCGATGCCGCGAGCCAGGCGCAGCGCCGCTTCCGGCGCGTCGGCCCCCGGCGGCAGCGCCACGATGGCGCCGATATCAGCGTTGCCGAGCCAGGCCAGATCGGCAGGCTGCGCGTGGGCGGCGACGCGCGCGGCCGCCTGCGCGCGCACGCCGCCCGCCAGTTGCGGGCCGAGCAACTCGCTGGCGTGGGTAAACCTGTCCAGGTGGATCATCAGCACCGCGAAGCGCTGGGTGGCATGCGCCTGCTGTCGCCGTGCCGCCAGCATGGCGGCGAAATCACCGGTTTCGAGCGGGTCCACCTCCGGTGTGCCGACGGTGCCGTCTGCGTCTGGATGCATTGGGGGGTCCCTGTGTATGGCGTATAGCGCTGTCTTGCCGCGCGGCGCCCGTGGGCGGCACGGCATCAGACCCGATCATACGGTAGACCGGGCACGCCCCGAAGCGCGCGGGATACAGGGATTGTGCGGAGATGCGAGGACTTGACGGAGATCAAGTTTCGAAGGCCCGGCGGCCCGCGGTGGCGGACCGGGCGCAGCAGGCGGGGGCGGGCAGGGCAGGCCGCGCGGCAGGGCGCCTGCCGCGCGCCGGGCAAGGCGGGGTGTCAGCCCGTGGTTTCCGCGTCGGCGCCGTCCTCGGGCGGCACCTGGGAGGCGAGCACCTTGTCGATGCGCTTGCCGTCCATGTCGACGATCTCGTACTTCCAGTCGCCCCAGCGGACCGTGTCGCCAGTCTGCGGCAGCCGGCCCAGCAACAGCAGCAGCATGCCGGACAGCGTGTGATAGCGTTCCTTGGATTCCTCCGGCACGTGGCGCAGGCCGAGACGGTCTTTCAGCTCGGGGATCGGAATCAGGCCATCGAGCAGCCACGAGCCGTCTTCGCGCTGCACGGCCCATTCCTCGCCAGCGCTGTCCGGCTTGAACTCGCCGGTGATGGCTTCGACCAGATCCTGCAACGTCACGATGCCCAGCACTTCGCCGTACTCGTCGATGACGAAGGCCATCTGGCCGCCCGAGGCGCGGAAGTTCTCCAGCAACTCCATGCCGGTCACGCTCTCCGGCACAAACACAGGGGACTGCAGCACGGCGGTCAGATCGGTGGGCTCGCCGCGCAGGCGGCGGGCCAGCAACTGGCGCGCGCTGACCACGCCCAGCATGTCGTGCATGCCGCCGCGCACCACCGGGAAGCGCGAATGGTCGGATTCCTCGATGCGGCGCAGGTTTTCTTCCAGCGGCACTTCCACGTCCAGGCACACGACGTCGCCGCGTGGCACCATCAGCGATGTGAGCTGGCGGTCGTCGAGGCGGAACACGTTGCGCACCATGGTGTGCTCGTGCTGCTCGATGACGCCCGCTTCCGAGCCTTCCACCAGCAGCGCGTGGATTTCTTCCTCGGTCACCGCCGGGCCACGGCCGCTCTTCACACCGAGCAGGCGCAGCACCAGGCGCGTCGAGCTGGACAGGAGCTTGACGAACGGCGTCGAGGCCACCGCCAGGAAGGCAATGGGGCGCGACGCCAGGCGCGCAATGCTCTCGGGGGCCATCTGGCCGAGTCGCTTGGGAACCAGCTCACCCAGCACGATGGAAAAATACGTCAGGCCCGCCACCACGATGGCGGTCGCCACATAGCCGGCGGTGGACACCTGCATGCCAAAGCCCTGAAGCCACATGCCGAGCGGCTGCGCCAGCGTGGACTCGCCGACCACGCCGTTGAGCACGCCGATGGAGGTGATGCCGATCTGGACGGTCGACAGAAAGCGGGTGGGATCTTCGCCCAGCTTGATCGCCTCGATGGCGCCGCGGTCGCCCTCCTCGATCTGCTTTTGCAGACGGGCCTTGCGGGCTGTCACCAAGGCGATCTCCGACATGGCGAACAGGCCGTTGAGCAAAATCAGCGCCAGTATTATGGCAATTTCCATCAGGGTGCGCGCCCTGTGCGCGCAGGAGTTATCGAGGCCCAAAGCATAACATTGCTGTGTGTCCGCACTGCTTCAGACCGGGCCGGTGTGCTGCATGCTGTCCTTCATGCCCCTTCCTTCTCTTTCAGCCAGGGCCATGTGCCGATGCGGCACGGCCGCGCCGCATCCGGAATCCGGACGTTTGCGCCCTTCGGATTTCGGACGGACCCGCCTCCTGAAGTCGGTGTTCTACTTGAAATTGTCGATATAACACATTGATAAATAACGAAGATTATCATGGGTGCCAGTGCCGGCGCAGCGCCTGTGGACGAGCGTGTCGCCGTAGCGCGCCCGGCGACGATTACCTTGCAGGTAATGGCTGCGTGGCGGCGGCCGTGCTGTAATGCCGTCATGGATACCTTGACCCCCAGCTCCGAGACCGCAACCGACTTCCCCGGGCTCTTGCGCTACTGGCGTGCCAGGCGCGGCTACAGCCAGCTCGCGCTGTCGCTGGCGGCAGGGGTGTCGCAGCGCCATATCAGCTTCCTCGAATCCGGCCGCGCGCGGCCGAGCCGCGAGATGGTGCTGTCGCTGGCGGACCGCCTCGGCGTGCCGCTGCGCCAGCGCAACCGCCTGCTGCTGGCGGGCGGCTTTGCCCCCGCTTATAGCGAGCACGGCCTCGGCGCGCCTGCGCTGCAGATGGTGCAGCAGGCGGTGGCGCTGATCCTCAGCAAGCAGGAGCCTTATCCGGCGGTGGTGCTGGACCGGTTCTGGAATATGCTCGACGCGAACCAGGCCTATCGCAACATGATCCGCGTGCTGCTGGACGGCCGCGAGCCGTCCACGCTGGAGCAGGGCAGCGGGCGCATCAACCTGATGCTGACGGTGTTCGACCCGCAAGGGTTGTGGCCGGTGATCGAGAACGCCCGGCAGGTCGGGCGATACCTGCTGAGGCGGGTCTGGCAGGAACTGCAGACGCAGGCGCAGGACCAGACTGCGCGCGCCATCTTCAGCCGCATTTCGTCCTGGCACCCGGACATGCTCGGACCCGGCGGGGTGCCGCTGGCCGACGACGAGGCCGCCGGCGGCACCCCGCCGCCGATGCTGCCGGTTGCAGTGGCCGCCGGCGGCTTCCGGGCCGCGCTGTTTTCCACGCTGACCACGCTTGGCATTCCGCAGGACATCACGCTGCAGGAAATGCGCATCGAATGCTTCTTTCCGGCCGACGATGCCTCGCGCCTGGCGCTGGAAGCGCTTTCCAGCCAGACCGCGGCCGCGCCGCAGCCGCCGGGGCGCGCCAGGCAAGCCTTGCCGCACTCGTGCTAACATTCCGCTGCCGGCGCGCCCGCCAGTCCATTGGCGGCGCGCCGGCATCGTTACGTCTTCAGGGCGGGGTGCAAGTCCCCACCGGCGGTATGTCACCACAAGGTGGCGAGCCCGCGAGCGCCCGCATTCCCGTGCGGGGTCAGCAGACCTGGTGAGAGGCCAGGGCCGACGGTCATAGTCCGGATGAAAGAAGATGGGCGGTACAACCCGGCTGGATGCCAGGCATGCGCGCGCTCGCGCCTGCCCGGTTGAATTTGCCTGTGTTTTTCCGCTGATCCCCTGGAACGCCCACTTATCGTGATTCAAGGAGCGTTTCATGCTGTCCCTTCCCACCCAGGAAAACCCCGCCGTTACCGTTGCCTTCCCGGCCGTCGCCGAGGCCGACGCGCGTCCGCTTGGCGAGCGTATTGCCCAGGCGCTGGAGGCCATGCGCGAAGGCCGTCCCGTGGTGCTGCTCGACGACGACGACCGCGAGAACGAGGCCGACCTGATCCTTGCCGCCGAACGCCTGACCCAGGCCAATATGGCCATGATGATCCGCGAATGCAGTGGCATCGTGTGCCTGTGCCTGACGCGCGAGAAGGTTGCCAGCCTGGGCCTGCGCCCGATGGTGGAAAACAACCGCAGCCAGTACGGTACTGCCTTCACGGTCTCGATCGAGGCGCGCGAAGGCGTGACCACGGGCGTGAGCGCGGCCGACCGCATCACCACCATCCGTGCCGCCATCGCCGACGATGCGGGCCTGGATGCCGTGGTCAGCCCGGGCCACGTGTTTCCGCTGGTCGCGGTGGACGGCGGCGTACTGGCCCGCCGCGGCCATACCGAGGGCTCGGTCGAACTCGCCCGCCTGGCGGGCCTGGCGCCGGCCGCGGTGTTGTGCGAGTTGATGAACCCGGACGGCACCATGGCCCGCCGGCCGGAGGCGCTGACGTTTGCCGAGATGTACCGCCTGCCGGTGCTGACCATCGCGGACCTGGTGGCCTGGCGCGAGCAACAGGGCTGAGCCCGGCGCCCGCCTGCGGAGCGGGCCTGGCGCGCTGTGCGACAATGCGGCCTGTTTTTTTGGTCCAAACGAGGGTCCGTCCATGTCCTTGCGCGCCGCTTTTCATGCTGTTGTCGTGCTCGCGGCCAGCAGCTTCTGCGTTGCCGTCCACGCCGAGCCGTCCACCGGCGCGGCCCGCCGCCGCGGGCCTGTATCAATGCCAGGGTAGCAACGGCGGCACCGTGTTCCGTTCCACGCCGCGCGAAGGCTGCTCGGTGTTGGCCGCACCCGATCCCGCCGCGCCCGATCCGCAGCGCTGGCTGCCGCTGATGGGCGCCAACGGGGTGGTTTCCTATTTCGACAAGACTTCGGTGCGCCGCCGTGGCGCCGAAGTCGGCGTGGCTGTCATGCGCAATGCGCCGGCCGGGGTGATCCGCACCGCCAGCGGCGAGCCGATCCGTTCTTCGCTCAAGCGCATGATCTTCAACTGTGCGACTTCCATGTATGCCGTGGTCGAGCAGACCCTCTATCCGAAGCGCTACGCGCGCGGCGAGTCGCTCTATACCATCAGCGCGCCACAGGCCGGCATGCCCCAGTCTGCCGCAGGCGGCACCATTGCCGGCGAACTGCTGAGCCGCCTCTGCCATTAGGCGCGCTGTCGCCCCGCGCGCTGCATGCTGCGTCGCAATGTCGATAGGCGGGACGGCGCGTCAACCCATCGCTTCCCTGTCCCGTTGCTGGTAGTGACGAAGCGCATCAGCCCAAAGCCACCACGGCCGCAGGCAGGCTTCTTTTACAGCGGACCAGGAGGCTGACATGAAGAAGTGGATCGTGATGTTGACGCTGGCCATGTTCGGTGCGGGTGCCTATGCCCAGGCTTCGGCGCCGGCCGCGCCCGCGGCCGGTGACAAGCCGGCGGCAAGCTCGGACAAGATGTCCAAGAAGCCGGCCAAAAAGAAGAAGAACCATGCGCCGTCCGATACCGACAAGATGATGAATAAAGGCGCCTGAGCGCCATCAGTGAGAGGCGACAGGCAGCGGGCACGCTCAGGCGCGTG
Organism: Cupriavidus sp. 2TAF22; assembly: GCF_052115045.1. Taxonomy (NCBI): domain Bacteria; kingdom Pseudomonadati; phylum Pseudomonadota; class Betaproteobacteria; order Burkholderiales; family Burkholderiaceae; genus Cupriavidus; species Cupriavidus sp. 2TAF22. The sequence continues at coordinate 25,751 of NZ_JBFRFX010000011.1, forward strand.
CCTGCTGCCGCAATAGTTCGCCGCGCCGCCCGCGTCCGCCATGCCGTGCCGTTCCGGCGCGTTGCCGCGTATGCGCGGGTACCGGTGCCCAGTGGCGATATGCCATCCGGGGGGACTGGCGCCGAGGCGAAAATCCATCGAGAGGCTACGGCCTCTCTTTTTTTTGCGTGCCTCTCGCCGGACGGTGCACTGCACGAACGCCCGAGGTGCGCCATGCGCTCTTTCGGGGCATCGTGGCGCGTGTTGACGAAGCCGAATCCATATCCTAGCGTTGCAGTTTCGGGTTCCGCTCGCATCTCTGCACGACATGCCGGGCTGCGCGTGGCGCCCGCGTGTCGAGTTGTTTTCCCGCTCTGCCATGACCCAGGCCACAGCCTGCAAAGACCATCGGGCGTCCTTCGCGCGCCGTTGCGCCCGGATCCGGGTGCGGACGCTTCGCGAGTACGGATCCGATGTGATGCGCGGGGCGGGAGGCCATGTGGAATGCGGCTTTGAGCAGACTGGGGTTTCAATTTGTTGCAAACGTTGCGTGATCGAAACGTGACTTTGAAGACTCGAATTGTTAAGGTCCTATTGCGCATTGCAACAAACCTGTTACGTTGCTAAGACATTAGCGAAATGTTGCGCCGCGAGCCCGTCCGGGTTTGCGCAAGCGGCTCACCGAAACTGCCGCGCATCGTTGCGATCACCGCCTTTTTGTCGCCTGGCTGAACGATGGTCCGCCTCTTGCTGCGGACCCTTGTCCTGCCGTTGCCTCCAACCCCGCCTGCCAATGGCATCCATGTCCGATAACGCTACCTTGCCGATCTCCGCAAACGCCCCACGCCGCCAGCCGGCGCTTGCCAGCGCACGCGCCGCGCGCCTGGGCAGGTGGTTGTGCGGTGGCATGCTGGCAGTCTGCGCGGTGGCCGCGCATGCGTTCGATTTCGAGACCGTGGCGGCGCGGGCACACCAGCTGGCCGCGAGCCCTTACAAGGCACCGGCGCAAAACCTGCCGCGCGAGTTGCGCGAGCTGTCCTACGAGCGCTATCGCGAGATCGAGTACAAGCCCGAGCGCTTTCAGTGGCGCAATGCCAAGCTGCCTTTCGAGCTGTCCTTCTTCCATGAAGGCACGGTGTTCGACCAGCCGGTGCGCATCAACGAGGTGGTCAGTGGCAGCGCGCGCGAGATCCGCTTCGATCCTGCAGCGTTCAACTATGGTCCGCACAAGGTCGACGCCGCCAAGCTCAAGACGCTCGGCTTCGCTGGCTTTCGCGTGCTGTATCCGCTGAACCAGGCCAAGGGCAAGGACGAAGTGGTGTCCTTCCTCGGCGCGAGCTATTTCCGCGCGCTCGGCAAGGACCAGTGGTACGGCCTGTCGGCACGCGGGCTGGCGGTGGACACTGCGCTCAACTCGGGCGAGGAGTTTCCGCGCTTCGTCGAGTACTGGATCGAGCGCCCGTCGCCGGCTGACAAGCAGTTGACCATCTACGCGCTGATGGATTCGCGCCGCATGAGCGGCGCCTACCGCATCGTCATCCGCCCGGGCGCGGAGACCGCGATGGAGGTGAAGTCGCGGCTGTTTCTGCGCGAGAACGTCACCAAGCTCGGCCTGGCGCCGCTGACCAGCATGTTCCTGTTCGGCGAGAACCAGCCCTCGCCGGTGCCCGACTACCGGCCCGAGGTGCATGACTCCGACGGCCTCTCGGTGCAGCTCGGCACCGGCGAATGGGTGTGGCGCCCGCTGGGCAATCCCAAGCGTTTGCTGGTGACATCGTTTGCCGCCACCAATCCGCAGGGCTTCGGGCTGATGCAGCGCGACCGCGAATTCAGCAGCTACCAGGAGATCGGCGCATGGTACGAGCGGCGCCCGAGCGCTTGGGTCGAGCCCAAGGGCAACTGGGGCTCGGGCCGGGTGGAGCTGGTGCAGATCCCTACGCCCGACGAGACCAATGACAACATCGTGGCCTACTGGGTGCCCGACAACCCGCCCAAGCCCAGGCAACCTTTCGATTTCGAGTACCGCCTGCTGTGGCAGAAGGACGGCGAAAAACTGCCGCCGCTGTCGTGGGTGACACAAACGCGGCGAGGCCAGGGCCTGAGCCGCAAGCAGGACGACACCAGTTTTTCGCTGGTCGTCGATTTCGAAGGCCCTGCCTTCAAGAAACTGGCCGCCGACACCCGCATCGATCCGGTGATCTCGGCCGACAGCAACGGGGAGCTGCTGAACACTTCGACGCAGCGCAATGATGCAACCGGCGGCTGGCGCATGACGATGATCGTGCGTCGCAAGGACGAGAACAAGCCGGTCGAATTGCGCGGCTATCTTCGCAACGGCAATACAACCCTATCCGAGACGTGGAGCTACATCTTACCCCCAGGCTGAAGCGGCGCGCCGCCCCGGCGGCGGCATGCGAGCGCTATCTCGATCGCGTGCCGGTCTCGCCAGACCAGCGCCGCGAGCTGCTTAACAACATTACGGTCAGCGACAGCGCCGACACGGAGTCGGCCATGAACTTGCTGCAACGCCAACTCACCGCCAGGGACGGCGCTCAGCCGCCGGCTGGCGGCACCGCCTACGCATCGGTCGGGCGCCGCCTCAATCTCGCCTACGGCGCGCCGCAGGCCGCCGGCGAACCGCTGATCCAGCGCCATGACGACGGCACCGTGCATATCGATACGGGCCCGGCGCCCGAGCGTGCCTCGATGGTGCCGCGCGCATGGCCGCCGCATATCGTCACCGGTTTCCTGCGCAACCTGGGCCGCCGCATGCTCGGCCGCCCGCCGGTGCCGGAAACCTGGGACACCCTGCATGACGGCCCCGATGCCGAAGGCAAGTGGCACCCCGCCGGTGCGCACCGCCGCTGGGTGTTGCTCGGCCTGGTCACCGGGCAGACCGCGCTGGCGACGTATTTCATGACGAAGGTGCTGCCATACCACGGCACCGACCCGCTGGAGATCGCCGTGCTGGCGCTCTTCGCCATCCTGTTCTCGTGGGTGTCGGCCGGCTTCTGGACCGCCATGATGGGCTTCCTGGTGCTGGCCAAGGGCGGCGACCGCCACCTGATCTCGCGCTCGGCGGCGCAGGCGGGCCCGATCGCCGAGGAGGCGCGCACCGCGGTCATCATGCCGATCTGCAACGAGGACGTGAACCGCGTGTTCGCCGGCCTGCGCGCCACCTATGAATCGATGGAGCGCACCGGCGAGCTGGCGCGCTTCGATTTCTTCGTGCTGTCGGACAGCGGCAACCCCGACCTGCGCGCCGCGGAGACCGACGCGTGGATGGAAACCTGCCGCGCGGTCAATGGCTTCGGCCGGATCTTCTATCGCTGGCGCCGTCACCGCGTCAAGCGCAAGACCGGCAACGTGGCGGACTTCTGCCGGCGCTGGGGCAGCGCCTACCGTTATATGGTGGTGCTCGACGCCGACAGCGTGATGAGCGGCGAGTGCCTGAGCACGCTGGTCAAGCTGATGGAAAGCAACCCGGGCGCGGGCATCATCCAGACTGCCCCGCTCGCGGTGGGGCGCGAGACCATGTATGCGCGCGTGCAGCAATTCTCCACGCGCGTATACGGTCCGCTGTTTACCGCCGGCCTGCACTACTGGCAGCTTGGCGAGTCGCATTACTGGGGCCACAACGCCATCATCCGCATCCAGCCCTTCATGGAGCATTGCGCGCTGGCGCCGCTGCCGGGCAAGGGGCCGCTGGCGGGCGAGATCCTTTCGCACGATTTCGTCGAAGCCGCGCTGATGCGCCGCGCTGGCTGGGGGGTATGGATCGCGTACGACCTGGAAGGCTCCTACGAGGAGCTGCCACCCAATCTGCTCGACGAGGTCAAGCGCGACCGCCGCTGGTGCCAGGGCAACCTGATGAACTTCCGCCTGTGGATGAAGCAGGGCTTCCACGCAGTGCACCGCGCGGTATTCCTCACCGGCGTGATGGCCTACCTCTCGGCGCCGCTGTGGTTCTTGTTCCTGGTGCTGTCGACCATCATGCTGGCCAAGCACGCGCTGGTGCCGCCCGAGTATTTCACCCAGCAGTACCAGTTGTTCCCGACCTGGCCGGAGTGGCATCCGGAGAAGGCGCTCGCGCTGTTCTCGGCCACCGCCACGCTGCTGTTCCTGCCCAAGGTGGCAAGCATCGTGCTGCTGATGAAAGATGCGCGCAACTATGGCGGGCCGGTGCGGCTGGTGCTGTCGATGCTGATCGAGGTGCTGATGTCGGCCTTGCTGGCGCCGGTACGCATGCTGTTCCATACCAAGTTCGTGGTGGCGGCCTACAGCGGCTGGGGCATTACGTGGAAGTCGCCCCCGCGCGAAGATGCCGAAACCACCTGGGGCGAGGCATTCCGCCGTCACGGCCTGCATACCTTGCTCGGCCTCGCATGGGGCGGGCTGGTGCTGTGGCTGGATCCGAACTTCGTCTGGTGGCTGTTGCCGATCGTCGGCGCGCTGGCGTTCTCGATCCCGCTGTCCGTGCTGCTGTCGCGCGTGTCGCTCGGCCGCGCGCTGCGCCGCGCCAGGCTGTTCGTCACGCCCGAGGAAGCCAGGCCGCCGCGTGAGATGGTGGCGATGCAGGAGCACGTCGAAGCCGCCGGCGAGCCGCCGGCCTTTATCGATGCCGTGGTCGACCCGGTCACCAATGCGCTGATGTGTGCCACGGCCACGTCCCGCCTGATCCAGCCGGAAGCCACCAAGAGCGAGCGTGCCGCGCTGGTGCAGCAGGCCCTGACGGGCGGCCCCGACGAACTCAGCGCCGCGCAGAAGCACTTGTTGCTGGGCGATCCGTTCGCGCTGGCCAGGCTGCATGAGCTGGTATGGGGATCCGCGCTGGCGCACGCGCGCTGGAAGGAAACGCGCATCCTGCCGCGGCGCGCGGCCAATGTGGTGCCGCTGCGGCCGCGCCTGGCCTGATTCATCGCACGCCCTGGCATGCCGGCACCCTGCGGGGTGCCGGTTTTTTTTGCTCCGCGGATTCGGGGGGAGAGGAGCGTCGCCTAGCGCAATGCCGAGGCGCAGATCGGGGAGTTGATATAGACGTCGCCCACGCGGCGTTCGCTGCGTTCGTTGCGGGTCATGTAGCGGAACATCATGCTCACGCCCAGCTTAGTCAGGATTTCCACGTCGCGATTGGCGCAGATATTGCGCTGCAACGGCGCGGCATAGCTGAGCTCGAAGCTGGCGAGATCCAGCATCGGGCCGCGGTACTTGGTGAGTTCCAGCTGAAAGAGTACGTGTTTGCCGGGCACCGACTGGCAGCGGCGCAGGCGTGTTTCGCCGTCGATCTCGATGGGCAGCGCGTCGTTGAGCTGGCGGCAGGCGCGCGCCAGGATATTGTCCGGGCGCGCCGTGTTGCGCAGCAGTTCGGGCACGCCGGCCGCGCCGGTGTTCTGGCCGGTGGCCGCGCCCTTGAGCATCTGCGCCAGCGCTTCGGCCTCGTCAGGCGCCGCCGGGGCGGACGCGGCCGACACGGCGGCCTTGGCCGGCGCCGGCACCGGAGCTGGGGCCGCGTGCGCGCACGGCAAGCTGCCCGCGCCGGCAGCCAGGGTCAGTAAAGCGGAAAGCAGAGCGTATCTTGTTCTCATGCAGGAAAACGTTGCCGGAAACCGTGCCGGTGAGCGGGCTTCCGCGGTGCGTCGGGCTGCTTGACCGTCCGCCCCGGGCGGCCGACAGGGTGGCATTGTACCCTTGGCCCCGCTGGCGTTGAAAGCGGCACCCCGCGAACCGCGGGCGCGGGCCCGCATCATCCACGCTTGCCGCGCCGAATACGCAGCTTGTTACGGTATGCAACAATTACGTCTTTCGCCTCGCCTTGCGTGTCTCGCTTGCCCCTGGCCCTGCCGCTGCCGGCGCGCTTGCTAGTTCCTCTGGATGTCCCGATGACCCGTTCCACCCGCGCACCCCAGTCCGCGCGTTTTCCACTCTGGCTCCTGGTATGCGCTTCGCTGACAGCACTGGCGCCGCTGTCCATCGATATGTACTTGCCGAGTTTCCCCGCGCTGGCGGGCGATCTCGGCGTGGACATCGGCCGCGTGCAGCTGACGCTGGGCACGTTCCTGGTCGGGCTGGCAGTGGGGCAGGCCTTCTATGGTCCGATCAGCGATCGCTTCGGCCGCAAGCCGCCGCTCTACGTCGGGCTGCTGGTGTACGCTGCCGCGGCGGCCGGCTGCGCCCTCGCGCGGGATGTCGAAGCGCTGATGCTGTGGCGCTTCCTGCAGGCGCTGGGCGGCTGCGCCGGCATGGTGATGGCGCGCGCGGTCATCCGCGACCGGCTCGAAGCCCATGAATCCGCGCGGGCCTTTTCCTCGCTGATGCTGGTCATGGGCCTGGCGCCGATCCTGGCGCCGGTCATCGGCGGCGCCGTGCTCGGGGCGTTCGGCTGGCGCGCCATCTTCTGGCTGCTCTGCGGCAGCAGCCTGGCGATCCTGCTGGTGGTCCACCGCTATATGGAGGAATCGCTCGACCACGCCAGCGCCATGCCGCTGCGCCTCGGGCATGTGCTTTCCAACTACGCCCAGTTGCTGCGCGACCGCAGCTTCGTGGGCTATTCGCTGTCGGCCGGCTGCGGGCAGGCTGGCATGTTCGCGTATATCGCGGGGTCGCCGTTCGTGCTGATCGAGTTGCATGGCATCGCGCCCTCTCATTACGGCTTCGTGTTTGGTGCCAATGCGCTGGGCCTGATCGCAATGTCGCAGCTCAATGCGCGCCTGGCGCGCACCCGCCCGCTCGACCACGTGCTGCGTGCCGCGCTGGTGGCGCCGTGCGCGGCTGGCGTGCTGCTGGCCGCGGCGGCGCTGGCGGGCATGGCATCGCTGCCGGTGCTCCTGGCGGGCTTTTTCGTGTTTATCGCCAGCCTGGGCTGCATCCTGCCGAATGCCTCGGCGCTCGCCATGGCCCAGCAAGGGCACCGGGCCGGCACGGCCTCCGCGATGATGGGCACGCTGCAGTTTTCGCTGGGCACGCTCGCCGGCGCCGCGGTCAGCCTCTGGCGCGATGGCAGCGCGCTGCCGCTCGCGGTGGTCATGGCCGTATGCGGCGTCGGGGCCGTGGGCATGCGCATGGTCGGGCGCRCCGGCATGCAGGCGCAGCGCCACGCGTGAGCCGCGCCAGCGTGCCGGAGCACGGTCAGGCTGCGGCGTTGCTGCTGCCTTGCTGCAGGACCACCAGCTGGGCCGGCATCGGCGCGGCGTAGCCCGCCTCGCCAAAGCACTCGCGCATGAGGCGGTTGGTGTCGAAATACACCTGCCAGTAGTGATCGGTATGGCAGTAGGGGCGCACGGCCAGGACCGGCCCCACCAGGGTGAACTCGAGGATCTCGACGTCGGGCGCGGGTTCGGCCAGCACGTTCGGCAACGCGGCGATGCGTTCCTTGAGCAGGGCAATGGCAGCGGCCGTATCGGTGCTGCCGGACAGCTGGGCCTTCAGCTCGACACGACGGTAGGCGTTGGCGCTGAAGTTCTGGATGGTGTCGGCGAAGATCTTGTTGTTGCCGACCACCGTCAGCACGTTGTCGGGCGTGTCCATGGTGGTGGCGAACAGGCCGATCTCCCTGACAGTGCCTGTCACCCCGGCCACCGTGACGAAATCGCCCACCTTGAATGGCCGCAGCACCACCAGGAAAGCGCCCGCGGCAAAATTGGCCATCAGCCCCGACCACGCCATCCCGACGGCGATGCCGGCCGCTGCGATCAGCGCGGCGAAGGTGGTGGTCTGGATGCCGAAATAGCCGAGGATGCCGATCACCAGCACCACGTTCAGCGTGACCGTGACGATGGATCCGACATAGCGCAGCAGCGTCGGATCGACCTTCTGCTTGGACAACGAGCCCTGGACCAGGCGTACCACGACATGGATCAGCCAGCGGCCGATCACCCAGAAGGCGAGGGCGGCAAGGATCTTGACCCCGAATTCGGTCGCATAGGCGACCACGACATCCTGGAGCTTCTGCAGCGTTGTGGCATCCATCGCGTTCTCCCTTGCTGGCTCTTGCAGGTTCACAAGCAACGAACATCATGCAGCGGATGCCCGGGCGCGGCGAGGGCGTGACGCGGGGGCGGTCAAGGCATTATTGCTTTGCCGCGAGCGGAAGTTCAAGCACAAAATCGCGCGGCACGGCGGGCCTGGCTGGCCCGGCGTGCCGCGGCGGGAGCGGCGGGAGCGGCAGGCGGCTGCCTTGCCGCGTCGATCTACCAGTTGGTTTCGCGCTCCGGCGTGGCCGAGATGCGATGCAGGGACAGGTCGGCGCCGTTGTATTCGGATTCGGCATCCAGCCGGATGCCGACCACCTTCTTCAGCGTGCCATAGACCACGGTGCCACCCACGAGGGCGATGACAATGCCCAGCAGGGTGCCGATCGCCTGCGCGCCCAGCGAAACCCCGCCGATGCCGCCCAGCGCCTGCGCACCGAAGATGCCGGCGGCAATGCCGCCCCACGCGCCGCACAGGCCGTGCAGCGGCCACACGCCCAGCACATCGTCGATGTGCCATTTGTTCTGGGCCAGCGTAAACAGATAGACGAACAGCACGCCGGCCACGCCGCCGGTCACCAGCGCGCCCAGCGGGTGCATCAGATCCGAGCCCGCGCACACCGCCACCAGCCCGGCGAGCGGCCCGTTATAGGCGAAGCCGGGATCGTTGCGGCCGGCCGCCCAGGCGGCCAGCGTGCCGCCGGCCATGGCCATCAGGGAGTTGATGGCGACCAGTCCGCTGATCTTGTCGACGGTCTGCGCGCTCATGACGTTGAAGCCGAACCAGCCCACCGCCAGCACCCACGCGCCCAGCGCCAGGAACGGGATATTGGAGGGCGGGTGTGCGCTGATGCGGCCATCTTTCTGGTAGCGGCCGCGGCGCGCGCCGAGCAGCAGGATGGCCGGCAACGCGATCCAGCCGCCCATGGCATGGACCACGACGGAGCCGGCGAAGTCGTGGAAGGGCGCGCCGGCGACCGAGGCGATCCAGTCCTGCACGCCGAAGCGGTTGTTCCAGGCGATGCCTTCGAAGAAGGGGTAGACCAGGCCGACCAGGACGAAGGTCGCCACCAGTTGGGGATTGAAGCGCGAACGCTCCGCGATGCCGCCCGAGATAATCGCCGGGATGGCCGCGGCGAATGTCGCCAGGAAGAAGAATTTCACCAGCTCATAACCGCTTCTTTGCGCCAGCGTCTGGGCGCTGGCGAGAAATTCGACCCCATAAGCTACCGTATAGCCGATAAAGAAATAGGCGATCGTGGAAATCGCAAAATCCACCAGGATCTTGACCAGTGCATTGACCTGGTTCTTCTTGCGTACGGTGCCTAGCTCAAGAAAGGCAAAGCCCGCATGCATGGCAAGCACCATGATCGCCCCCAGCAGGATGAACAGGGCGTCGGTGCCGCTCTTCCAATTGTCCATACATTCCTCATGCTCAAAATGGGAGCACTGGTATGCAATATCCGTTCCAGTTTGAGCCAGGACGGTGCGAAAATTGCACCGAGTTGGTGGATCACGCACCGGATTGTCGCGCGCGGCCTGCCCGGAGCCCACGCGCCCCGGCGAGCGTGCAGCCGGGAAGCGGCGGATGACACGGCGGCGTGCGCCCGCGCCGCGCGTTCTGCTTGCGCCAATATGAGGCAATGCCTTGTTTTGGGGCGAAACATCTCACTTTGTATGCACCAAAAAGAGCGGTGTTACCATATTGGTGCAAAAAGCTGGCGAGCAGGATGGCCGGCGCAATGGCCGGCGCAATCGCAAGCCGAATCGCAGGCCGAATCACAAGCGCAATCGACTAACGCAATCGACTAGCGCAATCGACTAGCGCAATCGACTAGCGAAATCGCGGGCGCAAGACGCAGAGAATGTTCTGAACCCTCCGTCGTGCATGCGCACAGAGCGGCGCTTTGCCGTTGGCCGCGGGTGTCGGCAAATGCCAGGATCGCCGCGGGGCATCGCGGTCCTGCGCGCGTACGCATGTTCGATTTCCCGATACCGCCAGCAGCCGCATTTGAAAGCCCGGAAAAGGGGGGGTAAATTCCCCGCAAAGGCGCTTGACTCAAGGATTTGCGGCTTTTTTCGTTGCATTGGTGCCACTGGGGATTGCCCAATGCGTAAAGCGCAGATTAGACTGCGCCGATCGGTGATTTGCCGCGTGGCAGACACTCCGATGACGACGACCAACAAGGGAAATCAGCCATGAATAAAGGTGAACTGGTATCTGCCATCGCCGCTGACGCGGAACTGAGCAATGCTGCAGCAGAGCGCGCGCTGAATGCTGCTCTGGACAACATTAAGAAGGCGGTTGCCAAGGGTGATTCGGTAACGCTGGTGGGTTTCGGCAGCTTCGGCTCGGGCAAGCGCGCTGCGCGCACCGGCCGCAATCCGCGCACCGGCGAGACCATCAAGATTCCGGCCGCCAAGACGGTCAAGTTTTCCGCCGGCCAAGGCTTCAAGGACGCTGTGAACAAGAAGAAGTAAGCAGTTCGCGTCTGCAGCGCCATTGAAATGAGAAGGCGGCCTCGAAGGCCGCTTTTTTATTGTCCCGGCCGGCTGTCCGGGGCGCCTCCAGGCACGGCGCGGCGGCCGTTCCGGGTTACACTGCCGATCGTCGGCGCCGGCCCTCCGGCTGGCCTTCGCGGATCCGCCCGGCAGTTTCGAAAACCCGGATTTTCATCATGAATGACCTGTCCCACCAGCTTTCCATGACCGTGTTGATGACACCGGACATGGCCAACTTCTCCGGCAACGTGCACGGCGGCACCATCCTCAAGTACCTCGACATGGTCGCGTACGCCTGCGCCAGCCGCTACGCCGGGCGCTATGTGGTGACGCTCTCGGTCGACCAGGTGGTGTTCCGCCAGCCCATCCATGTGGGCGAACTGGTGACCTTCCTGTCGGCGGTCAACTTTACCGGCCGCAGCTCCATGGAAATCGGCATCAAGGTCATCACCGAGAACATCCGCAGCAAGCTGGTGCGCCATACCAATAGCTGTTACTTCACCATGGTGGCGGTAGACGACAATGGTGCGCCGGCCGAAGTCCCGCCGCTGCAGCCGCGCGACGAGGTGGAGCGCCAGCGCTTCGCCGCCGCGCAGCTGCGCCGCCAGCTGCGCCAGGAAATGGAAAAGCGCCATGACGAAATCACCGGCGCGGTGTCCTGAGGTGGAGGGAGCCGGCGTGCGTACCATGACGACCCGCCTGGCGGGCCGCGTTGCGCTGGCCGTGCCGGTCTTGCTGGCGGCGCTGCTGGCCCTGCCGGCGGCGCATGCCGAGGAAATCGGCAGCGTCAGCACGAACTTCCGCATGACGGGCTCGGACAAGGTGGTGATCGAAGCCTATGACGACCCGGAGGTGCAGGGCGTGACCTGCTACGTTTCCCGCGCGCGTACCGGGGGCATCAAGGGCTCGCTCGGCATGGCGGAAGACCCGCCCGAGGCGTCGATCGCCTGCCGCCAGGTCGGGCCGATCAGCTTCAAGGGCCCGCTGCGCCAGCAGGACAATGTGTTCTCCGAGCGCATGTCGATCCTGTTCAAGGCCCTGCACGTGGTGCGCACGGTCGACCGCAAGCGCAACACGCTGGTCTACCTGACGTATTCCGACCGCATCGTTTCCGGCAGCCCTCAGAACAGCGTGACGGCGGTGCCGGTGGCGGCGGACACGCCGATCCCAGTCAAATAGGCGCCCGACGAACACATCCCCCGCTTACCGCCGGCAAGCATTCCTATCCCGCCGACCGGGCACGCCAGCCAGCCCGTGGCAGATCCCATTATTTTTTCGGAGAACAGCATGAGTGAGCAAGGCAAGGTTGCACTGGTGACGGGCGCGGCCCGCGGCATCGGCAAGGCAGTGGCCCAGGCGCTGCTGTTGGCGGGCTACCGCGTGGTGTTTGCCGGCCGTACCGCCGAGCCGCTGGAAGTCCTGGCCGCGCAGGCGCGCGCCGCGGGCCATACGGCGCTGGCGGTGCAGTGCGACGTGAGCGATCCGGCATCGGTGGACGGGCTGTTCGGGAAGATTCGCGAGGAATTCGGCCGGCTCGACGTGCTGTTCAACAACGCCGGCATCAACGCGCCGGCGGTATCCATCGACGAGCTGTCGGTGGAGCAGTGGCTGGCCGTGGTCAACACCAACCTCACCGGGGTGTTCCTGTGCTCGCGCGCCGCTTTCGCGCTGATGAAGTCGCAGAGCCCGCGCGGCGGCCGCATCATCAACAACGGCTCCATCTCCGCGCACGCGCCGCGCCCCAACACGGTGCCGTACACGGCGACCAAGCACGCCATCACCGGCCTGACCAAGAGCCTCTCGCTGGACGGCCGCGCCTACGACATCGCCTGCGGCCAGATCGACATCGGCAACGCCGCTACCGACATGGCATCGCGCATGGCCCGCGGCGTGCCGCAGGCCAACGGCGAGATCGCGCCGGAACCGCTGATGGATGTGGCCCACGTGGCCAGCTCGGTGGTCCACATGGCCAACCTGCCGCTCGACGCCAACGTGCAGTTCATGACCGTGATGGCCACCAAGATGCCCTTCGTCGGGCGCGGCTGATCTCGTCCGGCCAGGGTACGGCCTGCCGCCAGGCTACTTGCCGCCCAGCGCCTCGCGCTCGGCCGCGCAGTCGCCGGCGGGCTTGAGTCCCCTGGCGCGGACGTCGGCAAGCTCTGCCTTGGCCGCGACCAGGTCGGCGCGGAAGAGCGGATCGGCATGCAACCGCGCCACGGTGGCCGCGCCCATGATGCGGCCCTGCATGGCGTCGCTTTGCCAGTGCACATTGCAGACCAGCCGGCTCTGGCCGTACGCCAGGCCGCGCGCGAGGATGGCATCGGACTGCTGCGGCGAAGTCTCCGCCAGGATCAGCGCCCACGCCCAGCCAATGGCGTTGTGCCCGGACGGGTAGGAACCGTCCTTGACCAGCTTGGGTTCTTCATCCGGTGTACAGGTTGGCTCGTGGTTGACCATGAACGGTCGCGGCCGCACGTATTTGTCCTTGACGCCGTAGGTCGACAGACCTGCGTCGGCCAGTGTGCGGCGCAGCAGCAGGTAGAGCCGCGGCGTCTGCTCCTGCGACACCGGCGCATCCAGCGCGCAGGAAAAGATCTGCGCTGCCCGGGGGAATCCGAGGTTGGCGTCGACGGCGGCCTGGCGCCAGCGCGCGGTGCCGCGCAGGGCCACGCTGGCGCGGGCGGTCTCGTCGTCCATTGCCTGGGCGGCGGAGCCCGGCGCGGGCGGCGGCGGCACCAGCTGCAGGCTGTCGGGGCGCGCCTCGGCCGGCAGGTAGCCGGCCAGGATACCCGGGCGGATCTCCGGCACCGGGGCGGCAGCGCTGCCCTGGCCCTGGCCGGCACAGCCGGCCGCGAGCAGTGCGGCGGCCAGGACCGGCAGCGCCGCGCGGCATGTGGATGATGGATGGCGATGCATCGGCATGGTCTCCCGTGGTGCGGTCGTGATTGTCAGGCCGCGGCGTCGAGCATCTTGCGCAGCGTCGATTTCAATATCTTGCCATTGGCATTGCGCGGCAGCATCTCCGGGCAGAACACGATCCGCACCGGCACCTTGAAGGCGGCCAGCCGCTCGCCCACGAAGGCCTGCAGTTCCGCTTCCGTGACCTCGGCCCCGGGCTTGAGCGCGACCACGGCGGCCGGCTCCTCGCCCAGCGTGCGGTGGGCAATGCCGACCAGCGCCGCGTCCATCACCGCCGGGTGGTCGTAGAGCGTGCTCTCGACCTCGATGCAGTAGATGTTCTCGCCGCCACGGATCAGCATGTCCTTCATGCGGTCGACGATATACAGGAAACCATCGTCGTCAAGCCGCGCGATGTCGCCCGTCTTGAGCCAGCCGTCGATGAATGTCTGCGCGGTGGCTTCGGGCTTGTTCCAGTAGCCGCGCACCACGTTGGCCCCGCGCACCATCAACTCGCCGGTCTCGCCGACGGGCAGGCTGCGCCCGCGTCCGTCGACGATCTTCATCTCGCCGATCGGCAGCGCCGGGCCGCCGCTTTCCGGCCGCGCCACGTATTCCTCCCCGCTATGGCTGGTGAAGGTGGCCGAGGTCTCGGTCATGCCCCAGCCGATGCCGGGCGCGGAATGCGGGAACACTTCGGTGATGCGGCGGACCAGTTCGGCCGAGGCGGGCGCGCCGCCGTAGTTCATGTTCTCGAGCGAGGACAGGTCGAAGCGCGCGCGCTCCGGATGCTCGATGATCTGCCACGCGATGGTGGGTACGCCGCCAGCGGCCGTGCAGCGCTCGCGCTCGATCAGTTCCATGGCGCGCACCGGTTCCCAGCGGCGCATCAGGACGATCTTGGTGCCGTTGGCCAGCGCGCCATTGAGCACCGCCATGCAGCCGGTGACGTGAAAGAAGGGCACCGCCAGCAGCATGCCTTTTTGCGGCGCCTCCGGATCCGGCGCGGGAATGGCTTCGCCGCGCCGCAGGTAGTTGCGGATCGGGCTGAACAGGCCGGCTACCGCCACCGTGGCCGAATTACGGTGAGTACCCAGCGCGCCCTTGGGTTTGCCGGTGGTACCGGAGGTGTAGAAAATGGTGGCGTCGTCGTCGGGCTCGATGCCGATGTCCGGCACGGGCAGCGCGGGCAGGCCAGCCCACTGGTCCGGGGTGCCGACCAGGCTCTCCAACGCGGCGATACGCGTGTCGCCGTGCGTGTCGCCGTGCGCGGCGCCGCCGGCACGGCCGACGTAGATCCGTTCGACCGCGGGGCAGCCCGGCAAATGCTCCAGGATACGGCCCAGGCGCTCGGCGTCGACGAAGGCAATCTTGCTGCCGGAATCGGCCAGGCCATATTCCAGCTCGGCGCCGGTCCACCATGCGTTGAGCGGCGTGATGATGGCGCCGGCCAGCAATGCGCCGTAGAAGATCACCGGCCACTCCGGCAGGTTGCGCATGGCCAGCGCCACGCGGTCGCCCTTGCGCACGCCGTCGCGGATCAGCGCGTGAGCAACGGTCAGCGCGGCGCGGCCGAACGCGTCATACGACACGCGTTCGTCCTCATACACCACGAAGATCTTGTCGCCCAGCGCGCAGGCTTGCAGGAACAGCTCGCGCAGCGTGGGCGGCGCGTTCTTGAAGACGGTGGTGGGAATGCCGCGGATGACGCGCGTCTCGGTTTCGAATGGAGCGCCGGGCGCGGTGAGGCGGGCATGCGCCTCGGCCAGGCTGATGGCCGGCCAGGACGTAGCTGCTTGCGATTGGTTCGACATCGGTGCCTCCCTGACTGCATGGCAGGATGGACCCCGCCCGGGCGCACCGGCGCCTGGGAAGGCGCCTCACGCCGGGAGCGGGAGCCCGGATGGGAACAGCGGGAACAGCGGGAACAGCTTGGGCAGCGCGCAAGGCGGGAACGGGCGTTCCCGCGCGGATCAGATCGTCACGCCGCCGTCCACCACCATGGCCTGGCCGGTCATGAAGGTGCTGGCCGCGGAGGCCAGGAACACCGCGGCGCCGGCGATCTCCACCGGCTCGCCGATGCGGCGCAGCGGGGCGCCCTGCGTGGATTGCTTGTAGCGCTCCGGGTCTTCCCACAGCGCGCGCGCGAAATCGGTCCTGATCAGGCCCGGGGCGATGCAGTTGACGCGCACATTGTGCGGGCCGAATTCCACCGCCAGGTTGCGCGCGAGCTGGAAGTCGGCTGCCTTCGACACGTTGTACACGCCGATGGTGGGCGAGCCGCGCAGGCCGCCGATGGACGACACGATGATGATGGAGCCGTCGCGGCGCTCGATCATCTGCGGCGCCACCATCTGGATCAGCCAGTGGTTGGAGATGACGTTGTTGTCCAGCACCTTGCGGAACTGCTCGTCGGTGACGCCGCTCATGGGCCCGTAGTAGGGATTGGAGGCGGCATTGCAGACCAGCACGTCGACCTTGCCGAAGGTGCGGTTGGTCTCGTCGACCAGGCGCTGCAGGTCTTCCTTGGAGGAAATATTGGCCGGCACGGCGATCGCGGTGCCGGCGCCATGCTTGGCGTTGATGGCGTCGACGACTTCCTGGCAGGCTTCGGCCTTGCGCGAGGAAATCACCACCTTGGCGCCCTGTACCGCCATCTGTTCCGCGATGGCGCGGCCGATGCCGCGAGAAGAGCCGGTGACGATGGCAACCTTGCCGGTCAGGTCGAACAATGACATGCGTGTCTCCTGGTTTCCATGTCCTCGCCGAGCGGGACTGGATGTTTTGTAAAGGGTGCTATCGGATCAGGGAATGCGCGGCAGGCGCAACCGGCTTGCCGCCAGGCACTGCCCGATGTTACCGCCCGGTACATTATGGTTGGGCGCCACCGGCCAGTCCACACGCAAATCGGCCGCCGCCCTGGCTTATCAGTGTTTTTTCTTTTGGCAATTCATGCGGTGCATGACGGTGTTCTGCACTGCGGGAGAAGGTATGCTGGCGTCGCTGCGGCGGGCAAGTCAGCCCGTCCCGACATAGGGGTATACGCTTTATGCTTTGGCAGGTCAGGAACACCGGCGTCACGCTGCTCGGCGCCATCCACGTACTCGACGCGCCGCTATCGGCCCTGGACCCGGCCGCCGAGCAGGCCTATCGTTCGGCCGCGCGCGTGGTCTTCGAAGTGGCGATGGATCGCGCGCCGGATGCCGGTGCGGCCTATTTCCCGCCGGGGGACAGTCTCGGCCGGCACCTTGCGCCCGCCGTCCTCGAGCAGGTGCGAAGGCTGTGGGAGAGCTTCGGCCTGCCTGTCGCCGAGCTGGAGCGCCTGCGCCCGGTATTCGCGGCGATGCACCTGCAGTTCGCGCTGGCGGCGCGGCACGGTATCGTCGCGCAGCACGGCGTGGACCGCCACCTGTGGGCGCGCGCGCTGGCGGACGGGCTTGCCAGCGACGCGCTGGAGGATGCCAGCGACGCACTGCGCCTGCTGCAGGGCGTCCCGCTGGACGAACAGGTCGACATGCTTTCATGCTTCGCCGGACAGCCGGATCTGGCTGCCGCCGAGCCGGTCGACATGGTGCGCTGGTGGCGGCTGGGGCAGGCCGGGCCGTTCGCAACGCTGCTGGCGCAGCGCCGCGCGCAGTGGCCGGTCACGCTCGCTGCCCTCGTCGACGAACGCAACCGGCTGTGGATGCCAAAGATCCTGGCGCTGATCGCGGACCGTGAGCCGACCCTGGTGGTGGTCGGCGCCCTGCATCTGGTCGGCGAGACCGGCTTGCCGGCGCTGCTTGCGCACGCGGGATTCGATGTGCAGCCCTTGCGCGCCTGAGCGGTAGCCGCTCAGTCCGCGCGCTGCGCCTGCAGCAGCGCGGGCAGGATCGCCTTGAGCGCCTGCGCGTCGGCGTGTTCCAGCGCAAGGCCGAAGCGCTCGGCCAGCACCTCGATGATCTTGTCAGGCGAATCCAGCCGCTGCCGGTGGACGCTGCCATCCGTCGCGCGCACGGCGAATTCGTCGTTCAGCAGCGTCATCCGCGTATCGACCTGCGAGCGCGCCACGCACAGTGCCTGGCGGAAAAGGCTGTCCGGATGGGTCGAGGTGTACCAGTTGCGCGCTTCGTAATCGATGGCCTGCTGCGGCGACAGGTCGAAGCGGTAGATACGGAACCAGCCGTCCGCGCCGCGCACTTCCATGTCGTAGAGGTGGAAGGCGGCGCTGGCGGAATCGTCGACCAGATTCAGCCGGTAGGGGAATGCCGGATCGGCATCGCCGGCGGGCGGCAGGGGCAGCGCGCGATAGGGCGTGGGGCCACCGAATCCCGCATCCACGATATGGCTCAGGTGCGCGGCCTCCACGCGCAGCAGCATATGCGACTGCATGGTCGGCACGTCGTCCGGCACGTTCCAGCGCACGCGCGCCGCCAGCAGGGTGACGGCGTAGCCAAGGGCGCGCAGCGCCGCCGCCAGCAGGGTGTTGTGCTCGAAGCAGTAGCCGCCGCGGCGCCGCCCGACCAGCTTGTCGAAGACCGCGTCGACGCCGATCCGGACCGGGCGCTGCAGCAGCACGTCGATATTCTCGAAGGGGATGCGCGCCAGGTGTGCTGCGATCAGGCTGTCCAGTGCAGCGCGGTCGGCCGCCGCCGGCAGCGGGTGGCCGATGCGGTCGAGATAGGCTTGCAGGCGGGTCGCGTCCAGCGCATCTGGTGCGTCCGGCGTGTTCAGTGTGTCTGCTGCGGTCATGGTGACTCGATATGTTGGCGCCGGCCTCGGCCGCGCATCAGGACAATGCCAGCAGCGCCGGCACGTCGAGCAGCTCGATGTCGGCGTAATGCAGCCGCAGCATCCCGCGCGCCTCCAGCTCGCGCAACGCGTGGTTGACGGTCTGGCGCGACAGTCCGAGCATCTGGCCGAGCTGTTCCTGCGGAATGTGGACGGAGCGGCGCTCTACCCCGGGCAGGTCGCCGTAGGCCTGCGCCATCGCCACCAGCCGGCGCGCGGTGCGCGCCAGCGGCGGCAATACCTGGGTTTCTTCCACGTAATGAAAGGCCTCGCGCGTCTTGGCCGCCAGCAGCTTGCCGAACTCGCGCCACCATTGCGGATGCTGCGCCAGCATGGCGTAGAGCTTGTCGCGCTGCAGGTGCAGCACGGTGGCGGCGCTCGTGGCATGCGCATCATGGGTGCGCGCCAGGCCGTCGAACAGGCAGATCTCGCCGAACCAGGCGCCGGGTTCCAGCAGGCCGAGCAGGGCCGCCTTGCCCGCGGCGCTGTGGGCGTCGATCTGCAGCGTGCCGGAAAGCACGACGAAGATGCCGTCGAAGGCGTCGCCGCGCACGAACAACAGCTGTCCGGCGGACAGCCTGCGGGTGACGGCGTCGCGCAGCAAGGCTTCCTGCATGGCCGGCGGCAGGCCCGCGAACCAGCTTCCCGCGCGCAGCACGTGCAGCGGCTCGGGTGCCGGCGCCTGCTGCGTACGTTGCGTTACGCCCATCATCGTCTCCTGTGTCGTCTTATGCGTGCTGCCGCTCCCAGTCGGTACGGGAGTGTCAAAAACCCGACAGACCGGCGTTTTGCTGCCCGATACCATACCGCCACATCGAGCCGCGTCACAAGCAGCGGCAGCCCCCACGCCGGCAGGAGACCCCCGTGAAAACACTGATCGACCACCTCGCGGCGTACGCGGCGTATCACCGCGACCCGCGCAATGTATTCACGCATTTTATCGGTATTCCCATGATCGTCCTGGCGGTCACCACCTTGCTGGCGCGCCCCGCCATGCCGCTGGGCGACGGCGCGGGCTACCTGACGCCGGCGATGGTGGTGTACGCGCTGTCGTGCCTGTTCTATCTGCGCCTGTCGGCCGGCTTCGGCGTGGCGATGACGCTGATCCTGGCGGGCTTCGTCTATGTCGGCGGCCTGCTGGCGGCGCTGTCCACCGGCGCCTGGCTGGCCTGGGGCGTCGGCTTGTTCGTGGTGGGCTGGGTGATCCAGTTCATCGGCCACTATTACGAAGGGCGCAAGCCCGCCTTCGTCGACGACCTGGCCGGCCTGCTGGTGGGGCCGCTCTTCCTGGTTGCCGAGGTGGCCTTTGCCATGGGCCTGGCGCGCGATACGCGCGAGGCGGTCAGCGCCCATGCGCACTGAGGCTGGGCCGACGTGCCCGTAGCTGCCTAGACGGCTTGCGCCAGCAGCCAGTCGCGCAAT
This sequence comes from Cupriavidus sp. 2TAF22, assembly GCF_052115045.1. NCBI lineage: Bacteria > Pseudomonadati > Pseudomonadota > Betaproteobacteria > Burkholderiales > Burkholderiaceae > Cupriavidus > Cupriavidus sp. 2TAF22. The sequence goes on from NZ_JBFRFX010000011.1 coordinate 45,289, forward strand.
TGCAGGACCTTGTCGTCGGGCGCCAGCCCGCGCCGGTGCGCAAGGTAATAGGCCTTGCGGCTGTCGGCTTCCGCCGGCAGCGTGGCCAGCGGTACCACCAGGCGCCCCTGAGCCAGTTCTTCTGCAATCAGGATGCGCGGTATCAGGGCCACGCCGACCCCGGCCGCCGCCGCCTGCGCCAGCATGGTGTAGAGGTCATAGCGTGGGCCGCGCATGGCCTGCGCCGGCAAGGCCGCGCCCGCCGCTGCCAGCCAGTCGTCCCACGCGCGCAGGCGGGTGGTCAGGTGCAGTAGCGGCAGCTCCAGCATCTGCGCCAGCTCCAGCCGCTTGCGACGCCCCAGCAGCGCCGGGCTGCACACCGGCACCGAAGGGCCTTCCTGCAGGATGCGCTCGCCTTCGGTGCCAGGCCACAATCCCTCGCCGTAGTAGATCGCCGCATCGAAGGCGGTATCGCTGAGTTCGAACGCCTCGGTGCGCGCCGACAGGTGCAGCGTGAGGTCGGGGAGCGCGCGCGCCAGTTGCGGCAGGCGCGGGATCAGCCACTGGCTGGCGAAGGTGGGCCCGATCGCCAGCTCGATGGCGCGCCCGCGCGGGCGCTGCGCCATCACATCCAGCGTGACCTGCTCGATCTGGTCCAGCCGCTCGCGCACTTCCTCGGCGTAGGTGCCGCCGGCCGGCGTCAGCACGATGCGCTTGCGGATGCGGTGGAACAGCGGCACGCCAAGGCGCGCTTCCAGCCCGGCGATCTGCCGGCACACGGCGCTTTCGGTCACCGCGAGCTCGTCGGCTGCGCGCGTGAAGCTGCCCAGCCGTGCCGCGGCCTCGAACATCTGCAGTGCGGTGAGACTGGGAATGCCTTTGCGCATAGTGCGTTTTTGGAAGGAAGTTGGTGCGAAGTTATCAATTGTACGAAGTCCGGCGCGGTCTCACAATAAGCCCGCCGGGAAGCTACGTGCTCCCTCCATCCCCCGAAAACAAACGATTTCCAGCGTATCGACCATGACCAAGCCGAATCTGCAACGACTTCTCGAGACCATCTGCGGTGAAGCACAGGCAGCCGAGTTACTGCAATTGATGAATGTTTCGCCGGAGTTGCTGACGGCAGGCAGCGATACCGCCAGCCGCGCCGAAGTGGCGCAGGCCCTCAATATGGTGCTGTTCGCCGATATCCTGGAGCGCGTGCCGACCGGCATGGCCTATACCCGCGACGTGATCAAGGCCGGTGGCCAGGTGGTGTTCGACCACGGCGCGCTGCGCACGGTGAAATGGGATTGCGGCCGCCTGCCGGGCGGCGAGATTGCCTTTACCCGCATCCTGGGCCCGCTGGGCTACCGTCTCAACGGCACTTATCCGCTGGACCRTATCGGCATGACCGGCCGTTCCTACGCGCACGCCGACCTGCCGGACGATATCGCCCAGTACTTCCTCAGCGAACTGCACCCGGAGCGTTTCAGCGCAGGGTTCCAGGCTGCCGTGTCGCGCGTGGTATCCGATTCCGCCGACCCGCTCGGCGAGGACGCCGTGGTGCAGCTCGCCGTGCTCGAGCGCGACGCCTGCCTGCCGCTGGCCGACGCCGCGCGCCTGGTGCCGCAGCTTGCGGCGTGCTTCGCGCGCCACCACGCCGAACCTGCGCTGGCCGACTACGAGCTGCTGCTCAAGGAATCGGCCGAGATGGCCTGGATTTCCACCGAGGGCAACGCCTTTAACCACGCCACCGACCGCGTGGCCGACGTGCGCGCCGTGGCCGATACGCAGCGCGAGCTGGGTCGTCCCATCAAGGATGCGGTGGAGGTCTCGCGCTCGGGCCGCGTGCTGCAGACCGCGTTCAAGGCTGACCCGGTGGAGCGCGGCTTCGTCGGCGCGGACGGCGTGCGGGTCGGGCGCACCGTGCCGGGCTCGTTCTACGAGTTCATCACGCGCGATGTCGTGCCCGCCACGGCAAGCGCCGCGGCCACGCTGGACCTGTCCTTCGATGCCGGCAACGCGCAGGGCATCTTCAAGATGACCGCGGCCTGCTGAGCCCGGTACGCGCCCGCCTCAGGCCTGGCCCGCCGGCAGCCTGAGGCGGGCCAGCAGGCCGCCCAGTTCGCTGCGGCCCAGTTCCAGCCCGCCTTCGTAGAGGGCGGCCATCTCGCTGACGATGGCCAGCCCCAGGCCGCTGCCCGCGGCGGCTTCGTCCAGTCGGCCAAAGCGGGCCGTGGCCAGTTCGCGGGCTTGCTCCGGCATGCCGGGGCCATCGTCTTCCACCACCACGTCCAGCATGCCGGCGCGCTCCGCCAGCGTGACGCGCACGCGCGAGGTGGCCCACTGACAGGCGTTGTCGAGCAGGTTGCCGAGGATCTCGATCAGATCCTGGCGGTCGCCGGCGAAGTGCCCGCTGCCTTGTACTTCGATGGCAATCTCGCGCCCGGCGTGCAGGCGGGTCAGTGCGCGCGCCAGGTGACGGTCTACCTGGCGGCGCATGGCCTCGACCTGCGCGGCGGCGGCGCGGGCCGCCTCGCCGGGCAGCCGTCCGGCCTCGTTGGCCAGGATGGCCAGCGGCGTCTTGACGGCGTGGGCAAGGTCGGCGGCCTGGCGGCGCGAGCGCGCCAGCGCATCGGCGTTGCGCGCGAGCAGGGTGTTGATCTCGGTCACCAGCGGCACCACCTCGGATGGCCACGTGCCGCCCAGGCGGCTTTCGCGACGCGCCTGCATGGCGGCCAGCGCTTGCCGCAGGCGCGCCAGCGGGGCCAGGCCGAACTTCACCTGGGCCGCCACCGCCAGCAGCAAGCCGGCACCCAGCGCGGTCAGGGACCAGCCCAGCAGGCGGTTGAAGGCCTGGCGCGCGGCCCTCAGCTCAGTGCGGTCGAGTGCCACGGAGAGCGTCACGGGCGTGTCGGCCGAAGCCAGCACGATGGGGCGTGACACCACCAGCAGCGATTGTCCGTTTGGCCCGGGGCGGATCTCGGCGTGGCTGCCCGCCACCCGGTTGCCCACCGTGGCCGGCATTTCCGCATCCCACAGCGAGCGCGAACGCAAGGTGGCGCGGCCGGACTGCGCCTGCCAGTAGGCGCCGGAGTAGGGCAATTCATAGCGTGGATCGGCCGGCGCGCGCGTCAGCGTGAGCTTGCCGTCGGCGCTCCAGTCCAGCGCGGCGGCCAGGCTGGTGAGCTGGTTGTCGAGCTGGCGCACATAGGTCTGGTTGACGTGGCGCGCGAACAGCGTGGAGAGCAGCCAGCCGGTGCCGCCGAGCGCGGCAACCAGCCAGATTGCCGCCACGGCGAGCAGCCGGATTGCCAGGGACTGGCGCATGGCTCAGTGCGCCGCGGGGGCGGGCGGCGGGCGCAGGCGGTAGCCCTGGCCGCGCACGGTTTCGATGACGTCCACGCCGAGCTTGCGCCGCAGGCGGCCGACGAAGACCTCGATGGTATTGCTGTCGCGGTCGAAATCCTGGGCGTAGATATGCTCGGTCAGCGCCGCCTTGCTGACGATGGCGCCCGGATGATGCATGAGGTAGTCCAGCACCTTGAACTCATGCGCCGTCAGCACCACCGCGGCACCGTCCACGGTGGCCACGCCCGTGCGCGCGTTCAGCCGCACCGGCCCGCAGGCCAGCTCCGGCGCGGGCATGCCATGGGCGCGGCGGATCAGGGCGCGGATGCGGGCCAGCAACTCCTCCATGCGAAAGGGTTTGGCGAGGTAGTCGTCGGCGCCTGCGTCGATGCCTTCGACCTTGTCGGTCCAGCTGTCGCGCGCCGTCAGGATCAGCACCGGCACGTTGACCTGCGCAGCGCGCCAGCGGCGCAAGACGGACAAGCCGTCCAGCCCGGGCAGGCCGAGGTCCAGCACCACTGCGTCGTAGGGCTCCTGGGCGCCGAGGTGCCAGCCGTCGAGGCCGTCGGCGGCCGTATCCACGGCATAGCCGGCGCTGACCAGGCTGGCGTGGATCTGGGCGGTGAGCGTGGCTTCGTCTTCCACCAGAAGGATGCGCATGCGGGCTCAGGTGTTGTCAGGGGGTATGCGGGGTGTCTTCAGGGTGTCTTCAGGGCTTCTTGCGGGCCTGGTCGAGGTCGCGTCCCTTGGCCTTGAGCAGGGTCGCGGTGCTGGCGTCGTACTCGAGCTTGGCGACCGAGCCACCGGGCAGCAGCAACTTCACCTCGTACTGCCAGATACCGTCGTCGCGGTCGAGCTTGACGCCGATCACGTCGCCCGCGAACTGCGCGGAGACTGTCTCAAGTATGCGCGAGAGAGGCAGGATCTGGCCGGACTGCACCGCGGCGCGCGCGCGGTCGGCGTCATTGTCGGCACGCGCGGGCGGCACCGCGCCCAGCAGCGCGAGCGCGGCGAGCAACGGCAGCAGCGCGCGCGGAGCGCGGGCGAGCATGGGCTTGCGGGCGGGAAGGCGTGCGGGAGAGCGGGGGTTCATCGGGCGCAGTGTGCGGAGTCTTGCCTGAACGGAAGCTGAATGCCGTACTCAGGCTTGGTTCAGGGAGCGGCCGTCAGAATGAACCCATTCATCGTCACCGCATTCCAGGAGCCAGGCCATGCAAGGCATTCGCGTCACCCATGATAGCCCTTCCCGCCGCCGCGACGGCAGCACGCGCGCTGCGCTCCTGCTGGCCGGTGCGGTGCTGGCAGTCCTGCTCGGGGTGGTCGCGCCGTTCTGGGCGCAGGTGGATGCGCATGCGGTGCTGCACGAGTGGAAGCATCTGGACAGCGGGCTGTCGATGATCCTGCTTGGCGCGCTGGTGCTTGGGCCGGTGCTTGCCTTCGGGCTCGACGCGTAAGCGTAGCCGGCTCCGCCTGCGTTCAGCGCCCCCGGTTGAACAGCGGCGAAGTGTGGCTGGCCGCCGCGAGTTCGGCCGCCGCCGCAAGCAGCGCGGGCCCCAGGCTCGCCATGCGCTTCTCGTCGAGCCGGATCAGCGGGCCGGCAATACTGATCACGCCGATGGCGGGATGGCCGCGCCGCTGCACCGGCGCCGCCATCGCCGTCATGCCGGGCGCGAAGACTTCGTTGATGGTCGCGTAGCCGCGTTCGCGCGCGGCGTGGATGAAGGCGAGCAGGGCCTTGACCGTGGTCGGCGCATTCGGCCCGTATTCCCGGGGCTGTCCGTAGCCCTGCCGCGACACCAGTTCCAGCGCGCGCTCGTCGCTCATCGTGAGCATCCAGGCGTGCCCCGTCGCGCTGCAGGACAGGGTCGTGTCCATGCCCATGTCCGGGTCGTAGCGCAGGCCTTTGAGCGCGCCTTGTGCCTTGGCTACCCAGGTCAGCCGGTCGCCGTCGACGATCGCCAGCCGCACCAGTTCGCCCGAGGTCTCCGCCAGCCGGTCCAGGGTCGCCTGCGCCATGTCGACGATGCCGGCCGTGGCCAGGAAACCCAGGCCGAGGCCGACCAGCTTGGTCGTCAGTACGTAATCCCCGTGTTCGCGCAACTGGCGCACGTAGCCATAGGTCTTGAGGTCGGTCAGGAGGCGGTGGCAGGCGCTGCGCGGAATATCCAGTTCGTCCGCGATGGCGGCAAGTGGCGTGCCTTCCACCTGTGTCGCGAGATATTCCAGGATTCCCAGCGTTCGTTCCATCACGCCTGACATGGCGTTCTCCTTCCGTGGTGCGCGGCAGCGGCAGGCGGCCGCCTCAATCCACAATTACTTGCATCGTCATTTCATAATACAACAAGAGATTCCACTTTGGAATGCGGTTCCACAACTGCTGCTACGATGGTTTCACTGGGCCGGCCGGCATGGCGACGGGCCAAGGACACCCTGGTGAGAGCATGCGAGGCATTCGACCCGCAGCATGACGGATTGAAGGAGACAATATGATTGACGAGACCCAGCACCATTCACACGCGGCGATGCGCACGCGGGCAGTCACGGCCGCCACGATCGGCACCGCGCTGGAATGGTTCGATTTCACGCTGTACGGGGCGCTGGCGGCGACCATCCTGCCGAAGCTGTTCTTCCCGGCGATGGATCCGACTTCGGCGCTGCTCGCGTCGCTGGCCACGTTCGGCGTGGGCCTGGCGGCCCGGCCGCTCGGCGCCATCATCTGCGGGCATCTCGGCGACAAGCTCGGGCGCCGCAATCTCATGCTGGGCACGGTATCGATCATGGGGCTGTCATCGGTGCTCATGGGCCTGCTGCCGACCTATATGCAGATCGGCGTGTGGGCACCCGTGCTGCTGGTCGCGCTGCGCATCCTGCAGGGCTTCGCGCTCGGCGGCGAGTCCACCGGGGCGCAACTGATGGCGATCGAGCACGCCAGCCCGGACCGTCGCGGCAAGTACTCCGGCCTGCTGGGCCTGTGCTCGCCGCTGAGCCAGATCCTGGCCAACGGGGTGTTGCTGCTGCTGGCGTCGACCATGTCGGCCGATGGCTTCGAATCCTATGGCTGGCGCATTCCGTTCCTGCTGAGCTTCGTGCTGGTGGTGGTGGGCGTCTATATCCGCCTCAAGGTCAGCGAAACGCCGGCGTTCGTCGAATTGCGCAAGACGCAGGTGGCCGAAGCCGGCAATCCGCTGCGCGATGCCCTGCGTTTCCACTACAAGACCGTGATCCGCTGGATGCTGTTCTTCTGCGGCCCGGCGGCGATCTTCTACCTGATCGTGGTGTTCTCGCTGAGCTACATCACCAAGACGCTCGCAGTACCGAAACAGACTGGCTTCCTGTTGTTGATGGGCGCCAACGTCTGCGCCATCTTCGGCGCGATGGCGGGCGGCATGCTCAGCGACAAGATCGGGCGCAAGAAGGCGCTGGCCATCGGCTCGATTGCCACGCTGCTGATCCTGTTCGTGTATTTCGCGATCCTCGACACGAAGAGCTTCGTCCCGATGCTGGCGATCATGGGCCTCTTCCTCGGTTTCACGCAGTTCCAGAGCGGCATCCAGCCGGTTGCATTCGCCGAAGCCTTCCCTACCAATGTGCGCTACTCGGGCTCCGCGCTGGCCTATACCGGCGCCAACCTGATCGCCGGCGGCCCGATGCCGGTGGTAGCCGTGTGGCTGCTCGCGGTGTGCAATGGCTCTCCGTGGGGCGTGGTGGCCGTCTGCGCGGTGTTCAACCTGGTCTCACTGGCCATGATCCTGACCGCGCCGGAAACGCTCGGCATCGACATGAACCGTGTCGATCCCGCGGTCGACCCCGCCGCGAATATCGTCGGCCGCGAGCCTTTCGCRCAGCCCGGCATCAGCAAGACTCACTGAATTTCTAGCGTTCCGAACACCATCATGTCCAAACTCGTCTATGTATTGAACGGCTCGAACCTCAACATGCTGGGCAAGCGCGAGCCGCACCTGTATGGCACCACGACCCTCGCCGAAGTCCGGCAGCAGGTCGAGGCGCTGGCCGACTCGCTCGGACTCGCCTGCGAGTTCCGCCAGACCAACAGCGAAGCCACGCTGGTCGACTGGCTGCAGGAGGCGTTCGAGCGCGACGCCGGCGTGATCATCAACCCGGCCGGCTTCTCGTTCGCCTCGATCCCGGTGCTCGATGCCGTGCGGCTGATCCATCGGCCGGTGATCGAGCTGCACATCACCAATATCCACAAGCGGGAAGAAACGCACCGGCATTCGCTGATCTCGCGCGCGGCGACGGCCGTGATCTGCGGGCTGGGCGTGGATGGCTACCTGGTCGCCATGCAGGCCATGGCCACGGCGCTGCGCAAGTCCGCCAGCCAGTAAATTGGGGGCCGGCTGCGCCTACCTCGACCGGATGCGCCGCCGGCCCCGCGCTTGCGTGCGATCGCGCCAGGCGTTGCGTCCTTGCTTCGGGAACTGCGCCCTGAACTTCGGCGAGGTCCCGGGAGCGGACCACTCGCCTTAGGCAGTTTCCGAACGGGTTTCCATGTGTGGACAACGTCCCGTCCCGGGTCCTAAACTGAGCCAACAATAAAAAACGTACGACCGTTCTTATTTATTTGCCTGGCGCATGACCAACCATGCGCGAGCGGCATGGCCGGTGCGATGCGTTCATCTTCCGGGTCATTCTCTCTCGCAAGGTCATTCAGACAGGAGACAGGCATGGAATCAAAAAACGCCCCGCTGGTAGCCGAGTTGTTGCGCGATGCGCCGAAGAACTGGGGCAAATGGGGCCCCGATGACGAGGTGGGTTCGCTGAACTACCTCACGCGGGCCGAGGTGTTGCGCGGCGTGGCATCGGTGCGCTCGGGCAAGACCTTCACCTTGCAGATCCAGATGGGCAATCCCGCCGGCGATCCGGTCTGGCCGGGGCGTTCGCAGGCGCGCCGCCTCAACGTGATGGACAAGGGCCACTATCTGTGCGGCAAGGGCCCGAAGTTTCCCGGCGAGGCCGAGTACGCCGACGACATGATGATCATGTACCTGCAGGGCTCCACCCAGTACGACGCGCTGGGCCACGTCTGGTACGGCGACCAGTTGTGGAACGGATTCGATGCCAGGTCCACCATCGGCGGACTGGAAAAAGCCAGCGTGCTGCCCATCGCCGAGCGCGGGGTGGTGGGGCGCGGCGTCCTGATCGACATGGCGCGCCATCGCGGCAAGGCGGTGCTGGACCCGGGCGAGACCTTTACCCACCATGACCTGCTGGCTGCCGCCGAAACCCAGGGCGTGCGCATCGAGAAGCACGACATCCTGGTGGTCCGCACCGGCTGGATCGGCTCGTTCTACAAGCGCGACCAGGCCGAGTTCTACCGCAATTTCGTCGAACCGGGCCTGACCTATAGCCCCGAACTGGTCGAATGGTTCCATCGCATGGAGATCCCCAATCTGGTCACCGACACGATCGCCAACGAGGTCACGGTGGATCCGGAATCGGGCGTGGTCCTGCCGCTGCATAATGCGCTGATGCGCAACCTCGGCGTGACGCTGACCGAGATCGCGCAGCTCGACCCGCTGGCTGACGACTGCGCGGAAGACAAGCAATGGACCTTCCTCTACACGGCGGCACCTCTCAAGGTGGTCAACGGTAGCGGCGCGCCGGTCAATCCGGTGGTGATCAAGTAAGGAAGCTTGCCGCCGACGCCGGCCGTGCGCCGGCCTGCGTTCCTCCCGCAACCGCCGTCAATGGCTGCCGGATGCCGTCCGCGCTGCATCCGGCATTGGGCATCCGGCAGCCGTGCCAATCGAGGTACCTCATGACCCCTTACGAAGCCAAGCCCTGGTTGTCGAGCTACAACCCGGGACAGCCGCACGCCATCACCCCGCAGTACACCGACGCGCTGTCGATCTTCCGCGACGCCGCGCGCCGCGCGCCCGCCAGCCCGGCGATCCATTATTTCGACGCCACGCTCAGCTATGGCGAGCTGGACGAACTCTCCGACGCGCTGGCGGTGGCGCTGTCTGCCCGCGGCTGCGCGCGCGGCGAACGGGTCGCGCTCTATCTGCAGAACGTGCCGCAGTTCGTCATCGGCCTGCTTGCCGCTTGGAAACTCGGCGCCATCGCCGTGCCGGTCAACCCCATGAACCGTGCGCGCGAACTGCGTCTGGTGCTGGCGGACTCTGGCGCCAGGGCGCTGATCTGCCACGAATCGCTCTACGCGGAGGTGGTGAAGCCACTGTTCGAGGCGGAAACGAACCGGCAGGGCGGGCAGGAAGCGCCGCTGGCGTTGCCCGCGGTCATCACTACCTCCGAACTGGATTTCCAGGCGCGCGATGATGCGCGCGTGTTCGCCGCGGCCCGGCGTCAGCCCGCCGCCGGCGTGCCCGACCTGCTCGCGCTGGCGCAGGCGCATCGCGGCCAGCGGCCGCCTCCGGCCGCATGCGGCCCGGACGACCTGGCCATGCTGGTCTACACCTCCGGCACCACCGGCGTGCCGAAGGGCGCGATGAACACGCATGCAAACGTGGCGTTCAATGCGCAGGTCTACCGCGACTGGATCGGCCTGCGCGAGGGTGGCCCCATCCTTGGCGTGGCGCCGCTGTTCCATATCACCGGGCTGGTCGRCCATATTGCAGCGGCGTTCATCTGCGCCGCGCCGCTGGTGCTGGCCTGCCGCTTCGAGCCCGGCGTGGTGCTGGAGGCCATCCGCGAGCGCCGCATCGAGTTCACCATCGGCTCGATCACGGTGTTCATCGCGCTGATGAACCACCCGGACGCTACCCGCGCGCACTTCGCCACCCTGACCAGGATCTACTCGGGCGGCGCGCCGATCCCGCCGAGCGTGGTGGAGCAGTTCCGCGCCAGGTTCGGCCACTATATCCACAACGGCTACGGCCTGACCGAGACCAATTCGCCCACGCACGTGGTGCCACTCGGGCGCGAGGCGCCGGTCGACCCGGCTTCGGGCACCCTGGCGATCGGCGTGCCGGCCTTCAATGTCGACGCCTTTATCGGCGACGATGCGGGCCAGCCGGTGCCGGTGGGCGAGGTCGGCGAGATCATTTCGCGCGGGCCGATGATCGTGCCGGGCTACTGGAACAAGCCGGAGGAGACGGCACGCGCGATGGCGGGCGGCTATTTCCATACCGGCGACGTCGGCTTCATGGACGCGCAGGGCTGGTTCTACCTGGTCGACCGCAAGAAGGACATGATCGTTGCCGCTGGCTACAAGGTCTGGCCGCGCGAAGTGGAGGACGTCCTCTATACGCATCCGGCGGTGCGCGAGGCGGCGGTGGTCGGCGTGCCGGATGCCTACCGCGGCGAAACCGTCAAGGCCGTGGTCAGCCTGAAGCCGGGGGCCAGCGCTACGCCGGAGGCCTTGCTGGCCTGGTGCAAGGAACGCATGGCGGCGTACAAATACCCGCGCGTGGTGGAGATCATCGACGAGTTGCCGAAGACCGTGACCGGCAAGATCCTGCGGCGCGAGCTGCGCGGATAGGGCCGGTGCGCGCGCCGGGAAGCCTCGCCATTCCCGGCGCGCGCGCGGATTTTTCCGCCGATGGCGCAGCGAATGCGCGTGCGTGCGCGGTCTTCCCGCTCGCCGATTTCGTGTTTTTCCCTTGTTTTCAGGGGTCAATTCGATGCGTGGTGGTGCTTGCGCGCGACACAAGCGCTGGACGCCGGAGCAAAAACCCCCAAAAAACCCGGGGAAAACCCCGCTTTTTGCATCGGCATGTACGAAAACCCCTTGACGTGCGCTTGTTTCCGCTATGATTCAGTCGTTGCCGCGCGCCGATGACGCCCGACCAAGAGCCGGGCGAAATCGGATGCCACATCCCGCGCGGCACGATTTTGTTCAACTCATCTCTATCGATATGGCGACCAAAGCGAACCCGACCGCGAAGACTGCAACCAAGACCGCTGCCAAGAAGGCACCGGCAACCAAGGCACCCGTGAAGGCTGCCGCCAAGAAGGCCGCGCCGGCCAAGAAGGCTACCGCTGCTGCTGCGCCGACCGCGCGCCCGCTGAAGGACACCTTCAACAAGTCGAGCCTGGTCGCTCACCTGGTAGCACAGACCGAGCTGGATGCCAAAGCCGTGAAGACGGTCCTGGCCCATCTGGAAAACACCATCGTCAGCGCGCTGCACAAGAAGGGCGCCGGCGAGTTCACGCTGCCCGGCCTGATGAAGGTCACGGCGCAGCAAGTGCCGGCCAAGAAGAAGCGCTTCGGCAAGGACCCGTTCTCCGGTGAAGAGCGTTGGTTCCCGGCCAAGCCGGCGAGCGTCAAGGTCAAGGTACGCCCGCTGAAGAAGCTGAAGGACGCAGCCGCCGCCTGACCGGTGACTGTTTCGAGCTTGCACAGAGCTTGAATCCAGCTTGAAGAAGGAGCCGCCCGCCGGCTCCTTTTTTGTATCCGCCGCAGTCGTTCCCCAGTATCTTGCCGTCCCCGGCCAGCCGCCAGGCAGGCCGGCACCGCCTTTCCGGGAGATCGTCATGCCCAGCATCCAGTGCCGCCTGTGGCGGCTCGCACTGCGCCTGGTCCGGCGCAAGCACCGTTTTTCCAGCGCGCAGGCGCTGCACGAGGAAATTCGCAGACGCCGCAAGGCCGGTCGCGCCGAGCCTTCTGCCAGGCTGCTGGCCCGCCATGAAGTCAGCTCGGAAGCGATTGCGGGCGTGGATTTCGAGGTCTACACCGTGCGGCCGCGCGGCGCCGGCAGCGGTCGCCGCATCCTCTACCTGCACGGCGGCGGCTACGTGTTCGACATCGTCAGCCAGCACTGGGAGTTCGTCGGCAAGCTGGTCGACGAACTCGGCGCCACCGTGATCGTGCCGATCTACCCCCTGGCGCCGGAGCATACGCACCGTGAGGTCTTTGCGGGCCTGATGCCGCTCTACGAGCGACTCGTGCACGGCCACGATCCCGCCGGCCTTACCGTGATGGGCGACTCCGCCGGCGGCGGCATGGCGCTCGCGCTGGCGCAGCTGGCGCGCGACGCCGGCCTGGCGCTGCCGGGCCGGCTGGTGCTGCTGTCACCGTTTCTCGACGCCGGCGGCAGCAATCCCGGCATCGACGCGATCGAGCCGCTGGACCTGATGCTGTCGCGGCCAGGCGGCATCGAATGCGGCCGCGTCTACGCCGGAGACGATCCCGTCACGCTGGCGCAGGTCAGTCCCATCAACGGCAGCCTGCAGGGTTTGCCGCCGACCACGCTGTTCATCGGCACCCACGACATCCTGTTGCCGGACTGCCGCCTCTTTCGCGAGCTGGCACGGCAGCAGGGTCTGCCGCTGCGCTATTTCGAATACGAGGGCATGTTCCACGTATGGATGCTGCTGCCGATGCCAGAGGCCGACGCGGCCTTCGCGCAGATCCTGGCCGCGGTCGAAGCGGGCGATCCCCGGCATGCGCGCGACACCGTGCGATCGCAGGAGATGGTGTAAGGGCGCGTACGGGGGCCAGGTCGCGGCCGGCCCCCGTACCTTGCCGGTGCAACCGGCGCCAAGCCGATTCGGCGAAGAACGGCGATAATCGCGGGTTGCCGGCCTGGCCGGCCCCAAGGAGCATCCATGTTTTCTCGTCGTTACGGCGCGGTCTGGCTATCCGCGCTGGTCTTGCTCGCGCTTGCCACCTTCGCTGCCGTGCACCGCATCTCGCCTGCCTGGGTTGCCGCACCGGTTGCACTGCTGTTGATCGGGTTGCACGATATCGGCCAGTCGCGCCACTCCATCCTGCGCAACTACCCGATCTGGGGCCACCTGCGTTTCTTCTTCGAATTCATCCGCCCGGAAATCCGCCAGTACTTCATCGAGGACGACACGCACGAAATGCCGTTCTCGCGCCAGCAGCGCAGCCTGGTCTACCAGCGCGCCAAGAACGAGGTGGATAGCCGCCCCTTCGGCACCGAGATCGATGTGCGCGTGGCCGGGCATGAATGGATCAGCCACTCGCTCGCGCCCACCCGCATCCCTTCCGCGGACTTCCGCATCACCGTGGGCGAAGGCCGGGCTCAGCCGTATTCGTTGTCGGTGTTCAACGTTTCGGCCATGAGCTTCGGCGCGCTGTCTGGCAACGCCATCCGCTCGCTCAACCGCGGCGCGAAGATCGGCGGCTTCATCCACGACACCGGCGAAGGTTCGATCTCGCCCTATCACCGCGCCGAGGGCGGCGACCTGATCTGGGAGGTGGCGTCCGGCTACTTCGGCTGCCGCCGCGCCGACGGGGGCTTCGATCCCGACAAGTTCGCCGAGCAGGCCCGCTCGCCGCAGGTCAGGATGATCGAGGTCAAGCTCTCGCAGGGCGCCAAGCCCGGCCATGGCGGCGTGCTGCCGGCGGCCAAGGTGACGCCGGAGATCGCCGCCACGCGCGGCATCGCCATGGGCGAGGACTGCATCTCGCCGGCCACGCACAGCGAATTCTCCACGCCGCTGGGCCTGTTGCAGTTCGTCGACCGCCTGCGCAACCTGTCCGGCGGCAAGCCGACCGGCTTCAAGCTCTGCATCGGCCACCCATGGGAATTCTTCGGCATCGTCAAGGCCATGCTGGAATCCGGCATCCTGCCGGACTTCATCGTGGTGGACGGAGCCGAAGGCGGCACCGGCGCGGCGCCGCTGGAGTTCGTCGATCACATCGGCGTGCCGCTGCAGGAGGGTTTGCTGCTGGTCCACAACACGCTGGTCGGCGTGAACCTGCGCGACAAGATCCGCGTCGGTGCCAGCGGCAAGATCATCACCGCGTTCGACGTGGCCCGCACGCTCGCCACCGGTGCCGACTGGTGCAATTCCGCGCGTGGATTCATGTTCGCGCTGGGCTGCGTGCAGGCCCAGAAATGCCATACCGACCGCTGCCCGGTCGGCGTGGCCACGCAAGACCCGGTGCGTCAGCGCGCCATCGTGGTGCCGGACAAGGCCCAGCGCGTGGCCAATTTCCACCGTCAGACGCTGCACGCGCTGCAGGAACTGCTGCAGGCGGCGGGCCTGCAGCATCCGGGCGACCTCAAGCCGCACCATATCGTGCGCCGTATCTCGCCCAACGAAGTGCGGCTGATGTCCGAGCTGCTGAAGTTCCTCACGCCGGGCGATCTGCTCAACGGCAACTTCCGCTACCAGCTCTACGAGAAGTACTGGCCGCTGGCGCGTTCGGACAGTTTCTCGCTCTGATCCGGCGCCAGGCCACGCCGCTGGCGGCTAGCTGCCGCTCGCCTGCGGCGCCGGCAGCCGCGCGCGGCCGTGCTGCCGGAATGCCGTCGGCGTCTGCCCGACCTGCCGGGCGAAGAAGCGCGCGAAATACGCCGCATCGGAAAAACCCAGCGTGGAGGCGATCTGCTTGATGTCGAGATCGCTGTAGAGCAGGTCACGCTGTGCTTCCACCACCAGGCGCGAGTGAATCAATTGCAGTGCGCTGCGCCCGGCCAGTTGCTGGCAGATGYGGTTGAGCTGGGTAGGCGAGATGCCAAGCGTGGCGGCGTAGCCGGCGAGGTCCTGGTGCTGGCGGAAACGCGCTTCCACCAGTTGCTGGAATTGCTGGAAGTGGCGCGCGGTGCGGCCTGCAGGCTGCGCGCTGGCCTCGCCCGCTACGGAGATCCGGCGGGCGATACCGACCAGCAGCAGCGACAGCAGTGCCGACAGCGCGGCACCGCGCCACAGCGAGACCGTATTCATCTCCGCGCGAAACAGGCCAAGCGCCCCGGCCAGCACGGTGGCGTCGCTCGCATTCTCGCCGGGGCGTGCTTCGGCGGCTTCGAAGCTGGCGTGATAGGGCCGCTCGAACAGCGGCAGCGTGTCCGGCACGCCGGCCAGCAGGGTGTGGAGGTAATGGTCCGTCATGGTGATGACGATACCGTCCACGTCCGGGGTGAAGCGAAAGCCGTGCACGCAGCGCGGCGGCACGGTTACCACGGTGCGGTTCGCGAGCGGATATTCGCGGTCGTCGAGCAGTGCCCGGCCGCCGCCCTGGTGCACGTACAGCACCTGGAAAAAACGCTCGTGGCGGTGCGGCTTGATTTCCCAGTCATTGACGCCGCTGCGCTCGGGGATCGACTCGAAATGCAGCTGTTCCAGGAGCGGCTCGTTCGAGTTGACGCCGTAGAGAGAGTAGGTCGGGACGGTTTTCATGAGGCGGGGGCGGGCACCGGAGCTGCAATTGTCCCGCCCCGGGCAGGGGGCTGTCCATCCGCGCCGCGGATCAGGATCCCCGCCGGGCCTTACTGGTCTGCCCGGGCCCCCGACTTGCGCACGATCTCCGCCCACTTGTTGCCTTCGGCCACCGTATAGCGGGCAAATTCCGCGGGCGACGATCCCACCGGCTCGGCGCCCATGTCGGCGTACTGCCGTTGCACATCCGGCTGGCGCAAGGCCTGCGCCGCGTTCGCCGCCAGTTTTTCCACCACCGGGGCGGGCGTGCCGCGCGGCGCCCACAGGCCATACCACGTGCTGATATTGAAGCCCGGCAGGCCCGATTCGGCCACCGTGGGCACATCCGGCAGCGCGCGTGCGCGCTTGAGCGTGGTGACCGCCACCGCGCGCAGCTTGCCGGCCTTGATAAAGGGCATGGCGGACGGCATCGAATCGAACATCAACTGGATCTGTCCGCCCATCAGGTCGGTCAGCGCGGGCGAGCTGCCCTTGTACGGTACGTGCTGCATGGAGACATGGGCGGCGATCTTGAACGATTCGCCGGCCAGTTGCTGGGCCGAGGCATTGCCGGCTGAGCCGAAGTTGAGGCTGCCGTTGCGTGCCTTGGCATAGGCGATCAGGTCGCGCACGGTCTTGACCGGCGAGTCGTTGTTGACCACCAGCACCAGCGGTACGTCCGCCAGCTGCGTGACGGGCACGAAATCGCGGAAGGCGTCGTAGCGCATCTTGGCGTAGATGCTCGGGTTGATCACGTGCAGGGAGGCGTTGGCAAGCAGCGTATAGCCGTCCGGCGTGGCCTTGGCCACGCCCTCGGCGCCGATCATGCCGCTCGCGCCGGGCTTGTTGTCGACCACCACGGTCTGGCCCAGCGTGTCGCCCATCCTGACGGCGACCACGCGGGCCAGCAGGTCGGTGGGGCCGCCCGGGGGATAGGGCAGGACCATGCGGATCGGACGCTGTGGGTAGTCGTCGGCGGCGCGCGCGGGGGCCGCGCCGAGGGCGGCGACGGCCGTGGCGGCGCCCGCCAGCAGCGCTAGCCGGATCACGGCCCGGCGGGGCGCGTGGGGTTGGGAAGGCTGGGATGGCTCGATGCGGCTCTGCATGTTTCTGTCTCCTTGATTCTTATAGCGACTTTGCCAACGACCTGGCGGGCTTCGAGCGCGTGCAGCGCCTCGGCCAGCCCGGTCATCGGGAATACCTTCGATACGGTCGGGCGTATCTTTCCTGCACCGGCCCAGGCGTACAGCGTCTGCATCACCGCCTGCAAGGCGGGCGCGTGCTGCGCGCGTTCGTTGGCCGGCGTCCAGCCGATATAGCGGCCGACGAAAAAGCCGTGCAGGGTCAGGTTCTTGACCAGCATGAGGTTCAGCGGTGCCTGCGGGATGCGCCCGCTGGCGAAGCCGATGCTGAGCAGCCGCGCATTGGGCGCGGCCGCTCGCAGCGCCTGATCGAACAGATCGCCGCCCACCGGGTCGACCACCACGTCGGCGCCGCGTCCGCCCGTCACGCGCTTGACGGCCGCCGCCAGGTCTTCGGGGGCAAGCGCGTGCGCCGCACCGCGCCGCAGCGCTTCCTCGCGCTTGGCCTCGGTGCTGGCGCAGGCAATCACCTGCGCGCCGAGCTCGCGGGCGATCTCCACCGCCGCCAGGCCGACGCCGGCACCGGCGCCCAGTACCAGCACGGTTTCGCCGGGCTGCAGCGCGCAGCGCCATACCAGGCCGCAGTAGGCGGTGCCGTAGGACAGCGGGACCGGCAGCGCCTGCAGCGCGTCGACTTCATCTGGTATGGGGTAGACCGTGTATTCGGGCAGGCACACCTGTTCGGCAAAACAGCCCCAGTCGGCAATCGCCACCACGCGGTCGCCGGGGCGCAAGCGTGTCACGGCCGTGCCGCAGGCGACCACGCGGCCCACCGCCTCGGTGCCCGGCACGAAGGGCAGCGGCGGCCTGGTCTGGTAGCGCCCGGCCACCATCAGGCCGGTGGCGTGGCTGACGCTGGCATAGTCCACGGCCATCACCACCGCATGCGGGTCGATGGCCTCGGGTGCGGGAATGTCCGCCACGCGCACGTCTTCCGGCGCGCCGAACTGGTCGCAGAGCAGGGCGCGCATCATGCTTCGGTGCCCGTTGCCGGCGCCGCCTGCCGCACCACGCCGGCAGCCAGGTAGCGGTCGAGATGATCCTGGGTCACGCCCCATTCCCGCAGCACGGCCTCGGTGTGCTCGCCGATGCGAGGCGCGGCGCCGGCCAGCCGGCGCAGGCTCCTGGCGGGAATGCCGGCGAACGGCAGCATGCCGAGGCCCGGCTGGTCGATCTGCTGGAAGGTGCCCTGCTGCACTGCCTGCGGATGGTCCAGCACCTGCCGGTGGTCGCGCACCGGCGCGTGGAGGACATCGTGCGCCTGGAACACGCCGAGCCAGTGCGCCGTGCTTTCGCGGGCCAGGCAAGCCGCCACCGCGTCGCGCAGCCAGCCGGCATGGGCCATGCGACTGGCATTGTCGGCAAAGCGCGGGTCCGCCGCCCAGCCGGGCTGGCCGAGCGCCTGGCAGAGCCGGCCGAACTGCGCATTATTGAGGGCGAGCAGGGTGAGGTTGCCGTCGCGGGTGGAGAACACGCCGTTGGGCGCACTGACCGGACCGGCCGCCGCCGTGCCCTGGATGGCGTATTCGAGGATATTGTTGGCCTGCAAGGCACAGCAGGCGTCGAACAGGCTCAGTTCCACATGGGCGCCGGTGCCCGCCGTGCGGAAGCGCCGGCACAGGGCGGCGGCGCAGGCCTGCGCCGCGTAGAGGCCGGTAGCGGCATCGGCCAGCAGCATGCCGATGCGGCGCGGCGTACCGTCGGCAAGGCGGTTGGTGAACATCAGGCCGCTGTCGGCCTGCATGACCGAGTCCGAGGCGGGGTGCTCCGCATAGGGGCCATCGGCGCCGTAGCCGCTGATGGAGACGTAGACCAGCGCAGGATGGCGCGCGGCCAGCGCGGCATAGCCCACGCCCAGGCGCTCGGCCACCCGCGGCCGGAAGTTCTGCACCACCACGTCCGCCTGCAGGGCGAGGTCGAACAGCAAGGCCTTGCCGGCGTCGGTCGCGGCATCGATGCAGACGCCGCGCTTGCCGCCGTTGTAGGCCACCGACAGCGCGCTGTGGTCGCCGCGCACCACGCCGACATGCCGGCCCCAGTCGCCCGCGGGCGGATCGACCTTGATGACCTCGGCGCCCTGTTGCCACAGGATATGCGCGCAGTACGGCCCGGCAATGCCCTGGCTGATGTCGAGCACGCGCAGGCCGGCAAACGGCAGGTCGGCAAGCGCGGCCGAAGGCGGTGCGGAGGAGGGAGCGGTTTGCGTGAGTTGTGTCTGGGCCATCGTTATCGCGCCGGGAATCGTCAGGTGGCTGGGGATGGCTTATGCTAAGGCGTAGCTCCCGCCGTAACAATCCGCCAAACTGTGCCATCCGTGTTGATTCATGATTGACAATACTCTCGGGCAACTCGACCTGAACCTGATCCGGCTGTTTGTCACGCTGGTCGAATCGAAGACCCTCACGGCCGCCGCCGCGCGTGGCGGCATGACCCGCTCCAACGTTTCGCGGCGCCTCAAGGCGCTGGAGCAGCATATGGGCGCGCAACTGATGCGCC
Organism: Cupriavidus sp. 2TAF22; assembly: GCF_052115045.1. NCBI lineage: Bacteria > Pseudomonadati > Pseudomonadota > Betaproteobacteria > Burkholderiales > Burkholderiaceae > Cupriavidus > Cupriavidus sp. 2TAF22. Next base: position 64,332 of record NZ_JBFRFX010000011.1, read on the forward strand.
GCACTACCCGGCATGTCGAACTGACCGAGGCTGGCCGCCTGCTCTATGGCCACGGCGTGCGCATGCTGGACGAACTGCAGGCCGCGGGCGCCTCCATCGACAGCCTGGGCCAGAGCGTGCGGGGCGACGTGCGCATCCGCCTGCCAACGGGCCTGGGCCATCTCTATCTGGCGCAGGTGCTGCTGGACTTCGCGCGGCAGTTCCCGGCGATCTCGCTGCGGGTGCTGATCAATGACTACATCGGTGACCTGGTTTCCGCGGAAGTGGACGTGGCGCTCAAGATCACCTCGCAGCCCCCGGACGACCATGTGGCCCGCAGGATCTGCGCGGTGGGCTGGTGCCTGTGCGCGTCATCGGAGTTCCTCGCGCGGCACGGTCCGGCAGGCAGCGCCGAAGACCTGGCCCGCTGCGACCTGATCGCGCCCGCCTCCCTGGGCCGGCGCTTCGACCTCAAGCTGAAGATGGCCGGCACGCAGCTGATGCTGCGCGTCGCGCCGCGTATCCAGTCGGGCGACTATCCCTTCCTGGTCGAGACGGTAACGGGCGGGCTCGGCATCGCCTTGCTGCCGCGCTACGCCGTGTGGCGCCAGATCGCGCGCGGCGAGCTGGTCGAAGTGCTGCCGCAGTACGAACCCGAAGGCGTGGGCGACAGCATCTATATGCTGACCGCGCCCAATCGCTTTCCGACGCTGGCCACGCGCACGCTGATGGATTTCATCCGGGCACGGCTGGAGAGCCAGGCCGGCAACTGGGCTGGCGGGAAGGGGGAGACGGAAGAGGGGAGGGAAACGGGAGGAATTGCAATTGCCGGAACCCGGACAGGTTCCGACGAAGAGAGCCGGCGGACCGTGGACGGCCCGCCGGATGGTCCCTTTACTGCGGACCCAGCTTCTTGATCAGCGCGTCGAGCAGCGCGAGTTCCTGCTCGTCCAGGTCCGTCAGCGGCGCGCGCACCGGACCCGCATCATGCCCGACCAGCTTGGCGCCGGCCTTGACGATGCTCACGGCGTAGCCGGCGCGGCGGTTGCGGATATCCAGGTACGGCAGGAAGAACTCGTCGATCAGGCGGTTGGTGGTGGCGTGGTCGTCGGCTGCGACGGCGCGGTAGAAGTCCATCGCCGTCTTGGGGATGAAGTTGAACACCGCCGAGGAGTACACCGGCACGCCCAGCGCCTTGTAGGCGGCAGCATAGACTTCCGCGGTCGGCAGGCCACCCAGGTAGGACAGGCGGTCGCCCAGCTTGCGGCGGATGCGCACCATGTGCTCGATCTCGCCCACGCCGTCCTTGAAGCCGATCAGGTTGGGGCAGCGGTCGGCCAGGCGTTCCAGCATCTCCGCATTGATGCGCGAGTTGCCGCGGTTGTAGACGATCACGCCGATGCTGACCGACTTGCAGACTTCCTCGATATGGTTGGCAATGCCGTCCTGGCAGGCTTCGGTCAGGTAATGCGGCAGCAGCAGGATGCCCTTGGCACCCAGGCGCTGTGCTTCCTTGGCATAGGCGATAGCCATGCGGGTCGGGCCGCCCGCGCCCGCCAGGATGGGTACCTTGCCGGCGCAGGTCTCCACCGCGGTGCGGATCACATTGGAATAGTCGTCCGGGGTCAGCGAGAAGAATTCGCCGGTACCGCCCGCGGCGAACAACGCCGTGGCGCCGTAGGGAGCCAGCCATTCGAGGCGCTCGACATAGGTGTCGGGACGGAAGTTGCCTTGCGCGTCGAAGTCGGTCACGGGGAAGGAAAGCAGGCCTTCCGAGACGATCTGCTTGAGTTCTTGTGGTGTGGTCATGATGGCTGGTCCTGAGCGCCGCAAGGGCAAGGGTTAGGTCAGTTGGCTCCGAGTGCTTCCCGGCGGGTCGCACATCCTTGAGATATGTCATCGTACAACTGAGATTGGATTTGTGCAAGTGGATTTGTCACCTGGGACGTTCATTTGCAAAGATGAGGGCACGGGGACGGCGGCGGTCGCTAGTAGCTTGCGGCTGGGGGCGGGCAGTCGCACGGCAGGCCGGCAGTCCTGTGCAGGGCGGTGAAAGCTGGCTGAAAGCCTTGTGCGGTAAGGCTTCCCGGAAGCGTTCGAGTTCCGGGCCGCGCGCCTCGGCGCGGGCCAGGCCTTCGATCAGGCCTCCGATCCGCTAATCCAGCTTTCCTCGGGTAAACACTGAGCAGCATGGCTGAACCCCGTGCTTATAATTCCGGTCATACGATGACATATCACGAGGCCGGCAGCAGGCCCGAGATGGCCCGCACCGGATGGTTGGGCTTTTCTTCGCGCTGCCGGCCCTGCCGGAGACCCCATGAATCTCAGCAATACCTTAAGCGTGGCCGGAGCGGCCACCCGCCGCAGCAATGTCCGTTACTGGATCCTGCTGATGATCTTCGTGGTGACCACGGTGAACTACGCCGACCGCGCCACGCTTTCCATCACGGGCCCGGCCATGCGCCAGGAGTTCGGCTTCGACGCCATGCAGATGGGCTTTATCTTTTCTGCCTTCAGCTGGGCTTATGTGATGGCGCAGATCCCGGGCGGCTGGCTGCTTGACCGTTTCGGCGCGCGTCGCATCTATGCCTGCAGCATCTTCCTGTGGTCGCTGTTTACCTTGCTGCAGGGCTTCCTCGGCGTCTTCGCCACGGTCGGCGCGGCCGTCACCACGCTGTTCGTGCTGCGTTTTGCCGTGGGCCTGGCTGAGTCGCCCGCCTTCCCGGCCAATGCCAAGGTCGTGGCGAGCTGGTTCCCCACGGCCGAGCGCGGCACGGCGTCGGCCATCTTCAATTCCGCCCAGTACTTTGCCGCGGTGCTGTTCACGCCGCTGATGGCATGGCTCACGCATGCGCTCGGCTGGCACCATGTCTATATGTGGATGGGCGTGCTCGGCATGGTGCTGGCGGGCCTGTGGCTCAAGGTCGTGCGCAGCCCGGCCACGCATCCGTCGGTGAACCGCGCCGAGCTCGACTATATCGCGCAAGGCGGCGGGCTGATCGAGATGAGCGGCGATGCCGGCAAGGCAAAGGCAAAAGAGCCGGCCGGCGCGCGCTGGTTCTATGTGAAGCAGCTGTTGTCCAACCGCATGCTGCTGGGTGTGTACCTGGGCCAGTACTGCATCAACGTGCTGACGTACTTCTTCCTGACCTGGTTCCCGGTCTACCTGGTGCAGGCACGCGGCATGTCGATCCTCAAGGCTGGCTTCGTGGCGTCGCTGCCGGCCATTTGCGGCTTCCTCGGCGGCGTGCTGGGCGGTGTGATCTCGGATATGTTCCTGCGCCGCGGCTACTCGCTGACGGTGGCGCGCAAGGTGCCGATCGTCGCCGGCATGCTGCTCTCGGTCAGCATGGTGGCCTGCAATTATGTGGACAGCGAGTGGCTGGTGGTGGGCTTCATGGCGCTGGCCTTCTTCGGCAAGGGCATCGGCGCGCTGGGCTGGGCGGTGGTGGCGGATACGGCGCCGAAGGAAGTGATCGGCCTGGCCGGCAGCATTTTCAATATGTTCGGCAATATTGCCGGCATCGTCACGCCGATCGTGATCGGCTATATCCTTGGCACCACGGGTTCGTTCAACGGCGCGCTGGTCTTCGTCGGCGCCAATGCGCTGGTGACCGTGATCAGCTACCTGGTGATCGTCAAGGAAATCAAGCGCGTTGAACTCAAGCACCCCTGAGCGGGGCGCGGCAAGTATCTGGCAAGGAAGAAAGTCATGTCGGTCATCGATATCAAAGTAGAACAGCAAGGCGCCGCGCAGGCGAGCGCGCAGGTGCAGGGCACCCCGCTGTACATCCGCATCCACGAGCAGGACAACGTGGCCATTGTCGCCAATGACGGCGGCCTGCCCGAAGGCACGGTGTTCCCGTGCGGGCTGACCCTGCGCGAGCGCGTGCCGCAGGGCCACAAGGTGGCGCTGTCGGACCTCAAGGCCGGCGACGCCGTGGTGCGCTACAACGTGGTGATCGGCTATGCGCTGCGCGACCTGCCCAGGGGCAGCTGGATCAACGAACGCGTGACCGAGATGCCGGTGGCTCCCGAGTTGCACGACCTGCCTATCGGCACCCGCGCCGCGGCGCCGCTGCCGCCGCTCGAAGGCTATACGTTCGAAGGCTTCCGCAATCCGGACGGCTCGGTGGGCACGCGCAATATCCTGGCCATCACCACCACCGTGCAGTGCGTGGCGGGCGTGGTGGAGCATGCCGTGCGCCGCATCAAGGCAGAGCTGCTGCCGAAGTATCCCAACGTGGACGATGTGATCGGCCTGGAGCACACCTATGGCTGCGGCGTCGCCATCGACGCGCCGGACGCCATCGTGCCGATCCGCACGCTGCGCAATATCGCGCTCAACCCCAACTTCGGCGGTACCGCGATGATGGTGAGCCTGGGCTGCGAGAAGCTGCAGCCCGAGCGACTGATGCCGGCCGGCACCATGCCCGTGCAGACCGGCGCCGGCAGCGTGGAGGTTGGCGTGGTATGCCTGCAGGACGATGCGCACGTCGGCTTCGAGAGCATGATCGACTCCATCATGGCCATGGCGCATACCCATCTCGCCAGGCTGGACCAGCGCCGCCGCGAGACCTGCCCGGCGTCCGAGCTGGTGGTGGGCGTGCAATGCGGCGGCAGCGATGCCTTCTCCGGCGTTACCGCCAACCCGGCGGTAGGGTTTGCCACCGACCTGCTGGTGCGGGCCGGCGCGACGGTGATGTTCTCCGAAGTGACCGAGGTGCGCGACGGCATCGACCAGCTCACCGCRCGCGCCGCCACGCCCGAAGTGGCGCAAGCCATGATCCGCGAGATGGACTGGTACGACCGCTACCTGGAAAAAGGCCGTGTCGACCGCAGCGCCAACACCACGCCCGGCAACAAGAAAGGCGGCCTTTCCAATATCGTGGAAAAGGCGATGGGCTCGATCGTCAAGTCAGGCAGCACCGCCATCACCGGTGTGCTGTCGCCCGGCGAGAAGCTCAAGCAAAAGGGTTTGATCTACGCGGCCACGCCCGCCAGCGACTTCATCTGCGGCACGCTGCAGCTGGCCGCGGGCATGAACCTGCACGTATTCACCACGGGCCGCGGCACGCCCTACGGCCTGGCCGAGGTGCCGGTCATCAAGGTCGCCACGCGCAGCGATCTCGCGCGCCGCTGGCACGACCTGATGGACGTCAACGCGGGGCGCATCGCCACCGGCGAGGCCACCATCGAAGACGTGGGCTGGGAACTGTTCCGCCTGATGCTGGACGTGGCAAGTGGACGCAGGAAGACCTGGGCCGAGCACCACAAGCTGCACAATGCGCTGGTGCTGTTCAATCCGGCGCCGGTGACCTGAAGCCGGGCGCGCGGCACATCTTCAAGGGCATCATCCGGGACACCGGTCCCGGATGCCTTTACATTGGCCCGGCGCCCACCTTAAATGAGGATGGTTCTGTTCTCCGCCTGGCCGCACAAGTGCACGACCTGTTGCCAAGAAACGCCGCGCAAGCCCTTACAAAAAGACCCCGCCCGCCTCCAGCGCTTTTCCCCTTCAGTTCGCCATGCCGGAGCCGGAGCAGGGCACGCTTCGCGCACGTTCGCCGGCCACGCGGCTATTTCCTGAATCGGGGAATCACGTCGCGAGGTGCATCATGGCTGACCTGTCCAGTGAACTGGTGGAAGGATTGAGGGCGAAATTGCGGGGCCGGGCACTGCTGCCGGGCGAGGCGGGCTACGACGAGGCCCGCCAGATCTGGAATGCGATGATCGACCGGCGTCCCGCGCTGATCGTCAAGGCCGCGGGCGCGGCCGATGTCATGGCCACCGTGGCGTTCGCGCGCGACCAGGGTGCGCTGCTTTCGATACGCTCCGGCGGCCACAATATCGGCGGCCATGCGGTGTGCGACGGCGGCATCACACTGGACCTCTCCGCCATGAAGTCGGTCAGGATCGACCCCGTCGCGCAACGCGCCTATGTCGAGCCCGGCGCCACCCTCGCTGACTTCGACCACGAAGCGCAGGCCTTCGGCCTGGCCACGCCGCTCGGCATCAATTCGACCACCGGCGTGGCCGGCCTGACCCTCGGCGGTGGCTTCGGCTGGATCAGCCGCAAATTCGGTACCACGGTCGACAACCTCACCGGCGCGCACGTGGTGACGGCCGACGGCAAGATGCTGCGTGCCAGCGCGGGCGAGCATGCCGACCTGTTCTGGGCCATCCGTGGCGGCGGCGGCAACTTCGGCGTGGTGACGATGTTCGAGTTCGCCCTCCACCCGGTCGGGCCCGAGATCTACGGCGGGCTCATCGTCTACCCGCTGGAGCAGGCTGGTACCGTGCTGCAGGCATTGCGCGACCGCTTTGCCGGCATGCCCGACGATCTGACCGTGTGGGCGGTGCTGCGGCAGGCGCCGCCGCTGCCGTTCCTGCCGCCGGAGACGCACGGCAAGCCCATTGTCGCGCTGGCCATCTGCTATGTCGGTCCGGTGGAGAACGGCCCGCAACTGGTCGCGCCGCTGCGGCAGCTCGGCACGCCCTATGGCGAGCATGTGGGGCCCATGCCCTTCGCTTCCTGGCAGCAGGCGTTCGATCCGCTGCTGACGCCGGGCGCGCGCAACTACTGGAAATCGCATAACTTCGCCGGGCTCGACGATGGCCTGATCACGCTGCTCACCGACTATGTCGGCAAGCTGCCATCGCCCCATACCGAGATCTTCATCGGCGCCATGGGCGGGCAGACCAACCGCGTGGCGGCGGATGCCACGGCCTATGCCAACCGCGACGCGAACTTCATCATGAACGTGCACGGCCGCTGGACCGACGCGGCGGACGATGATGCTTGCGTGGCCTGGTCGCGCGAGGTCTTCGCGGCAGCGGCGCCGTATTCGCTTGGCACGGTGTACGTCAACTTCCTCACGCAGGAGGAGGGCGATCGCGTCGGTGCGGCCTACGGGCCGAACTATGCGCGGCTCGCCGAGGTGAAGGGGCGCTACGACCCGACAAATCTGTTCCGGCACAACCAGAACATCAAGCCGTCCTGAGGCGACGGACCGCCATGCCACTCGCTTGTGACGGGGCGTTGTGGAGAAAAATACGCAATTAACGCCCAGGTTTTTTTATCAAACGCCAATCACCTGGCTAGCAGGATCGGCGGGGAGAAGCGGAATGGAGAGCGCGGAGAGGTCCTGGGGGCGGGAGCCCCCTCACTGGGCTGCGTTGCACTGCGCTGCGCTGGGCTGAACCGCACTGCGCCGCACCGAACCGCACCGAACCGCACCTGCCGATTCAAATCAACCGCGCCCCCGGCCACGCCCCGGACATCACGATATTGCGTACCGATTGCCGCACGGTCTGCATGATGTCCCACAGTTCCGGCACGGGCGGCCGGTTGCGTGCCGTGGCCAGCGCCACCTGGCGCGTCACCACGGGATCGACCAGGCGGGCGGAGTGCAGGCGCCCCTGCGCCACACGGTCGGCCACCGCGGCAAACGGCAGCAGCGTGGCGCCGCAGCCGTCTTCCACCAGGCGCATCGATACCGTGTTGGATGCATCGCACTCCAGCGCAAGCTGCAGGGCGGTGCCGGCCCGCGCGGCCAGCGATTCCGCCAGCACGCGCAGGCCGTGCCCGGTGCTCGGCAGGATCAGCGGCACTTCGCCGAGCCGGCGCACGGCAAAGGTCGGGCCGAGGTGGCTCCACGAAGTCGGCGTGACCAGCGTCAGGTCTTCCTCGAGCAGGATGTCGACCTTCAGCGCGCCTTGCTGCTCGGGCAGGTAGAGCAGCGCCACGTCGATCTCCCCGGCGGCGAGCCAGGCCAGCACGGGGCTGGCCAGCCCTTCGACGAAGCGCACCTTGGTGGCGGGAAAGCGCTGCTTGAGCGCGGTGCCGATGCTGGCGAAGGCGGTATTGGCGATGGTGGGCTGCGCGGCGATCACCAGTTGCGTGGGTCCCTGCGCAGATGATGCGCGGATGGCTTCGCGCGCCTCGGCCAGCGTGGATGCGACCTGGCGCGCGTAGACGATCAGCGTCTGCCCGGCTTCGGTCAGTACCACGCCGCGTCCGCTGCGGTGGAACAGGCGGGTGTCCAGCGCGGCTTCCAGGCGCGCGATCTGCCGGCTGACGGTGGACTGGTCGGCCCCCAGCTCCAGCGCCGCCCGCGAGATGCTCTGGGTGTTGGCCACGCAGACGAAGCAGGCCAGGTCTTCCGAGTTCAGCGCGTTGCTTGTCATCGGGGACCCGTGGCCTTTCCCTTCGCGCGCGCCATCAGCCCTTGGCCGGCTTGTCGCCGATGGCGTGGCCGGACATATGCTCGAGCGCGCGCACCAGCCCGGAGTGGTCCCACTTGGCACCGCCGAGCGCGCCACAGACATTGAACAGCTGCTGGCAGGAGGCGGTATTGGGCAGGCTCACGCCCAGCTTGTGCGCGGTGGACAGCGCCAGGTTCAGGTCCTTCTGGTGCAGTTCGATGCGGAAACCCGGGTCGAAGGTGCGCTTGATCATGCGCTCGCCGTGCACTTCGAGGATGCGCGAGCTGGCAAAACCGCCCATCAGTGCCTCGCGCACGCGAGCCGGATCGGCGCCGGCCTTGGCGGCCAGCACCAGGGCTTCGCCCACGGCCTCGATGGTGAGCGCCACGATGACCTGGTTGGCGACCTTGGCTACCTGGCCGTCGCCTACGGCGCCCACCAGCGTGATGTTCTTGCCCATCAGCTTGAGCAAGGGCAGCACGCGGTCGTACACGTCCTGCTTGCCGCCGGCCATGATCGACAGCGTGGCGGCCTTGGCGCCGACTTCGCCGCCGGATACCGGGCCGTCCACGTAGTCGCAGCCCAGCGCCTCGATCTTGCCCGCGAACACGCGCGTCTCGATGGGCGAGATGGAGCTCATGTCGACCACCGTCTTGCCCTTGGAGAGGCCTTGCGCCACGCCGTTCTCGCCGAACAGCACGCRCTCCACGTCGGGCGTGTCGGGCAGCATCAGGAAAATGATCTCGCTCTGGCGTGCCACCTCGGCGGCATCGGCGCAGGCTTGCGCGCCGGCGTCCAGCAGGGCCTTGGGCGCACCGCTGCGCGAATGCACGTAGAGCGTATGGCCGCCGGCGACCAGGTGTTGCGCCATCGGCGTGCCCATCACGCCCAGTCCGATGAATCCGATCTTGCTCATGTCAGTCCTCTCTTCATGTGCGCCGCGCCGGGGCGCGGCGCAGCGTCAGGTTGTTGCCGTGCCTCAGGCGGCGAAGCGGTCGCGCAGCGCCTGCGTGGCATTGCGGAAGATATTCTGGTCCAGGCCCACCGCCACGAAGGCCGCGCCCATGTCGAGATAGCGGCGCGCGTCGGCTTCCACCGGGGTCAGCGTACCCACGGCCTTGCCGGCCTGCCTGGCGGCCTCGAAGATGCGAGCCACCTGCGCCTGCACTTCGGGGTGGTTCGGGTTGCCGAGGTGCCCGCAGGCAGCAGCCAGGTCGGATGGCCCGATGAATATGCCATCCACGCCATCCACCGCGCAGATTGCCTCCACCGCGTCCACGCCTTTCTGGCTCTCGATCTGCACCAGCACGCAGATATTGTCGTTGATCTGGCTGAAGTACTCCGGCACGGTACCGTAGCGGTTGCTGCGCTGGACCATCGACACGCCGCGCACGCCGGCTGGCGGGTAGCGCGTGGCGCTGACCGCGCGCGCGGCCTGCTCGGCGCTTTCCACGAACGGGATCAGGAAATTATAGAAGCCGATATCCAGCAGGCGCTTCATCAGCACCGGGTCGTTCACGGGCGGGCGCACCACCGGCGCGCTCACGCTGCCTTGCAGGGCCATCAGCTGCGGGATGAAGGTCAGCACGTCGTTGGGCGAATGCTCGCCGTCGAGCAGCAGCCAGTCGAAGCCGGCCAGGCCCAGGATCTCGGTGGTGGTGGCGTTGCCCAGCGAGCACCAGCAGCCGATCAGGCGCTTGCGCGCCAGGATGTCGGCGCGGAAGCGGTTGGGCAGGGGGGAGGGCAGCAGCGAGTTTGGCAGCGATGGCATGAGGGCAATGTTTCCTGGATCAGTAGGTGCGATAGGGGGCCGCCGGGCGGGGCGTCAGCCGGTGATGCCGATTTGCCACGGCGCGAATTCGTGGTCGCCCAGGCCGAGCAGCTCGCTCTTGGTGCGCAGCCCCGAGGCCGCGGCGAGAATCTGCGCGAAGATCCGCTCGCCCATCTGCCCGATGGTCGCGGTGCCGTCGAGGATCTCGCCGCAGTTGATGTCCATGTCTTCCTCCAGCCGGCGGTACATCGGCGAATTGGTGGCGAGCTTGAGCGAGGGCACCGGCTTGGCGCCGAACATCGAGCCGCGGCCGGTGGTGAAGCAGATCAGGTTGGCGCCGCTGGCGATCTGGCCGGTAGCGGAAACCGGGTCGAAGCCAGGCGAATCCATGAAGACAAAGCCCTTCTGCGTGATGGGCTCGGCATAGCGGTACACGCCCATCAGCGGCCCGGTGCCGCCTTTCATGGATGAACCCAGCGATTTCTCGAAGATATTGGCCAGCCCGCCGGCCTGGTTGCCCGGGCTCACGCGGCCGTTGATCTGCACGTCGCGGCCGACGGCGTAGACATCCTTCCACCAGCGGATGCGTTCGACCAGTTTCTCGCCCACCTCGCGGCTGGCCGCGCGGCGCGTCAGCGTGTGCTCCACGCCGTAGATCTCCGGCGTCTCGGACAGGATCGCGGTGCCGCCGTGGCGCACCAGGATATCCATGGCCGCGCCCAGTGCCGGGTTGGCGGTGATCGAAGAGAAGCTGTCCGAGCCGCCGCACTGCAGCCCGATGCTCAGATGGCTGGCCGACACGGGCTGGCGCGCCACGCGGTTGGCATCGGGCAGCAGTGACTGCACCGCGGCCACGCCGGCGGCGATGGTCTTGCGGGTGCCGCCGGTGTCCTGCATGGTGAAGGCGTGCAGGCGCGGGCCGGTTTCCAGCCCTTCTGCCTTGAGCAGGGCATTCACCTGGTTGCGCTCGCAGCCCAGTCCCACCACCAGCACCGCGGCCAGGTTGGGGTGGCGCATATAGCCGGCCAGGGTCCGCTGCAGCATGGCCATCGGCTCGCCGCTCATTTCCATGCCGCAGCCGGTGCTGTGGGCAAAGGCCACCACGCCGTCCACATTGGGGTAGCCGGCCAGGCGCTCAGGCGTGAACCACTCGGCGATCTTGTGCACCACGGTGGCGGAGCAGTTGACGGTGGCCACCACGCCGATGAAGTTGCGCGTGGCCACCCGGCCGTCGTCGCGCACGATGCCGTCGAAGGTGGCCTGCTCGGCCTCGGGCAGCATGGCCACGGGAACGAAATCGCGCGCGTGCGCATAGTCGCGGTCGAACTCGCGGAATTCGATATTGTGGCCGGACACCAGGGTGCCCGGCGCGATATCGGCGCCGGCAAAACCGATCGTCGTGTTGTACTTCAGGATCGGCTCGCCCCTGGCGATCGGGCGCGCGGCGATCTTGTAGCCGGCCGGCACCTGGCTGCGGATGGTGAAGGCCTCGCCCGGCACGGGCATGCCGATGCCGAGCTCGGTGCGGGCGATCAGCACATTGTCCTGCGCATGCAGGCGGATCACCGGGGCGGCGGGGGCGTGCGGGGCGGCTTGGCTGGTGGCGGTCACTGCGTCTCCTGTGGGCGTCTTCACTGATTGTCTGCGTGGCCCTTCGTTGCAGCCGTGCCGCGCGCCCCGGGGGCAGGCATGCGGCACGGCCCCGAGGCCATCGGTGCTGCGTTCTTTCCCGCGGTGCGGGGCTACTTGCCCTCTACGACCTGCTTGGCGAAGCTGGCGCGTTCCATTTCCACCACGTCCACGCTGACCTGCACGCCTTCGCCGGACTGGTCGCGGCGAACCTGTTCAGCGATCACCTCGCAGATCGCCTTGGCGAGCGCCTGCCGCACCGCCAGCTCGCGGCCGTCGAGGATGCGCAGCGTCGCGTGCACGAAGGCGCGCTCGCGCGCCTCGGTGCCCTGGCGGAACGAAGTCAGCACGATGCAGCGCGACTTGATGTCCGCCTCGCCGAACTGGCCGGAATCCAGCAGGGCGGCGTTGGCCTGGTCCATCAGCTCTTCCTGGGAGCAGGCCAGCCGGGTGTTTTCGGTGATTTCGATGGTGAGATGCGGCATGGGGCTCCGGATGATGGTTGGCTGGATGGGAGCGCGCTGCGCTCAATGCGCCGCGAGGCGCGACAGCGCGCCGGGCGATTCGCCGCGCGCGGCCTGCACGCGGGCCGCGGCGTCGTCGAGTTGCGCCAGCGTGCCGCTGTCGATGGGAATGAATTCGGCGCGGGCGCGGCGCCAGGCGCGCTCGGGCTCGCCGGGCAGCAAGATGGCGTCGGTGCCGGGCTGCAGCGGCGAGGAGCGGATCCAGTCGACGAAAGCCTGCACCTCATGACCGAAGGTGGTGCTGCTGCCCAGCCGCGCGGGATCGAACACGATGGCCAGCATATTGTTCCAGACCGCATGCTCGTGGGTCAGCGTCTCGGGGCGGATGGTATGCCCGCCGGTGACCGCGGCGCCGAGCAGCTCGCACATCACCGCCAGCACATAGCCCTTGTGTTCGCCGAAGGAGCGCAGCGCGCCCTGCGCTTCGCCAGCGGGCGGGAACATCACGGCAGGATCGTCGGTGGGATGGCCTGCGGCATCCAGCAGGCTGCCCGGTGGCACCTGCACGCCCTTGTTGTTGGCCACGCGCACCTTGCCCAGCGCGATCGCGCTGGTGGCGAAGTCCATCACCAGCGGCTCGGCCCCCGCCACGGGCACGCCGACGGTGAAGGGGTTGGTGCCGTAGCGCGCCTCGTAGCCGCCATGCGGCGCCACGATGGGCTTGGACAACACGTTGACGAAGTGGATCGAGATCATGCCCGCGGCGGCAGCCTGCTCGGCCCAGTGGCCGACCCGGCCAAGGTGGTGCGAGCGGCGCAGCCCCAGCACGCACACGCCGTGCTCGCGCGCGCGGTCGATGGCCAGGGCCATCGCTTCCTCGGTCACCGCCTGGCCCATGCCGCGGTTGCCGTCCAGGCTGAGGATGCCGCCGGCCTCGTGCACCACGCTCACGTGCTGGTTGAGCTGGAGCTGCTCGCCCAGCCACGACAGTACGTACTTGGGGATCATGCCCACGCCGTGCGAATCGTGCCCGGACAGGTTGGCGCCGACCAGATGGTCGGCGGTCAGGCGGGCTTCGCGCGCGTCGGAGCCGGCGGCAAGCCAGAGGTCGGTCACCCACTGGTGCAGGGCGGCGGTCGGGATACGGTGTTCACTCATGGGATCAATGGGATCAGGTAGCGTGAATAAGCGTGCGGGGGGAGGCCGGCGCAGGCAACGGCAGGGCAGGGGTCAGGCAAGTGCGGCCACCATCATAAGCCGCCGGGCCCCGCTTGGGTACCCGGCATTCGGAGCGAGTCATGCACAAACCAGTCCACTGCATCATTCTGGCCGGATGTCGGCGCTCTTGATCAGCTTTGCCCATTTCGCCACTTCGCTCTTCTGGAATGCGCCCAGTTCCGCCGGGCCCGCGCCGGACGGCTCGATGCCCAGCGTGGCGAAGCGCGCGCGCATCTCCGGTTCCTGGATGATCTTGCCGATGTCGGCGCCGAGCCGGTTGACGATGGGCTGCGGCGTGCCGGCCGGGGCGAACACCGCCTGCCAGGACACGATCTCGTAGCCGGCCAGCCTGGGCCCGCCCGCCTCGGCGATGGTCGGTACGTCGGGCAGTTCGCGCGAGCGCTTGCCCGCCGTGGTGGCCAGCGCACGGAACTTGCCAGCCTGGATCATCGGCATGGCGGCCACGCTGTTCTCGAACAGTACGTCGACCTGGCTGCCCAGCAGGGCCTGCACCGCCGGTCCGCTGCCTTTGTATGGCACATGGAGCAGCTTCACGCCCGCCATGGTGGAGAACAGCTCGCCGGCGAGGTGCTGGGAGGTACCGTTGCCTGCCGAACCGAACGAAACGGTGCCCGGCTTGGCCCTGGCCGCGGCGATCACGTCCTGCACGCTCTTCCAGGGACTGCTGGTGTTGACCACCAGCAGGTTGGGCAGCGTGCCGATCAGCGCCACCGGCTTGAAGTCCTTGATCGGGTCATAGGGCATCTTGGGATACAGGCTCACATTGATCGAGTGCGAGCTGATGGTGCCGCCGACCAGCGTATAGCCGTCCGGCGCGGCCTTGGCGACATAGTCCGAGCCGATATTGCCGCCAGCGCCGGCGCGGTTCTCCACCACCACCGGCTGGCCGATCATCTGCGACAGGCGCTGGCCGATCAGGCGGCCCAGCACATCGGTGGTGCCGCCCGCGGCGAAGGGCACCACGTAGTTGACGGGCTTGGTGGGCCAGGCATCCTGCGCATGGGCCGGGCCGGCCATGGCCAGCATGCCGAGGGTGCCGAGCGCACCCAGCGCGCAGCGCCACAAGGTTTGCGCACGGTGCGGGCCGGCCGGGGTTGCCGCGTGGGAACGGGCCGGCCGGAGGGGCCGAAGGTACATGGGCATATCCTGGTCTCCTGACTTCGTTGTCTGGCATCCTCCTTTCCGCTGCCGGCCGCGCACCGCTATGATCAGGCAGGCGGCGCATGGGGCAGGGCGGGATCGCCTTGGCCACAATCTACACGCGCGCGGGATCGTCCAGCCTTGCGTTTTACGCATAGCAGAAATGCGCCTTATGCCAGGCGCGCAAGGCGGGGCGGCCATAACAATCGCTACATTGCCCGCCGCGCTGCTGCCCACTGCTTGCCGCGCCGCAACACCGGCCCCCCGTGCCGCCAGGCCCCGAACCGACTGCAGTGCACCAATTCAAGATCGACATGACCAATACTCCTGCTGCTGCCACCGCGTCCCCTAACCCCGCGCCTGCCCGTACCGGCGGCCGCGTCCTGGTGGATGCCCTGCGCATCCATGGTGCCGAGCGCATCTTCTGCGTGCCGGGCGAGAGCTTCCTCGACGTGCTCGACGCCCTGCATGACCAGCCGGCCATCGACCTGATCGTCTGCAAGCACGAGGGCGCCGCCGCCAACATGGCCGAGGCCGACGGCAAGCTCACCGGCCGTCCGGGCATCTGCTTCGTCACGCGCGGCCCGGGCGCCACCCATGCCAGCATCGGCGTGCATATCGCCGCCCAGGACTCCACGCCCATGCTGCTGTTCGTCGGCCAGATCGCGCGCGGCCACAAGGGGCGCGAGGCATTCCAGGAAGTGGACTACGGCGCCATGTTCGGCTCCATCGCCAAGTGGGTGGTGGAGATCGAGGATCCCGCGCGCATCCCGGAACTGGTGGCGCGCGCGTTTCGCTGCGCCACATCGGGCCGCCCCGGGCCGGTGGTGATCTCGCTGCCCGAGGACGTGCTGGACGGCCTGTGCGAGGTTGCCGACACCGCGCCCTACCAGCCGGCCGTAGCCGCGCCGCGCGCGGCCGATGCCGATGCCCTCGGCGCGCTGCTGGCAGGCGCGCAGCGCCCGCTCGTGATCGCCGGCGGCGCCAACTGGACCGCCCAGGCAGCGGCGGACTTCGCCGCCTTCGTGCAGCGCTGGGACCTGCCGGTGGCATGCGCGTTCCGCCGCCAGGACGTGTTCGACAACCGCGATCCGCACTATGTGGGTCACCTGAGCCTGGGGGTGAATCCCGCGCTGGCCGAGCGCGTGCGCACCGCCGACGTCATCCTCGCCTTCGGCACGCGCCTGGGCGATATCGCCACCGACGGCTACACCCTGCTGGATGTGCCCACGCCGCGTCAGCGCCTGATCCATGTGCATGCCGACAGCGCCGAGCTTGGCCGCGTCTACCAGCCCGAACTGGCCATCCAGGCCGGCATCGGGCCCGGCGCCGCCATGCTGGCCGCGCTGCCGGCACCCGCGAGCGTGGCCTGGGGCGACTGGACCGGCGCCGCGCGCGCCGCGCACATAGCCTTCGTCATGCCGGGCAAGCCGCACCCGGAACTCAGTGGCGTGGACATGACCGCCGTGGTCGATCATCTCAACCAGACCCTGCCGGCCGATGCCGTGCTCAGCAACGGCGCGGGCAACTACACGGTCTGGCTGCACCGCTACTATGCCTACCGCCAGCCGCGCACGGAGCTCGCGCCGACTTGCGGCGCCATGGGCTACGGCCTGCCCGCGGCCATCGCCGCCAAGCTGCGCGACCCGCAGCGCACGGTGGTGTGCTTTGCCGGCGACGGCTGCTTCCTGATGTACCCACAGGAGATCGCCACGGCCGCCGCCTACGGCGCCAACCTGATCGTGGTGCTGGTCAACAACGGCATGTACGGCACCATCCGCATGCACCAGGAAAAACGCTATCCGGGCCGCGTCAGCGGCACCGATATTCCCAGCCCGGATTTCGTGGCGATGGCGCAGTCCTGCGGCGCCTGGGCCGAGCGCGTGACGCGCACGGAAGACTTCGCCGCGGCATTCGAGCGGGCCCGGGCGGCAGGCAAGCCGGCGGTGCTCGAGCTGACGACCGACCCGCGCCAGATCACGCCGGCCATGCGCATCGCGGGTTGAGGACGGCGGCGCTGCCTGGCCGCGAGAGCGCTCCCGGCCAGCGGTCCCCGGACCTGCAAAAGACATAAGACCGAAGACCGAAGACCGAAGATACAAGACGCATCACATAAGACGCATCACATAAGACAGACGACGAGAAACAGGAGACACAGCATGACCGAAGCCACGCTGGACGGCCTGCGCAGCCGGTTCTCCGGCCGCCTGCTGACCGCGCCCGACGACACCGCGCCCTTCCTGACCGACTGGCGCCGCAACTTCACCGGCCGCGCGCTGGCCGTGGCGCAACCGGATACGACGGCAGACGTGGCGGCCATCGTGCGGTGGTGCGCGGCGCTTGGCGTGCCGCTGGTGCCGCAGGGCGGCAATACCGGCATGGTGGGGGGCGCGGTACCCGATGGCGACGGTCGTGCCCTGGTGCTGTCCACCGCCCGGCTGAACCGCATCCGCGACATCGATCCGCTCAACAACACGCTGACCGCCGAGGCCGGCTGCATCCTGGCCAATGTCCAGCAGGCAGCGCAGGAGGCGGACCGCCTGTATCCGCTGTCGCTCGGCGCCGAAGGCAGTTGCACCATCGGCGGCAACCTCGCCAGCAATGCCGGCGGCGTGCAGGTGCTGCGTTACGGCAACACGCGCGAGCTGTGCCTGGGCCTGGAAGTGGTGACGCCCGACGGCGAGATCTGGGACGGCCTGCGCGGCCTGCGCAAGGACAACACCGGCTACGACCTGAAGCAGCTCTTCATCGGCGCGGAAGGCACGCTCGGCGTGATCACCGCCGCCACCCTGAAGCTCTATCCGCGTCCGGCCGCGCGCATGACCGCGCTGGCCGCCGTGAGCGACCCGCACGCGGCGCTGCGCCTGCTTGAACTGGCCCAGCGCCGCCTGGCCGCCACGCTGACCGCCTTCGAACTGATGAGCGGCGCCTGCATGGCGCTGGTGGCGCAGTATTTTCCCGACTGCCGCGCACCGTTCGACCAGGACCATCCGTGGTACGTGCTGCTTGAAAGCAGCGATCCGCACAGCGAGGGGCACGCCACGCAGGCCTTCGGCGAGCTGATGGAAGAAGCGTTCGAAGCCGGCATCGTGGCGGACGCCGCCATCGCCGCCTCGCTGGCGCAGTCCGACGGGCTCTGGCGCATCCGCCACCATTTGCCCGAGGCGCAGTCGATGGATGGGGGCGACAACATCAAGCACGATATCTCGGTGCCCATCTCGGCCATCGCGACGTTCATCGAGCGTACCAGCGCCGAGATCGTGGCGGCCCATCCGGGCGCACGCGTACTGGCCTTCGGCCACCTCGGCGACGGCAACCTGCATTACAACGTCAGTGCGCCGCGCGGCGTGCCGCAGGCGCCATTCGTGCAGGCCAGCGGCGCGGCCATCAGCGCGCTGGTGTATGAGGCTGTGGATCGCGTGCGCGGCTCGCTCTCGGCCGAGCACGGCATCGGCCAGCTCAAGGTCGACAAGAACGCGCACTACAAGTCCGCGGTCGAGATGGCCCTGATGCAGAAGATCAAGCACGCACTGGACCCGCACGGCCTGATGAACCCGGGCCGGCTGCTGCCGCCGCCCGACGCGCAGTACTGAGCAACGAAGAAAGCCCGGCAAGCCCGAAAAAAACAAGATCACCAAGATCGACAGAATCAACTAGGTCAAGAGGAGACATAGATGCAAGATGCGAAGCTCAAGCGCGGCCGCCGCCCGATGCTGCTGGCCCTGGCCGCGCTGGCCGCCACCACCGTCTGCGGCGTGCTGCCCGCGCAGGCCGAGACCTGGCCGTCCAAGCCGATCCGCCTGATCGTGCCGTTCACCGCCGGCGGCAATACCGACATCGTGGCGCGCCTGGTCGCGCGCGACCTGCAAAAGGCGCTCGGACAGCCGGTGGTGGTGGAGAACCGTCCCGGCGCATCGGGCAATATCGGCGCCGACATGGTCGCCAAGTCCGCCCCGGACGGCTATACGCTGCTGATGGGCACGGTCGGTACCAACGCCATCAACGCCAGCTTCTACCGCAAGATGCCCTATGACACGGTCAAGGACTTCGCCGCGGTGGCGATGATCGCCTCGGTGCCGAATATCCTCGTGGTCAATCCCGGCGTGCCCGCCAACAACGTCAAGGAACTCACCCAGTACGTCAAGCAGGCCAACGGCAAGACCACCTTTGCCTCGTCCGGCACCGGCACTTCGATCCACCTGTCGGGCGAGCTGTACAAGGTCATGACCGGTGTCTCGATGGTGCACGTGCCCTACAAAGGCAGCGCCCCTGCGGTGACCGACCTGATGGGCGGCCAGGTGCAGCTGATGTTCGACAACGCGCCGACCTCGCTGCCCTTCGTCAAGGCCGGCAAGCTCAAGGCGCTGGCGGTCACCGGAGCGCACCGCATGAGCGCGCTGCCCAAGGTGCCCACCATGGAGGAAGCCGGGTTGCCGGGCTTTATCACCGGCTCATGGTTTGGCGTGTTCGCGCCGGCCCGCACGCCGCGCGAGATCGTGACCCGCCTGAGCGACATCATCATGGCCGCCTCGGCCCGGCCCGATTTCCGCGAAGCGCTGGTGACCGCCGGCGCCGATCCGGATCCGAAACCCGCGGCCGAGTTCCAGGCCTTCTCGCTGGCGGAGAAGGTCCGCTGGGAGAAAGTCGTCAAGGCCGCCGGCGTGTCGGTGGACGAATAAGCAGGACACCGGCGCGCGGCGCCGGGCGCAGAACTTCATCGAGGAACCCTTCAACATGAGCAATCCAGCCCCAGCCACTTCGCGACACGACGCCACCGCACTGCGGCTCATGGCGCAGGCCATGTTCGTGCGCGCCGGCATGCCGGAAGACCGCGCGGCCGATGTCGCCGCCATCCTGATCGAAGCCGACCTGATGGGGCACGACACCCACGGCCTGCAACTGCTGCCGACCTACCTGGCGGAGATAGAAAGCGGCAGCATGGCCGTCAACGAAGACTACGAGGTGATCTCCGAGCGCGCCGCCGTTGCCACCTGGGACGGCAAGCGCCTGCCCGGGCCCTGGCTGACCCTGCGCGCGATGGAGAGCGCGATGGCGCGCGCGCGCGACTACGGCACCGGGACCGTTACCATCCGCCGCTCGCACCATATCGCCTGCCTGGCCGCCTACCTCGAGCGCGCCACGCAGGCAGGCCTGGTCATGCTGCTGTTCTCGTCGGCGCCGGGCGCCGCCACGGTGGCGCCGTTCGGCGGCACCCGCCCGATATTCTCGCCGAGCCCGCTGGCGGTCGGTTTCCCGACGCCGCAAGGTCCGGTGCTGATCGATGTTTCCACCTCCATCACTACCAACGGCCTCACCGGGCGCCTGTACAAGGAAGGCAAGCGCCTGCCGCATCCCTGGCTGATCGACGAGCACGGCAATGCCAGCGACGACCCGGCGGTGCTGTTTCCCCCGCATGCCGGGTCGATCCTGCCGCTGGGCGGGCTCGATGCCGGGCACAAGGGCTTTGCCCTCTCGCTGATGGTGGAGTCGCTGACCGCCGGCCTGAGCGGCCATGGCCGCGACGACCCGGGCAAGCGCTGGGGCAATACGGTATTCCTGCAGATTCTGGACCCCGCCGCCTTTGCCGGCGAGGAAGCCTTCGCCACGCAAATGGGCTGGGTGGCGCGCGCCTGCACCGACAACCCGCCGCGGCCCGGCGTCGACCGCGTGCGCCTGCCGGGGCAGGGCGCGCTGGAGCGCAAGACGCGCCAGCTGCGCGATGGCGTGGCGCTCAATCCGGCGATCCTGCCGCAACTGGCACCGTGGCTGGAAAAGTACGGGATGGCGGCGCCCGAGGCACTGGCCTGACGCCGGTGTGCTGGCCCCGGGCCGGCGCCTTGCGGTAAGCTCGCGGAAACCAACCTTCGCGCGCCGCCGGTCACCGCCTATCCTATGCAAGCTTTCAGCCTGGATCTGTTCGTCAGACTTCTCTGCGGCCTGCTGTGCGGGGTGTTGATCGGGCTCGACCGCAACCTGCGTGGCAAGGCAGCGGGTGCGCGCACGCTCGGACTGGTCTCCCTTGGCGCGGCTACGGCGGTGTGCCTGGTGACGGTGGCGGGCCATCCTCCCGACGCCATGTCGCGCGTGCTGCAAGGCTTGCTCACGGGGATCGGCTTTCTGGGCGTGGGAGTGATCTCCCGCCACAGTAGTGACGACAAGCCCCAGGGCCTGACCACGGCGGCGGCGATCTGGCTGGCCGCCATCATCGGTGCCGCCTGCGGAGCGGGGTATTTCGCCATCGTGGCGATGGCRCTTGGCCTGGGCCTGGTGCTGCTGCTGGTGGGCGGGCGTTTCGAGCGCACGCTGCACAGGCGGCTGCTGCACGAAGAGGCCGGGTTGCCGCCTACCCCCAAGGTCCATCGCAACGGCGGCGCGCATGCCGACGCGGACGGGCAGAAACGCCAGGCCCCGCCCGGGCTGGACGAGAGCTGAACAGCGCCCGGCGCGGCATTGGCCTCAGCGCGCCTGCGCGCGCAGCGCGGCTTCGATGCCGCGGATGCTCTCTACCAGCAGCGGACGCACCGTTTCCAATAGCATGGCCGCCGGCACGATGGCGGTGGGGCCGCTGCACGACAAGGTCATCGGCGGCAGCGCGGGTCCCGGGCGGAAAGCCGCAGCAATCGAATTGATATCGGGCAGCCACTCGCCAAAGGACGTGGTGCAGCCCAGCCGCTGCACCTCGGTGCGGCTATGCGCGACGATGGCATCGGCGCGCTCGCTGTCGAGTCCGTCCTGCCTGCGGAAGGCGGACAGCGCCTGTTTCTGCTCGGCCGGGGGCAGCGCTTCGAGGTAGGCGCGTCCCGCCGCGGTGGTCAGGCCGGAGATGCGCGTGCCCACCGCGACCCGCAAGGTCAGGTAAGACTCGGACTGGCAGTTCTCGTAGATCAGCATCTGCGCGCGGTCGCGCACGATCAGCGAGGTCACGCCCTGGGACAGGTCGGCCAGTTCCCGCATATACGGCCGCACCACGTCGAGCACGTCCGCGCCTTGCTGCGCCGCGGGCGCCAGGGCCAGCGCGGAGCTGCCCAGCTGGTACTTGGCCTGCTCGGGGTCCAGGCGCAGGTAGCCCAGTTCGGTCAGCGTATGGGTCAGCCGCGATACCGTGGACTTGGGCAAGCCGCAGCGCTGGGCCAGCTCGGCATTGCCAAGTCGCGTCTCGTAGCTGCGGAAACAGGCCAGCACATCGAGGCCACGCGCCAGCGCGGTGACGAAATGCCGGTCTTCCTTTTGCTGGGCGGCATCTTCTGGCAGCGGCGCTTGCATGCGGTATGCCTCGGTTGTCTGTGACGGCGCGTGATCAGCCGGCGCCGGCGAGCATCTCGCGCAGCTTTGCCTTGAGGATCTTGCCGGAGGGCGCGGCCGGCAGGTGGGCCACGATCCTGACCTCCGCCGGCATCTTGTACGGCGACAGGCGTTCGCGCAGGAAGGTACGCAGCGCGGCCTGGTCCAGCGCCATGCCGTCGCGCACCTCGACAAAGGCGATCACTTCCTCGTTGCCTTCCACCGTGCGCCCGACCACGGCCGATTGCAGCACCGCCGGGAACGCGTTGATCGATTGCTCGACTTCTTCCGGATAGACGTTGAAGCCCGAGTGGATGATGATTTCCTTGGACCGCCCCACGATGGAAACGGCACCGTCGGCATCGATGCGCGCCAGGTCGCCGGTATGCAGCCAGCCGTCGGCGTCGATCACCTGCGCGGTGAGGTCGGGGCGGCGATAGTAGCCCTTCATCACGTTCGGGCCGCGCACCAGCAGCTCGCCGCTGCCGTCAGGCAGCGGATCGCCCAGGCGGATTTCCACTTCGGGCACCACGGGGCCCACCGAGCAGTCGCTGCGCGGGGCTTCCACGCGCGTCTGGCATACCGTGGGCGAGGTTTCGGTCATGCCGTAGCCGTTGTGCAGGACGATGCCGAAGCTGCTCTCGAACGCCGACTTGAGCGAAGCCGCCAGCGGCGCGCCGCCGGACTGCGCCATGCGCAGCGCGGGTGCCCGCAGCGGGGTGTCCTGCGCACGGCTCCACTCGATCAGCTTGGCGTACATGGCCGGCACGCCGTGCAGCACGGTGAGTTGCAGGTCGGCGAGCGCATGGGCGAGCTTCTCCGGGCGGAAGCGCGGCTCGTAGAAGACCGTGGCGCCGTTGGACAGCGGCCCGACCAGCAGCACCGACAAGCCGTACACGTGCGAGATCGGCAGCACGCCGTAGATGCGGTCGCCCGGCTGCACGCGCGCCTGCAGGCGGTTGGAGCGGCCAATGAACATCAGGTTGGCATGGGTGAGCATGACGGCCTTGGAGGCCCCGGTGGTGCCGGTGGTGTAGATCAGCGCGGCGACCTGGTCGCGCGCCGCCGCCTCGACCGGCTCGGCCACGGCATTCTGGTTCACGGCGCCGGCCAGCAGAGCGCCCGCGTGCGGCCATTGCAGCGGCTGCGCGCCACGCGCCAGGCCGTGCTCGCGCGCTTCGGGGTGGGCGCTGTCGAGGTATAGCGCGACGCGCGCGCCGGCATGCTCGATGATGTTGTCGATCTCGCGCGGCGAGAGGCGGGCGTTGACCGGCACCGCCCACGCATCGAGCGAGCTGAGCGCGAGAATCAGCACCGCGCAGCCCACGCTGTTTTCCGTCACAAGCACCACGCGGTCGCCGCCGCGCACGCCCAGGTCCGCCAGGGAACGCGCGGTTTCGGCGATAGCCCCGTCCAGTTCGCCGTAGCGCAGGGACCGCTCGGCATCCATCAGCGCGACACGCTCGGGGTGGCTGCGGACCCACGGGGCGATGGTCTGGTGCAGGCGGGTGAACGAGGCGGTGGCTTGGGAAGCGTCGGCGCGCGGGGAAACTGCCGGCGCGGGCGCGCCAGACGTGGGGGTGCTGCTCATTGCGGTCTCCGGTAAGGCTTCCGGCGTGGCCGCCGGATTTGTWCGATGGCGGCATACTCCCACCGATCGCCTCGCCCGTCAACTGCACTGTGGAATGACTGTTCTGCAGTGCAGAACAGTCATGATCAGGACAACGATCGGCCGCCGGCCCTCAGAAGCGGAAGCGCGCCACGCCTGCCGACAGCGCCGCGGCCTGCGCATCCAGGCTTGCGGCCTGCTCTGCCACCGCCTCCACCAGGCCGGCGTTCTGCCGGCTGGTCTGGTCCAGTTGCGCCACCGCTTCGCCCACGCCGCGGATGCCGCGGGCCTGCTCGTCGGCCACCCCGCACAGCCGCTCGGCCAGCGCATGGCTCTGGCCTACCGCCTGCTCGATACCGCCCATCGCGCTGACGACCTGCTGGCTTAGCCGCGCGCCGCGCCCGATCTCCGCGGTGGTCTGGGCGATGGTGTCGCGGATCTCGCGTGCCGATGTGGCGCTGCGCTGGGCCAGTCCGCGCACTTCCTGCGCCACCACCGCGAAGCCGCGTCCGGCGGCGCCCGCGCGGGCCGCTTCGACAGCGGCATTGAGCGCGAGGATATTGGTCTGGAAGGCAATGCTCTCGATCACCGACACCATTTCCGCCACGCTGCGCGAATGCCCGTGCACGGCATCCATGGCCCCGCTCATGTCGTTGACCACGGCCATGCCTGCCTCGGTCGCCTGACGTGCAAGGCGCGCCATTTCGCTGGACTCGGTGGCTTGTTCGCGGGCTTGTCCCACCAGGGTGGTCAGGCGGGCGACGCTGTCGGCGGCGGCGGCCAGCGCGCTGGCCTGCATGGCGGTACGGCGCGACAAGTCCTGGTTGCCGCCGGCAATGCCTTCGCTGGTGGCGGCGATCTCCCGCGCGTGATGCTGGATATCCTCCAGCACGCCGGCCAGCTGGTCGCGCATGCGGGCCAGCAGGCTCATCAGGCTGCGCTCGTCGCCACGGCGCAGCGGCACGGCCTGCTGAAGGTCGCCGGAGGCGATGCGGCTGGCGACCCTGGCGGCATCCGCAGGCTCGCCGCCGAGCTCGGACAGCAGCAGGCGCGCGGCGAACCAGGCCAGCGCGGCGGCGGCGCCCAGGCTGGCCAGCAGCATCGCCGCCATCACGGTCTGCGCGCGCAGCTGGCTGGCGGCCACCGCCGCCACGGTAGCCGCGGCCTGGCTTTCCTGCAGCTTGCGCGCGGCCTCGACCACGGTGCCCAGCTTCTGCAGCTGCTCGCCGAGGAAATGGCCGTCCACCGACACAGCGCTGTCGAACTGCAGCGCGTCGAGCGGCTGCTTGCGCAGCAACGCCACATAGTCGCCCAGCAGCCTGGCGGCGGCGTCGCGTTCCTGTTGCAGCGCCGGCGCCTGCCGTGGCGCGGCGGCGCGGACCACCGTCAAGGCCTGGTCAAGCCCGGAGAGGGCGTGTTCGATATCCCTGGCGGCGTCGTCCCGCTCGCTGCCGCTGGTGGCCAGGGTCAGGGCGAGCTGGGCGCGATCCAGCCGCGCCAGTGCCGCCTGGGCGCGTTCGGCGGAAATGGCGCCCTGCATGTCGCGCTGGTAGAGGGTGTCGGTCATCTGCTTGACCGAGCCGAGGCTGAAGATACCTGTCAGCCCGACCGCTGCGCCGAACACGTAGACCAGGGCGAAGGCCGCGCACATGCGCGCGGCGAGCGGCAGCCGGCCAAGGCAGGCGGGCAAGCGCAGGCCCGCGCGGCGCGGGGCCTTCAGTTGGATGGTTTGCGACACTGTGAGGCTCCGATGGACCTGGCGGTCCGCATGCTGACCCTGGGGCACCGCCTTCCAGCCCGGCCAGGCCGGGGCCGCTGGCGGCGGATTCGTTGTGTGCGCATGCTCGGATACCAATGTGACGGAACCATGACATCCCGACACAGCCACAGGGTAATCCCCATTGTCACAATGGTGACATATCGTTGACATGAAATAGGGCCCGCGTCACTTGCGGGGGCCTCGCCGCGCACCGGCCTGTGCGCTTTCCCCCCATTGCGCACCTCAGGCGCCGCGCCGCCCACCCCAACAGGTCTGTCGATTCCGTTCATGCCCAACGCTTCCTCCCTGGCCGGCGTGCCCCTGCCGCGGCTGCGCCTGCCGCCGCTGCATGCTGTGTTCCAGCCCATCGTGACGTTCGGCAGCGGCGAGATACTTGGCTACGAGGCCTTGGTGCGGGGGCCGTCCGGTACGCCGCTGGCGATGCCCGACGCTTTGTTCCGGCTGGCCCGCAACGAAGCCGATACCGTCGAGCTTGAGCTGCAGGCCGCGCGTGCCGCGCTGTCCGGCTGCGCCGCGCTTGACCTGCAGGGCAAGCTGTTCCTCAACTTCAGCGCCACGGCGCTGCGCTACCTGCTGGCCGACGGCGGTCGCGCCATGGCCGCCCTGGTGGCCGGCAACATCGCCCCGGCGCGCGTCGTGATCGAGGTGACCGAGCACGCCCAGATCGAGCATGCCGAGCGCTTCGGCCGGTCCATGGCCGTGCTGCACGAAATGGGCATGCAATACGCGCTGGACGATTTCGGTACCGGCCACGCCAACCTGGATCGGCTGATCCACCTCGCGCCGCACTACATCAAGCTGGACAAGTCGCTGGTGCGGGACATCGGCACCTGCTCGCGCCGCCTCGAGGTGGTGCGCACCGTGCTGGCGCTGGTGGAGGCGCTGGGCGGCGCCGCGATCGCCGAAGGGATCGAGGACGCCGACGAACTGGCGGTGCTGCGCGACCTCGGCGTGCCCTTCGGGCAGGGCTACTATCTCGGTCGCCCGCAGGCGCAGCCGGTGCGCGAAGTCGCGCCGCAAGCGCGCCTGGCGCTGGTATCGAAGCAGATCGCGGTGTTCCCGCAGGCAGTGCGCTCGGCGCGGCCGGGCATGTCCGCAGGCAAGCTGATGCGGCCCGGCCCGGCGGTGCGTCCCGGCACGACCAACAACGAACTGCTGGCCTTGTTCCATGCGCACCCGGAGCTGCACGCGGCGGCCGTGGTCAGCGATGACGACAAGCCGCTCGCCATCGTCAACCGGCATTACTTCATCGACCGCTTTGCCGGGCCGTTCCACCGCGAGCTCTACGGCAGGAAGGATTGCCTGGCCCTGGCCAACCGCGCGCCGCTGTGCTTCGACAAGGGCGCCGGCATCGACGAGATGGCGCAGGCCCTGTCGGGCGAGGACCAGCGTGCGCTGGCCGACGGCTTCATCATCACCGAGCGGGGACGCTACGCCGGCCTGGGCACCGGCGCAGACCTGATCCGCGCGGTCACCGAGATCCGCATGGAGGCGGCGCGCTATGCCAACCCGCTGACCTTCCTGCCCGGCAACATGCCGCTGAACCGGCATATCGACCGGCTGGTCGAGGCCGGAGCGGAGTTCCACGCGTGCTATATCGACCTGAACCACTTCAAGCCCTACAACGACCAGTACGGCTACTGGAAGGGCGACGAAATGCTCAAGGGCGCCGCCGCCTTCCTGGCGCAGGCCTGCGACCCGGTGCGTGATTTCCTCGGCCATGTGGGCGGCGACGATTTCCTGGTGCTGTACCAGAGCCCGGACTGGGAAGCGCGCACGCGCACCGCGATCGCGCGCTTCGACCTGGCCGCGCGCGAGCTCTACTCCGACGCCGATCGCGAGGCCGGCGGCATCCATGGCGAGGACCGGCTGGGCCAGCGTGCGTTCTTTCCCACCGTGACCATGGCCGCCGGCGCGGTGCGCGTGGGGCCGCGGGGGCCATCCGGCCCGCAGGGCATGCCTGGCTTGTGGCGACTGGACAGCAGCCATATCGGCGCGGCCGCGGCCGCGGCCAAGCGCGCGGCCAAGAAAGCCAGCAGCGGCTTTGTGGTGATCGACTTGCGCGAGCTGGCGCGCGACGGGCGTCTCGGCGCCCCGGCGTCCGGGCAGGCGGCAGCCCCCTACCTGGCTAGCCGCGGTGGCGGGCGCGCCTGGTGACGCCGGCCGCCGTTTCCTCCAGCCGGTATCCCTGCCCATAGACGACCGTGATCACCACGCCATTGCCGGGGTGCAGCGCCAGCGTGCGGCGCAGGCGCGAGACCAGGTTTGCCAGCGCCCGCGACGTGGCCGGCAGCCCGTATCCCCAGATCGCGTGCTCGACCTGTGCGTGCGGTATCACGCGCCCCGCACCGGAGAACAGCAGGGCGGCGAGATCGAATTCCTTGGGTGTGAGCTGCAGCCGCCGGCCGCGGAACGTGACCTGGTGCGACAGGTAATCCAGCGTGTAGGGCCCGATCACGACGGCAGGGCCCGGGGCGGGCGCCGGGTCGCGGGCGGCGGTGCGGCGTCGCAGCGCGTGCAGCCGGGCCACCAGCTCGCGCGCCCGCAGCGGACGGATCATATAGTCGTCGGCGCCCGCCTGCAGGGTGTTGACCACCGAATCCTCGTCGCGCCGGTCGGACAGCACCATCACCGGCAGCTCGCCCCGCCACGCCGCGCGCACCGCGCGCACGGCCTGCACCGCGGGCATGTCGGCCAGTTCGTGGTCGATCAGCAAGACGTCGTAGCCGGAGTGGTCGATGCGCTGGAACAGATCCCGGCTGGCGTGATAGGTATGGCAATACATGCCGGCGCGGGACAGGGAATCCGAGAGGGCCTCGGCCTGGACCGAGCGGTCCGCTAGCAGTGCGATCTTCATTGGGATGGGTCCAACTGGCAACTGGCGTTCGGGCAAAGAGGGGGCTGGCGCGCATCCGCCGCCCGGCCAGACGGGCAGCCATGCACTGGGCCGGGACGGGCTCGGGCCTTCCCCGCAAGGCATGCGGGCAGCATAGTCCGGGGCGAGGCCGATAACGTTCAGAGCAATCCGCAAGCGCGAGCGGAGTATTCCCAAGGCAGGCGGCGACGCATCCGGGGCGGCGCCCGATCTCGCCGAGGCCCGCATGGGATTGCTGCGCCGCATTTACATGATTTGTCCGAATCTGCCGCTTTATGTTATCCACAGAATATGTGGATAAAAGGGGGCGGCCCTTGGCGCTGTGCCAATAGCGGCGGATTTGTATCGGACTGCCTAAATTTTGAGCAATCGGCGCGGCGGCCGGTGGCGGCGCAGACCAGCGTCGGCGCCCCGGCATGCGCAGCAGCAATCCGGAGCCATCACGGCGATGCCGTCCGGCCTGAAGCTGGCGAGCCGCTGGCATGGGGGCCGGCGATCATGCGCGGCTGCCCGTCTCGCGCAGCCGCACGATGCGGCGCCGCTTGCCCTGGATGAAGGCGCCGGGATGGCCGGCGGCGTGGCCGGGCAAGTCCACGACGATGACCTCGCCGCCGCTGCCGGGCAGCGCACGGCCATGCGTCAACGGCATCGGCGCCGCGGGCAATGCCTGTTGCGGCCAGGCTTCGACAAAGCCCAGCCGCTGCCGGAACGGGCTGCGGCCCGCTCAGAACGCCGAGATCGGCCGCCCCGTCAACGGATAGTTGGGATCGTTGTAGCCATGCGTGGAGGCATGCCCCGGCCGTACCAGGTCGTCGACCATCGCCTCTTCCGTGGCCGAGACCGCGACGCCCACTGCGCCGAAGTAGTCCTCGAACTGGGCCAGTGTGCGCGGCCCGGCAATCACCGAGCTGACAATGGGATTGGCCAGGACCCATGCCGTGGCGAACTGCCCGAGCTGGAGGCCGCGCCCGTCGGCATGCTGCTTGAGCTTCTGCGCGATGACGAGCGATTCCTCTCGGAACTCGGTCTCCATCATGCGGCGGTCGGCGCGGCCCGCGCGGGAATCCTGCGGCGGCTGCTGGCCGGGCTGGTATTTGCCGGTGAGCACGCCGCGCGCGATCGGGCTGTAGGGCACCACGCCCAGGCCGAAGTGCTGGCAGGCGGGCAGGATTTCCACTTCCGGCATGCGGTTGAGCAGGTTGTAGTAGGGCTGGCATGCCACCGGACGCGGCACGCCCAGTTGGTCGCACAGGCGCACCAGCTCGGCGATGCGCCAGCCGCGGAAGTTGGAGACGGCCCAGTAGCGGATCTTGCCCGCGCGCACCAGATCGCCCATCGCGCGCACCGGCTCTTCCAGGTTCTCGCCGGGGAAGTCGCGGTGCAGGTAGAGGATGTCGAGGTAGTCGGTAGCCAGGCGGCCCAGGCTTTCTTCGGCCTCGCGCAGGATCCACGTGCGCGAGTAGTGCGAGCGGTTGGGCGCGGCGTGCATCGGGTTGCCGAGCTTGCTGGCCAGTACCCAGTCATGGCGGTCGCCGGCCAGCAGCTTGCCGACCATGCGTTCGGAGCCGCCCTTGCTGTAGACATCCGCCGTATCGATGAAATTCACGCCGTGGGCGCGCGCGCTGTCGACGATGCGGCCGGCTTCGGCTTCATCCGTCTGGTCGGCGAACATCATGGTGCCCAGGCACAGGGCGGATACTTTCAGGTTGCTGGCGCCCAGGCGCCGGTACTCCATCTTGAACTCTGACATTGCGGTCTTCCTTGACGATACGGGGTGCGGCGAGGCGAAAAACGCTACAGCTTAACGCCTGCCGCGAAATCCTGCCGCGCCTATGCCAGAATGGCAGGCATTGTGATCCGTCGCCGCATGGCGACCCCTGACGGTCATGCTCAGCCCTTCCCTGATCGCTGCGATCGTGCTGGTCTTCCATGCACTCGGCATCCTCGCCGCCCTGCACGCGGTGATGACCGTGCGCACGGCACCGGGCGCCATCGCGTGGGCAGGGTCGCTGGTGATGATGCCGTATTTCGCGCTGGTGCCCTACCTGATCCTGGGCAGCAGCAATTTCGCCGGCTACGTCAACGCGCGCCGTTTCAACAACGATCGCCTGCGCGAGGTCACGTTCGACATGGACGCCGGCGAGCGCGCCGCGCGCGATGCCAGCGTGGTGCACGCGCCCGAGCAGGCCTGCCTGCGGGCCTTGCCGCGGCTCACCGGCATGCCTTGCCTGGCCAACAACGCCGTGCGCCTGCTGGTCAACGGGGACGCCACCTTCGCTGCCATCCTGGCCGCCATCGCTGCCGCCAGGCAGGTGGTGATCGTGCAGTTCTTCATCGTCCATGACGATGCGCTGGGCCAGCGCCTGCAGGACCTGCTGTGCGAACGCGCGGGCGCCGGCGTGAAGGTGTATTTCCTCTACGACAGCATCGGCTCGCACGCGCTGCCCGGCGACTACGTGAAGCGATTGCTGGCGGCGGGCGTGGAGGCGCGCGCGTTTGCCACGCGGCGCGGCTTCGTCAACCGCTTCCAGCTCAATTTCCGCAATCACCGCAAGCTGGTGATCGTGGACGGCGCCTGCGCGTTTACGGGCGGCCACAATGTCGGCAACGAATACCTGGGCCTGAAGCCGCCGCTGGCGCCCTGGCGCGACACGCATATCGAGATCCGCGGCAGCGCGGTGCTCGATTTGCAGATGGTCTTCGCCGAGGACTGGTACTGGGCCGCGCGCGAGGTGCCGGTGCTGCTGCCGCCGCCGGCCGCGCCGGCCGGCACCATGACCTGCCAGGTGGTGCCTTCCGGCCCGGCCGACGCGCAGGAGACCTGCTCGCTGTTCTTCGTCGAGGCGATCCAGTCGGCGCGCTGGCGCGTGTGGATCACCAGTCCGTACTTCGTCCCGGACGAAGCCGTGTTCGCCGTGCTCAGGCTGGCGGTGCTGCGCGGCGTGGATGTGCGTATCCTGCTGCCGGCGCGCCCGGATCACCTGGTGGTGTTCGCGGCCTCCACGCTGTACGCCTACCAGGCCATCTGCGCAGGCGTGAAGATCTACCGCTACCAGCCGGGTTTCCTGCACCAGAAGGTGATCCTGATCGACGACGAGGCCGCGGCGGTGGGCAGCGCCAACCTGGACAACCGCTCGTTCCGCCTGAACTTCGAGATCATGGTCATGACCGCGCACCGCGGCTTTGCCGCCAGCGTGGCGGCCATGCTGGAGGAGGATTTCGCACAGGCGCGCCGCATCGGGCGCGAGGAGTACATGGGCGGGACCCACCTGCGGCGCGTGGCGATGCACGTGGCGACCCTGTTCGCGCCGATCCTGTAGCGCCGGCTCCGTGCGCCGCGGCGTGCCGGCCGCGGGCTAGATCTCGTCCTGGGATGCGTGCCTGGACCTGCCTGTGGGCCAGTCGCGGCGCATGATGATGTAGGTGAATGAAGTGGACCAGCCGATCAGGATCAGGCCGACCAGCGGCTCGATACTGGCGATCAGCCGCGTCGCGCCAACCGGGGAGATGTCGCCCAGGCTCTGCGTGGTATAGGTCTCGAGCGAGAAATAGACGTAGGTGATGGGCTGGATCTCCTGCGGCCCGGCCAGGCCGCCGAGGCCCAGCCAGTGGCCGGCGGCCCAGTAGCCCCCGGCGAACACGATGGCTTCCAGGCAATGGGCGAGGATGATGAAGACGATCAGCACGCCCACATTGACGCGCCCGGCCCAGCGGCGCGGGCTCATTTCCGACAGCAGCCGCAACACCTCGTAGTGGATCGCAACCACCGTCACGGTGAGCACGCTGGCGCAGAACAGTGCCAGAAGATCGTCGGTGGTCAATTGCATTGGGCAGTCCTTGTGTTGCCGTGCGGTACGCATAGTGGACCGCGGCCGACGCCGGGATGTTCCGTCCGCCGCGTACCAGCGCGGTCACAAACTGCATGGAATGTAACGGCGGATCACGAGGAATGCCAGCGCGCCCCGTTGCGCGGCGCGGCAGCGGCGGCCATGACGCCGGCGTGGCGAAGCGGCGGCGCGACCATGCCACCGGCGGGCCGGGCACCGGCAACTGCTGCGACGGTGCTTCCGCCGCATCACGGTAGTCGGTGGCAGGTGACACGGCCGTGCGCGTCGAAGCGCGGATGCGAACCGCCGTGGAGCTGGCAAGGCCTGCCGTTCAATGTGAGGTGAGCGGCCCAGGCGACGAAGGCCTTGGGCAGCGCCAGCGCGCCGTTCGACGGCCAGTTCGAGACGCTATGCAGGGCGGACGCGCAGCGGGCTGCCGGTCCCCGCTGACTAGTCGAATTCGACGTAGATCTCGCCGCGCGGGCCGTCGTAGCACAAGCGCGGTACCTTGCCGTGCTCGCGGCTGGTGCGGGCCAGGGCCCGCAGCTCGGCCTGGCGGCCGGGCTCGCGCAGGTTGCGGCGCGCGCCGGTGCTGATCTCGGTGGGCCCGCATTGGGGATTGCCGCAGCCATACAACACCCATTGTCCGTAACTGCCGCGGCGGGTGCGGGTTTCGGCCTGGGTGCCGCAAAGTGGGCAAACATTCTGTCTATGGGTCATGGCCGGGTCCTGCGCGCCGGGGCGCATTGGCTTGACGACATTGGGTAACCAGTCTGCGCAGTTCGGCGCTTCACGGCTTCCCCACTTGAGAGGGGAATAGTTTTTCGGATGTGCTGCAAACGTTGTCACGGAGTGCGCAGCAGCAATGCCACCGGCAGCATCTCCAGGACTTCCGCCAGCGGCAGGCGACCCGCGCGAGCGAGCAGGGGCCGGCTGGTCAGTACGTCCACCCACTGGCTGTCCTGCCCATGCCCGGCCTGCAGCGCGGTGTCGCGCCAATGCTCGCGCGCGACCCGGGGCTGTCCGGGATCGCTCAGGTGCGCGGCCAGCCGGGTGGCCACCACGAGTGCCTGCACCTGCCCATGGCGGCGCGCGAACGCCACGGCGTGCGCCGCCAGCGCGCCGCCGAGCGCGGCCGGGCGATAGTCGCCCGCGGCGAACAGCGCGGCATGCGCGCGGCGCGCCGCCAGCACGCTGCGGATCAGTTGCAGCTTGAGGCGGCCGTCCTGCCAGCTGGCCAGCCAGGCGGGCCAGCCCGCGGCATCGCCCAGGCCGGCGCGCAGCTTGTCGAAATCCACCGGGCGGCGGTTGTCGGGATCGACCAGGCTGAGGTCCCAGTCTTCGGTGCCCTGGTAGCGGTCGGGCACGCCCGGCGCGGTAAGCTGCAGCAGCGTCTGGCTCAGGCTGTTGACGGCGCCCGGCACGGCGATGCGCCGGGCGAAGGCGGCGATCCGCGCCAGCACGCTGCCGCGCCCACCGTCCCGGTCGTGCGCCAGCGTCGCGAGGAAATCCGCGCTGCCCTGCTCATAGGCGCTGTCCGGGCTGGTCCAGGTGCCGTGCCGCTTGGCTTCGCGGATCGACTTGCGCTGCCACTCGCGCACCCGCGCGAGCAGTGCCGCCACGCCGTCGGTGTCGCGGGGATCGAGCGCCGCCGGCCATGCGCCGACCAGCGTCTGGTACAGCATCAGGCGGTCCGCCGCGTCGGGCGCGCACGGCAGGCGTGCCAGCAGTGGCTGGCATTGCTGCTCCCAGTCGCGCACCTCCCGGGCCCATTCACCGGGCAACTCGCTCAGCACCGCCAGGCGCATGCGTGCATCCTCGCCACGCTTGTGGTCGTGCGTGGCGGTGGCCAGCATGGCCTGTGGCCAGGCCTGCGCCCGCTGCGCCATGCGCGCGTGGAAATCCTCGGGCGTGAGGGCCAGGGTTGCCGGGTCGCTGCCCACTTCGTTGCGCGAGAGCAGGCGGCCGTGGCGGTAGAACACGGTGTCTTCCGCCGCCTTGGCTGCCAGCGGCGGCATCAATTGCTGCACGCGCGTGCGCGCCTCGCGCAGCGCCGTGCTGTCGCGGGCAGGATCGGCCAGCCATGACAGCAGGTGCGCCAGCGCGGGCCGGTCGGTGGCGGACAGCACGGCGTGCGCGGCAGCGCCGGCGCGCTCCAGCACGGCCTTGTCCTCGCGCGAGCGCAGGCGTTCGCTGAAGTAGGTGCGATAGACCGGCAGCGGCACCAGCAGGGCGGCCAGCGCGCGGCGCAGGCTGGCCAGCGTGAGATCGCGCGTAGCCGGCTCGCTGCGCGCGCAGGCATGCAGGCGGCGGCTCGCGCCCTCGAATTCGGTGACCAGGTGATGCGACAGCAAATGGGCGCGGGCCGCCTGCACCTGTGCTTCGACGCTGCGCGTCTCGCCGCTCATCCGTTGCCACAGCGCATCGAGCCCGGCGGCGCCGTCGCCGTCGTGCAGCAGTGCGGACACGGCGTCCATGAAGTCATAGCCGGTAGTGCCGTCCACCAGCCAGTCGGCGCGCAACGCTTCGCCGGGCGCGAGGATTTTCTCGACCACAAGCCAGGGGCATTGCACGGCGCGCCCCGGCGGCCGCTCGGGCGCGAGCGCGGTGAGCCGGGCGCGCAGGCGCTGGCAATAGGCGGCCGGGTCGGCCAGCCCGTCCACGTGGTCCACCCGCACACCGTCGATCCAGCCGTCGCGGAACAGCGCGAATACCAGGGCATGGACAGCGTCGAACACCGCCGGCTGTTCCACCCGCATGCCGACCAGGTCGCTCACCTCGAAGAAACGCCGCCAGTTCAGCTCGTCGGCGGCGGTGGCCCACCAGGCCAGCCGATAGTGCTGCTGCTCCAGCAACTCGTGCAGGCGCGCGCGGCCCTCGGGCTGGTGCGCATCGAGCAGGGCAGGCAGCGCCGCGGCCGTGTCCGGCTCGAAGGTGTCCTCCGCCAGCGGCAGCGTCTGGCCTCCGTAGCACAGCAGCGGCTGGCCGGCTTGCTGGTCGAAGCGCACCGTCAGCTCCGCGGCGCACAGCGCATCCCAGTACGGTTTGCCCAGCACCGGCAACAGCACGCGGCCATGCAGGTCGGGGTCGGGCGAATGCCAGTCGATGTCGAAATGATGGGCGTACGCGCTCTGCGCGCCGCGCGCCAGCACGTCGCGCCACCACGGGTTGTGCGCGGGGCTGGCCGCCATATGGTTGGGCACGATGTCGAGCACCAGCCCCAGGCCATGTTCGCGCGCGCACTCGGCGAAGCGGTAGAAGCCATCCTCGCCCCCCAGCTCGGGGTTGATCACGCGGAAATCGGTTACGTCGTAGCCGTGCGTGGAGCCGGGCCGCGCGGCGAACACAGGCGACAGGTAAAGGTGGCTGACGCCAAGCGCTGCGTAGTAGCCGGCCTGCTGCGCGGCATGCTCGAAGGTGAAGCCGGCATGCAGCTGCAGGCGCGCCGTGGCGCGTGGCGGCAGGCAGGGTTGGGGCATTCAGCGTTTCTCCTTGCGGGGCGGCGGCTGGCGGGAAGGCCCGGCGTCGCCGCCCGGGCCACGTAGCGCGGCAACGCGCTGGCGTACCGGCCAGGCATCGAACAGCGTGCGTACGTCGGCGTCCAGCCGCCGCTGCCAGTTGGGATGGCCGGCGATGGTGCCGGGCAGGTTGGGCTGCTCGCGCGCGCCCAGCAGGTCTTCCACCGGCACCAGCCGCAGCGGCGTGGCGGCGCGTCCGAGCCACGCCAGCACGGCGTCGAGCGGGGCGTCGCCCGGCGCGGCTTCGGGCCCGAGCACCAGCCCCGCTTGCGCCAGCGCCCGCCACAGCGCGGTGCGGTCGCGGGCGCGGGCGGCCAGCGCGCTGGCCTCGGTCTCGCCGGCACCGAGCTGGCCCAGCCGGGCGCGCCACGTGATGTCCCGCCCCGACCACCAGCCGGCCACGGTGGGCAGGTCGTGGGTGGTGGTGGTCGCCACCGCTTCGGCAGGCCAGCGTTCGGGCGGCAGGAAATCCGGCACGGCAGGGGCGCCTGCGGCGGGCGTTTCCACGGGCAGCCGCGCCGGCGCGTGGGCCGATGCCTCGGGGCCGGCGCGCTCGAACCACAGCACGTCGATGCCCAGCATGCCGCGCGCGGCCAGGCTCTCGTTGAAGCTGGCCGGTACCGTGCCGAGGTTCTCGGCCACGATGATGGCGCGATGGCGCCACGACTCCAGCGCGACAAGCCGCAGCAGGTCCGAGAACGGAAAGCGAAGGTAGGCGCCGGCGGCGGGCGGCGCGCCGTCCGGCACCAGCCACATGCGCGCCAGCCCCAGCGCGTGGTCGATGCGCAGGCCGCCGACCGGGCCGAGGTTGGCGCGCAGCATCTCGATGAACGCGCCAAAGCCGTGCCGGAGCGCGCGCGGCGAGAATACGGAGATTCCCCAGCCCTGGCCCAGCGGGTTGTACAGATCCGGTGGCGCCCCCGCGCAGACGCCCGCCAGGATCTCGCCCTGGCGGGTCCAGGCGTGGCTGCCGCCGCCATCGGTGCCGACCGCCAGGTCCGCCACCACGCCGATCGCCATGCCGGCGGCGCGCGCGCGGCGCTGGGATGCGGCCAGGCCGTCGGCCGCCAGCCACTGTGCGAAAGCGTGGTAGCCCACCGCATCCGCGTGCGCGCTGGCGAAGGCTTCGAGCGCGACCGATGCCGGCGCGYGCTCGGTGACTGGCCATTGCCGCCAGTCGGCCGCGGCGGCGGCTTCGGCGGGGCTGCCGGCCGTGGCCACGCGCTGCGCCTGCAGCGCCTCGAAGCGCGCGTGCGCCTCCAGCGCGGCGCCCTGGCGCAGGCGGAATGCCGTGAATGCCTGAAGCGCGCGCGCCGGCAGCAACGTGGCGCGATGCTGCCACAGCCACTGCATGACGGCATTGCGCGCGCGCGCCAGCGCCGGCCAGTCGATTTCGGCGCGGGCTTCCAGCGCCGGCATGATGCGGCCCAGCGCAAGCGCGGCGACGGCCCGGTCCACGGCGCCCTGGCCAAAGACGGCAGCGGGATCCGCGTAGAGCGGGTTAAGGAACAGCCGGCTCGAAGGCGAATACGGGCTGTAGCGCTCCGGCAGGGCGGCAAAGCCCGCGTGCAGCGGATTGATGGCGACGGCGTCCGCCCCCGCGCCAGCGGCGGCCTCGCAGCACGCGGCCAGCGTGGTCAGGTCGCCAAGGCCGGCTGGCGCGCCGTGCCGCAGCGAGTACAACTGCACAGACAGGCCCCAGGGCCGCCTGTGGCTGGCCGCGCTGGCGCCAGCGCCCGCGCGCAAGGCATCGGCGACACCGAAGCAGCGGGCCGGCGCCACCGCCAGCGTAAGCTCGGCATCGCCGACCAGCAGTCGGTGATAGCCGATGGCAGCGATGGCCGCTACGTGCATGCCGCCATCGGCATGAGGGCGCGCGGTGCCGTTCACCACGGTGCCGTCCTCCAGTTCGAGCCGGTAGGGAAGCCGCGAAATCGTATGCGCCAGCGGTATCGCCACGGGGTGGCCCTGGTTGGCGGTGAGCAGCGGGGGCAAAGCCCGGGCCGCGTCTTCGGCCGCCAGTTGCGCCCGCGATGCCTCGCATTGCCCGGCGGTGGCGCTGGCCAGCCCCAGGGCGGCCAGGATGGCGCGCAGCACATCGGGCTCGACCTCGCGCGCGCGGCCCTGGGCGTCTTCCCAGTGCACCATCAGGCCGGCACGCCCGGCCAGTGCGTGCAGCGGCTGCAGTGCCGGATCGCGCGGACCGGCGGCGCGCAGGGGTTGCCCGTCAAGGGGATCCGTGTCCATGGCGGGCTGCGCTAGGCGGGTTGGTGCCTGCCGCCGCCCAGGCAGGCGATGGCACAGGCCGGCGGCAACGTACCAGCGGCCAGCGCCTGCAAGGCGTCCTGGCGGCTCTGCGCCAGCAG
Organism: Cupriavidus sp. 2TAF22; assembly: GCF_052115045.1. Taxonomy (NCBI): domain Bacteria; kingdom Pseudomonadati; phylum Pseudomonadota; class Betaproteobacteria; order Burkholderiales; family Burkholderiaceae; genus Cupriavidus; species Cupriavidus sp. 2TAF22. The sequence goes on from NZ_JBFRFX010000011.1 coordinate 102,018, forward strand.
CCGCGCGGGGATCGCGGGCGGCAGGCCGGGTAGCACGGCCGGCACCGGCGCATCGCCGAGATTGATCCAGACAGTGAGCAGGGCGCCGTCGCCGAGCCGCCAGCTTGCCGCCAGCGCGCGTTCGCCGAGGATGCGCACGCCCGCGCTCATGCAGCCTGCCAGGCGCGGCGCCAGTTCACGGTGGCGCGTGGCTAGCAGGGCGCCGTAATAGTGGCTCCAGGCGTTGTCGCCTTCGAGGCGCGGGCGCGAGGCCTCGAAGGTGGCCGGGTCGTTCGGATCCGGTATGCGCGCCGCGCGGGCCGGGTCGGAGAATGCAGCCACGGCGCCGAACTCGCGCCGGCGGCCCTCGCGAACCGCCTCGGCCAGCGCAGGCGGATGGCTGGTGAAGTACAGGAAGGGCGTGGTGGCGCCAAATTCCTCGCCCATGAAGACCAGCGGCACCTGCGGGCACAGCAACTGCAGCAGCACCGCCGCGCGCAGGGCGTCGGCGCCGGCCAGCGTGGCCAGGCGCTCGCCCATGGCCCGGTTGCCGGTCTGGTCGTGGTTCTGCAGGAACAGCACGAAGGCGGTGGGGGGCAGCGCGGCGCTGGGCTGGCCCCGGTGCACGGGCTTGGCCGGCTGGCTGCGCGTGGGCGAGGCCTCGCCCTGGTAGGAGAAGCCTTCGGCCAGCACGCGCGCGAGGTGTCCCAGCGCCGCCGCGTGCGGCGTGCCCTCGCCCTGCACGGGGCCCTCGCAGGCAGGCATGGCGTAGTCGCCGTAATAGCCGTCGCGCTCGCCGGTCAGCAATACGTGCAGCGCGTGGTGGCCGTCGTCGTTCCATTGCGCGTCGTAGCCGGCGGCGAGCAGGCCGGCGTCGTTGTGGTCGTTCTCCAGCACCAGGTGGATATGCCGGTCGGGATGGCGCGCGCGGATCTCGCCGGCCAGTTCGCGCAGCCAGCCTTCGTCGACGATGGCGTGCACGGCGTCCAGGCGCAGGCCGTCGAAGCGGAAGTCCTCCAGCCAGTACAGGGCGTTCTCGGTAAAGAAGCGGCGCACCTCGGGGCGGCGGAAATCGATGGCCGGGCCCCACGGCGTGCGCATGTCGTCGCGAAAGAATGCGCTGGCGTACTGGTGCAGGCAATTTCCCTCCGGGCCGAAGTGGTTGTAGACCACGTCGAGCAGCACGGCCATGCCCAGGCCGTGTGCGCAGTCCACCAGCGCGCGCAATGCCGCGGGCGTGCCATAGCTGCATTCGGGCGCGAACGGCAGCACGCCGTCATAGCCCCAGTTGCGCCCGCCGGGAAACTCGGCCAGCGGCATCAGCTCCACCGCCGTGAAGCCGAGCGCGGCCAGGCGCGGCAGCTGGCGGGCCGCGCCGGCGTAGCCGCCGCACAAGCCGACATGCATTTCATAGATCACGGCCTCTTGCCAGGGGCGGCCGCGCCAGAAGGGGTGGCACCACGCATGGGCGGCCGGATCGCATACCAGGCTGGCGCCGCCGATATCGGTGGCCTGCGCGCGGCTGGCGGGGTCCGGCACGGTGCTGCCGTCGTCCAGCCGGAACCAGTAGCGGGCGTCGGGACAGCAGGGGGCGATGGCCTCCAGCCAGCCTTCGTCCCCGTCCGGCCCGGGCGCCGCGCACATCGGTACCGGCCCCATGCCGGCGATCTCCAGGCGGATCGGCTGCCCGGCGGCAGTGGCGTCCGGCGCCCACAGCCGGAAGCACATGCGCCCGTCCGCGAGACGATGGGGCCCGAAAGATTGCAGCGGCGCGGGTGTCGCCACCGATGGCACAGCGTTCATGATGCGGCCTCCTTCTCCGGCCGTTGATGCGCGGGTCGCTAGCTCCATTGCGAATCCGCTTCGTCGGCCGRCACCGCCAGCAGCAGTACCACCGCATGAGCGGGCACGCGCACGGGCGTGCCGGCGGATGCCTCGGGCGATTCCGGGCGGCTGCTGTCGAGCAGCAGGCGCCAGTCCTGGCGCGGTTCTGGCATGTGGAAATCGGCGTCCTCGCCGCCGGCATTGAACAGCAGCAAGGTCACCTGGACCTGGCCGCCCGGCGCGGTGGCGGCGCGCCGCAGCGCCAGTGTGCGGCCCTCGCTGCCGGACCATTGCTCCGGGGTGAGCGGCTCGCCGTCGGTGTCGAACCAGGCGATATCGGCCAGGCCGGGTTCGATTTCCCGGCGACCATGGGCGAAGCCGGTCTCGGCAAAGGCATGCAAGCGCCGGCGCGCCGCCAGCAGGCGGCTGACGAAGGCAGTCATGGCGCGCCCGGCCGGGGCGTCGGCGCCCTCCCAGTCGAGCCAGGACAGTTCGCCGTCCTGGCAGTACGCGTTGTTGTTGCCGTGCTGGCTGCGGCACCATTCGTCGCCGGCGGTCAGCATCGGCGTGCCGTGCGAGAGCAGCAGCGTGGACATGAGCGCGCGCGCCACGCGCCCGCGCGTTTCCTGGATGGCGGGATCCCCGGTGGGCCCTTCGGCGCTGCCGTCCGGGCTCCAGTTGGCGCTGGCGTTGTCGTCGGTGCCGTCGCGGTTGTCCTCGCCGTTGGCTTCGTTGTGCTTGGCGCTGTAGCTGACCAGGTCGGCCAGCGTGAAACCGTCGTGCGCGGTGATGAAGTTGACCGAGGCCCAGGGCTTGCGGTGGCGGCGGTCGAAGATGTCGGCCGATCCGGCCAGCCGCGCCGCCAGGTCGCCGCGCTGGCCGGCGTCGCCGCGCCAGAAACGGCGCACGGTGTCGCGGAACTTGTCGTTCCACTCGGCAAAGCCGGGCGGGTGGTTGCCGACCTGATAGCCGCCGGGGCCGAGATCCCAGGGCTCGGAGATCAGCTTGACGCGCGACAGCACCGGGTCCTGCAGGATGGCGTCGAAGAAGCCCGCGCCGGGGTCGAAGCCGGTGCCTTCGCGGCCCAGCGTGCTGCCCAGGTCGAAGCGGAAGCCGTCCACGTGGAAGCACTCCACCCAGTAGCGCAGCGAATCCATCACCATCTGCAGCACGCGCGGGTGCGACAGGTTGAGCGTGTTGCCGCAGCCGGTGTCGTTGATGTAGTGGCGCTCGTCGCCGGGCATGAGGCGGTAGTAGCTGGCATTGTCCAGGCCGCGCCACGAGACGGTGGGGCCCAGCTCGTTGCCTTCGCAGGTGTGGTTGTAGACCACGTCGAGGATGACCTCCAGGCCCGCCGCGTGCAGGCGCCGCACCGCCACCTTCAGCTCGTTGAGCTGGCCGTTGCCGAGATAGGCCGGCTCCGGGGCGAAGTACGCCATCGTGTTGTAGCCCCAGTAGTTGCGCAGCCCACGCTCGAGCAGGAAACGATCCTGCAGGAAGGCATGCACCGGCAGCAGTTCCACGGTGGTGACGCCCAGTTTTTTCAGGTGCTCGACAAAGCGCGGGTCGCACAGCCCGGCAAAGGTGCCGCGGATATGCGGCAGCAGGTCGTGGCGCAGCATCGACAGCCCGCGCGGATGCACTTCGTAGATTACCGTCTGCTCCCACGGCACCGCCGGGAAACGGTCGTCGCCCCAGTGGAAGCTGGCGTCCACCACCACGGCCTTGGGCATGGTGGGCGCGCTATCGCGGCGATCGGGCGTGAGGTCCGCGCGCGCGCTTTGCAGGCGGTAGCCAAACAGCGCGTCCGACCAGCGCACCGGTCCGCTCAGTTGCCGCGCGTAGGGGTCGAGCAGCAGCTTGTGCGGGTTGAAACGGTGCCCGTGCGCCGGTTCGTAGGGGCCGAAGGCCCGGTAGCCATAGACCGTGCCCAGCGCGGCGTGTGGCAGGTAGCCGTGCCAGACCTCGTCCGTGCATTCCGGCAGCGTGTGCCGGGCCAGTTCCTTGCGGCCGTTGTCCGAGAACAGGCACAGGTCGATGCGGGCGGCATTGGCCGAGAACACGGCGAAGTTGATGCCGAGTCCGTCCCAGTGCGCGCCCAGCGGGTACGGCTTGCCTGGCAGCATGCGGGTGGCAGGGGCAAGGGGCAAGGTCAGGCTCCTCGGTTGGCGAAATCTTCGGCGGCGCCGCCTGCCGGATCGTCGGCAAAGCGCAGTACCAGCGTGGCCAGCGGCGGGATGGTGAGGATGAGGGAGGCGGGCTGCCCGTGCGAGGGCGCGTCGGTGGCCAGCACTTCGCCGCCATTGCCGACGTTGCCGCCGCCGTAGATGGCCGCGTCCGTATTCAGGCATTCGAGCCAGCGCCCGGCGAACGGCACGCCCAGGCGGTAGTCGGGGCGCACCAAGGGCGTCATGTTGACCACCGCCAGCGCCACCTCGCGGCCGCCCGGCGCGGCGCGGCGCAGGTAGGCGAACACACTGTTGCGGCTGTCGTCGCCCACCACCCAGCTGAAGCCTTCGGGGCGGTGATCCAGCGCATGCAGGGCCGGCAGCGTGGCGTGCATGCGGTTGAGGTCGCGCACCAGCGCCTGCATGCCGCGGTGCGCGGGCTGCTCAAGCAGCGGCCAGTCCAGCTCCGTGTCGTGGTTCCATTCGCGCCACTGGGCGAACTCGGCGCCCATGTAGAGCAGCTTCTTGCCGGGGTGGGTCCACATGAAGCCGTAGTAGGCGCGCAGGCTGGCGAAACGCTGCCAGTCGTCGCCGGGCGTCTTGCCGATCATCGAGCCCTTGCCGTGCACCACTTCGTCGTGCGAGATCGGCAGCACGAAGGCTTCGGACCACGCGTAGACCATGCCGAAGGTCATGTCCTGGTGGTGCCAGGCGCGGTGCACGGGGTCGTGCGCCAGGTAGCGCAGCGTGTCGTGCATCCAGCCCATGTTCCACTTGAAGGTAAAGCCAAGGCCGCCGCTTTGCACCGGTGCGGTCACGCCGGGCCAGGCGGTGGACTCCTCGGCGATGGTCATGGCGCCCGGGCAGCGCTCGCGCACCACGGTATTGAGTTCGCGCAGGAAGGCCACCGTCTCCAGGTTCTCGCGCCCGCCGAAGCGGTTGGGCAGCCACTGGCCGGCCTCGCGGCTGTAGTCGCGGTAGAGCATGGATGCCACCGCATCCACGCGCAGGCCGTCGACGTGATAGTGCTCCAGCCAGTGCAGCGCGCTGGCCAGCATGAAGCCGCGCACCTCGTTGCGGCCCAGGTTGTAGATCAGTGTGTTCCAGTCCTGGTGGAAGCCCTCGCGCGGATCCTGGTACTCGTACAGCGCGGTGCCGTCGAATCGGGCCAGGCCGTGCGGGTCGGTGGGGAAGTGCGCCGGCACCCAGTCCAGGATCACGCCGATGCCGGCCTCGTGGCAGCGGTCCACGAAGGCGGCGAAGGCCTGCGGCGGGCCCAGCCGCGCGGTGGGCGCGAACAGCGAAAGCGGCTGGTAGCCCCACGAGCCGCCGAACGGATGCTCCATCACCGGCATCAGTTCGATGTGGGTGAAGCCGAGTTCCTGCACATAGGGCACCAGCCGCGCCGCCAGCCGCTCCCAGCCGCGCACGGGGTCGTTGACCTCGCGCAGCCAGGACAGCACGTGCAGCTCGTAGATGGACATCGGCGCGGCATGCGGGTCGGTGCCGGCGCGGCGGCGCATCCAGGCCTGGTCGGTCCACGCGTAGGGCGGCGCGGTGCGGCCCGGCTCGGCGACCACCGAGGCCGTGGCCGGCGGCGCCTCGGTGGCCAGCGCCAGCGGGTCGGCCTTGTCGGGCAGCGCCTCGCCGTGTGCGCCCAGCAGGTCGAACTTGTAGCGGCTGCCGGGCGCGGCGCCCATCCCGGCGGGGATGAACAGCTCCCACACGCCGGCGCCGTGGCGCAGGCGCATGGGATGGCGCGCCGGGTTCCAGCCGTTGAAATCGCCGATCACCGAGACGCGCCGGGCATTGGGCGCCCACACCGCGAAGCGCACGCCCGGGATGCCATCGAGCTCCTGCGCCTGCGCGCCCAGGCAGCTGCTCAGCTCGAAGTGGCGGCCCTCGGCGATCAGGTGCAGGTCCAGGTCGCCCAGCAGGGTGCCGAAGGCGTAGGGATCGGCGCTGAGCTGTTCGCTGCCGTCCGGCCAGCGCATGCCGAGTCGGTAGTCGGCCGCGCCGGCGCGTGCGGCATGCAGGGTCCCGGCGAAGACGCCACCAGGGTGCAGCGGTTCCAGCCCGGCCAGGCGGGTGCCGTCCGGGGCGGCCAGCCAGGCTGCCCGGGCGCCGGGCAGGCAGGCGCGTACGACGGTGCCGCGCGCGCCCGCATGCGGGCCGAGCACGGCAAAGGGATCGGCGTGGCGCGCGGCCAGCAGGGCTTCGATATCGCTCGCGTTTGGCAGCGGCGAGGGCGGCGAGGGTGGCATGGAGGGCGGCACCAGGGCCGGCGCGGGAGTAGGCATGGCGCGTGGCGGGGCGCTGTCAGTCTTGCGCATCGGCATCCCCGGTGACGCCGGTCAGCTTGCGCACCAGCCGCGCCAGCCCGTTGACCGGCAGGTCGATCCAGGCCACGCGGTTGGCGGCCTCGTAGCCAACCTCGTAGGCAGCGCGTTCGAGCAGGAACAGGTCGAGCAGCGCCTGCACCTGCCCGGCTGGCACCCAGGGCTGCTGCGCGCCGGCCGCCACCTGCCGGTAGCCCGCCAGGAAGGCCTCGCTGGCAGTCTGGCGGAAACGGTCCAGCAGCGCCTCGCGGCGCTGGGCCAGGGCCGGCGGCAGCGCGGCATGGGTGCGTTCGTGGCGGTCGGTCCCGACGGTGGCGGCGGCATAGTCGATCGAACGCAGCAGGCCCGCCACGTCCCGCAGCGGCGACGTCTTGCGGCGCCGCCACGCCAGCGGCAGCCCCGGCTCGCCCTCGAAATCGACCAGGTAGGTATCGTTCTGCGCGACCAGCACCTGTCCGAGGTGGAAGTCGCCGTGGATGCGCGTCTGCAGGCTGCCGGGCGCGCCCGCGGCGAGCCGCGCCACCAGCGCCGGCAGGTGCGCCCGGGCCGCAAGCAGCGTGTCGATATCTGCGGCGAAGCGGTCGTTGCGGGCCTGGCGGCCGAGTTCGCCGGCGCGCTGCTCCAGCAGCGTCATGGCACGCTCCAGCTCGGCCAGGGCCTGCCCGGCCCACTGCTGCACCTGCGCCTCGCCGGCGGCTTCCGGCGCGAACGCGGGATCGTCGCAGGGGCGGGCCAGCACCGCATGCAGCTCCGCCAGGCGCTGGCCCAGGGTGCCGGCCAGCGCGGCGTAGCCGCCGAGCGCCTCGCCGAATTCGTCCTCGGGGTCTTCGGACGGCACGGCGTCGTCGATGGCGCGGCCGATATAGTCCAGCGTCCAGCCCCAGGCGTCGCCCTGGTTCAGGATGTAGCCCTGCAGCAGCATCAGCGTATGCGGGGTGCCATCCAGCCCGGTACGTACCACCTCGCCAAGCAGCGGCGCGGAGTTGCGGTAGCCGTTGGCGCTCAGGTGGCGGGTGACCTCGGCCTCGGGGTGGATGCCGCCGGCCAGGCGGCGTACCAGCTTGAGCACGGCGGTATTGTTGTAGGACAGCGAGCTGTTGGACTGCTCGGCCGACATCCACTGCACTTCCTCGGATTCCAGCGGCAGGCCTGCGAGGGCGGGCTCGCCGCGAAAGCGGATCGGGCCGCGCGGGCTGGACAGCTCCCGGCCGGCGCGCAGCGTGCGCACCACTTCGCGGGCAAAGCACTCGACCGCGAAGGCATCGGTGACCAGGCCCACGCGGCTGCCCTTGCGCACGCGGGCCATGGACAGCGAGTGCGCCAGCTGCGAGGCGCCTTCGCCGGCGCCGTCGCGGTCCCACAACAGGCCGACCGGCAACTGGTAGCAGGCGGTATGGCCTTCCAGCGCCAGCTCCATCTCGCACAGGAAGGTTTCCTCGCCGGCCGTGCCCCGCGCGAACGGGATGGCATAGGCAATGCCCACGCTGCGGATGCGCTCGCCCTTGGCGCCGTACCAGCGGCGCCTGCCGATGTAGTGCGGCAGCACTTCGTTAGCCAGCGTGCGGCGCGAGGCTTCGGTGAGTTCCGCCTGGGCGGCGTTCTGCATCACCAGCGTGATCTGGTCGGGCATCTGCTCGGGGGCATCGACGTGCCAGGACGGTGGCTGGGCTTCGTTGCTCAGCACGAACCAGTAGAAGCCGTAGGGCGGCAAGGTCAGCAGGTAGGTGAGCTGGCCGATGGCGGGGAAGGGCGTGGCGCCCAGCATTTCCACCGGCACGCGGCCGGCGAAGGCGGACAGGTCCAGCTCCACCGCCTGCGGCGCGCGCGCCAGGTTGGCCACGCACAGGATGTGCTCGCCTTCGAACTCGCGCAGGTAGGCCAGGATCTTGCGGTTGCCGGGAAACAGGAAGCGCAGCGTGCCGCGCCCGAAGGCGCGGTGCTGGCGGCGCAGGGCCAGCATGCGGCGCATCCAGTTGAGCAGCGAGTGCGGGTCGCGGGCCTGCGCTTCCACGTTGACCGCTTCGTAGCCGTACAGCGGGCCCTGCAGCGGCGGCAGCACCAGGCGCTCGGGGTCGGCGTGGGAGAAGCCGCCGTTGCGGTCGGGCGACCACTGCATGGGCGTGCGCACCCCGTCGCGGTCGCCGAGATGGATGTTGTCGCCCATGCCGATCTCGTCGCCGTAGTAGATCACCGGCGTGCCGGGCATGGAAAACAGCAGGCTGTTCATCAGCTCGATGCGGCGGCGGTCGCGCTCCATCAGCGGCGCCAGCCGGCGGCGGATGCCGAGGTTGATGCGGGCGCGCCGGTCGGAGGCATAGACCTCCCACAGGTAGTCGCGCTCGGAGCTGGTCACCATTTCGAGCGTCAGTTCGTCGTGGTTGCGCAGGAAGATGGCCCACTGGCAATTGGGCGGGATCTCCGGCGTCTGCCGCATGATGTCGGTGATCGGGAAGCGGTCCTCCCGCGCGATCGCCATGTACATGCGCGGCATCAGCGGGAAATGGAATGACATCTGGCATTCGTCGCCGGGCACGGCGGTGCCTTCGTTGCTCAGCTCGCCCGCGCTGTGCATGGGCGGGGCGCCGGCGGCCGGCGCGGCATGGCCCGCGCCCTGGGTGCGGCCTGCCACCGCGGGCGAGATGGGGGCCGTGGAGGCGGCGGGCGCGCCCGGTCCGCCAAAGTATTGCTGGGCGTCTTCCGGCCACATATTGGCTTCCGCCAGCAGCAGGCGCCCCTTGTACTCCGCGTCCAGGTGGGCGCGGATGCGCTTGATGATGGCATGGGTCTCGGGCAGGTTCTCGTTGCTGGTGCCTTCGCGCTCGACAAGGTAGGGCACGGCATCCAGCCGCAGCCCGTCGACGCCGATATCGAGCCAGAAGCGCATCACCGACATCACCTCGCGCAGCACCTGCGGGTTGTCGAAGTTCAGGTCGGGCTGGTGCGAGTAGAAGCGGTGCCAGAAATAGGCGCCGGCCACCGGGTCCCAGCTCCAGTTGGATTTCTCGGTGTCGCAGAAGATGATGCGGGTGCCGGCGTAGGCCTGGTCGGTGTCCGACCACACGTAGTAGTTGCGCGCCGCCGAGCCGGGCTTGGCCAGGCGCGCGCGCTGGAACCACGGGTGCTGGTCCGAGGTGTGGTTGATGACCAGTTCCGTGATCACGCGCAGCCCGCGCGCATGCGCCGCGGCCACGAAGCGGCGCGCTTCGGCCAGCGTGCCGTAGTCGGGGTGGACGTTGCGGTAGTCGGCGATGTCGTAGCCGTCGTCGCGGCGCGGCGACGGATAGAACGGCAGCAGCCAGACCGTATCCACCCCCAGGTTGACGAGGTAGTCGAGCTTGGCGTGCAGGCCGGCGAAATCGCCCACGCCGTCGCCGTTGGCATCGAAGAAGGACTTGATGTGCAACTGGTAGATGACGGCGTCCTTGTACCAGAGCGGATCGGCGTTGAGCAGCGCGGCGCTCCCCGGTTCGGTCAGGCGTTTCATGCTGTCTCCTCGCGCAGCGGCCGCACCCGCCACAGCGCGAACGGCAACGCGTGGGGGTCCAGCCGGATGCGCTGGTGCTTGCCCCGCCAGGTGAAGCGGGGCCCGTGCATCAGGTCTTCGGCGTCGAGCGCGGCGTGGTCGGGCAGGCCCCATTCCCACAGCGGCAGCTCGATGGCCGCCTCGCGCGCGGCGCGCGGGTCCAGGCTGATGGCGGCCAGCAGCACTTCGCCGTCGAAGGCGCCGGGGACGGGCGGCGTGCCCGGCAGCGGCGCGGCGCGCGGCACGAAGCGGGCGAAGTACAGCACCGCGTCGTCGCTGGCGTGGTAGAAGCGCAGGCCAAGGTGGCTCTGCAGCGCCGGGTGGCTGGCGCGGATGGCGTTCAGGCGCGAGATCTCGGCAACGATATTGCCCGGGCGCTGCCAGTCCCACGCGCGCAACTGGTATTTCTCGGAGTCCAGGTACTCTTCCCTGGGCGCGCCGCCGGCCATCACCGGCGTGCCCTCGCACAGCTCGAAGCCGCTGTACATGCCCCACAGCCCGGACAGCAACGTGGCCAGCGCCGCGCGGATCAGGAAGCCRGGCCGGCCGCTGTCGTGCAGGAAATAGGGGTTGATGTCGGGTGTGTTGACGAAGAAATGCGGGCGGAAGTATTCGCGCAGCGGGCCCTGCGTCAGCTCCGTCATGTATTCCACGAGCTCGCGCTTGTGGTTGCGCCAGGTGAAGTAGGTATACGACTGGTTGAAGCCCAGCTTGGCCAGGCGCGCCATCATCTTGGGCCGCGTGAAGGCTTCGGCCAGGAACAGCGCGTCCGGGTACTGCGCGCGCACATCGGCGATCATCCATTCCCAGAACGGCAGCGGCTTGGTGTGCGGGTTGTCCACGCGGAAGATGCGCACGCCCTGGCCCGCCCAGAACAGCACCACGTCGCGCAGCGCGGTCCACAGCGTGGCGTCGGACGGCGGCGTGCCGTAGAAATCGACGTTGACGATGTCCTCGTACTTCTTGGGCGGGTTTTCCGCATAGCGCAGCGAGCCGTCCGGGCGGTGGGCGAACCATTCAGGGTGTTCGCGCAGCCACGGATGGTCGGGCGAGCACTGGATGGCGAAGTCCAGCGCCAGCTCCAGGCCCGCCGCGGCAGCGGCGTCGCGCAGGCGGCGGAAGTCATCGAAGGTGCCCAGTTCGGGGTGGATGGCGTCATGCCCGCCTTCCTCCGCGCCGATCGCATATGGGCTGCCCGGGTCGCTGGGCGCGGCGCGCAGGCTGTTGTTGCGGCCCTTGCGGTGGGTGCGGCCGATCGGGTGGATGGGCGGGAAGTAGAGCACGTCGAAGCCCATCGCGCGGATCGCGGGCAGCCGCGCGATCACGTCGTCGAAGGTGCCGTGGCGCTGCATGTCGCCGCTCTGCGAACGCGGGAACAGCTCGTACCAGCTGGCGAAGCGCGCCGCCAGGCGGTCCGCCTCCACCGGCAGCGCCACCGGGTGGCGCGTGGCGAACGGGCGCGGGTCGGCGGCCTGCATGGCCGCGCGCGTGCTTGGTGAGAGCAGGAGTTCGAGGCGGTGCATGTCGCGCGCGGGATCGGGGAGGGCATCGCTGCGGGCATCGCTATCGGCGTGGCCGGCGCCTTGCTGCAGTTCGCTTGCGATGGCGTGCACCGCGGCCTGGGTGTCCCTGGTGGCGCCGGCGGTGGCGGCCACCAGGCGCGCGCCTTCCTCGATTTCCAGCGTCACGTCGACGCCGGCCTGCTTTTTCTTGGTGACCTCGTCGCACCAGCTGCCGAAGGCGTCGCGCCATGCTTCCACGGTGAATTCATGGCGGCCCATGCCGCGCAGCGGAAAGCTGCCGTGCCAGCGGTCGTTGACGCCCGCCAGCAGCGGCGCTTCGTGCCAGTCCTGCTCGCCGGGGCCGCGCCAGAGCAGGACGGCGGCGAGCTTGTCGTGGCCGTCCATCCAGATATCCGCTTCCACCTCGACGCGCTCGCCGGCCACGCGCCGCACCGCGAAGCGGCCCGCGTCGCAGGCCGGCGTCACGTTCTCGATGGCGATGCGCGGCGCTTGCAAGGCAGCGGCAACGCTCCTCTCCAGCGTGGCGCGCACGGCGGCGGCAACCCGCTTGCCGTTGCGGCGCACCGGGGCCGCCTGCGCCGGGCCGGGCACGCTGTGATAGAGCTGGATGCCGGCGGGCGCGAGGGCGATGGTGGCCATGGCGTCCAGCAAGAATCCCCCGCTGCCCGCCGCCGCATCCGCACCGCCCGGACCGCCCTCGGCAGGCAGCAGCGTGCCGGCGCCTTGCGGCAGCGCGGCCACGATGCGCTCGACGCCGAGGGAAGCCGCCTGCAGCGTGTCCGGGTTGATGACGATGGCCAGCGTGGCGGCGTTATCGCCGGCAGTCCCGTCCGTGCGCGCGAGCACGGTCAGCGCCGCGTCGCCGCCGCTGACCTGGCGCAGCGAGCGGGCCGGGGCCGCGCCGCGCGCGGCCAGCCAGGCGTTGGCGTGGATCAGCTCATGCGAGAGATCGTAGGGCGGCGCGCTTGCGCCGTCGCCGCCGGCCTCGAAGCCCGCCGGCACCAGCAGGCCGTCGCCGATGGCCGCGGCGGCCCACAAGGCACGGCGCGCAGCGAGTGCGTCGGTGCCGCCCGCTTCCAGTGCCGGTGCGGCCAGCACGCGCCCGAAAGGGCGCAGCCGGGCGATCTCCTCGCTCAGCCAGAGGCTGCGGAAATCCCACCACGGCAGCGAGCAGAAGGCGCCGTCGAAGCCGCCCCGGGCAAGGTCGTCGAGCTGCCCGGGAGCCAGCCCCGGCGTCCATGCAAGGAACGACACATGGCGCCCCGGTGCCGCACGCCGGGCACCGGCGCTCAACTGTGCCCAGTGCCGCCCGGCCACGCGCGCCGGCGCGCGGCAGACGAAGCCGGCCACGCCGGCTGCCACCGGGGTGCGCAGCTGCTCGCCCCACCAGGGCACCAGCGCGGCAGCCACCTGCGGGTCATGCCAGCGCAGGCGGGCACCGGGCAGGTGGTTGTCGGTGTCGCGCGGGTCGGCTGCGAAGCCGGTGGGCTCGCGCCAGGCCGGCTCCAGCCCGGCGCTGCCGTCGGGATACCGGTCCAGCGCCAGCTCCAGCAGGCATGAGAGCCCATGCGCCTGGCATGCGGCCACCACCTGCGACAGCGCCGCGCCCCGGGCCTGCAGGACCGGCCAGCCGGCCAGCAGGACATGGTCGAAACCGAGCGCCGCGGCGCGCGCCAGCGTGTCGGCACCAGGCGCGTCGCCGGGGCGGGAGGAGGACAGTCCGATCAGACAGATCCGCACGTTCTATCCTCGCCGCTTGCCTGCAGGCCGGGGTGGCGAGCCCGGCGTGGCGGCGGACAAACCGCCCCCGGCAGCGCAGGACAGGCACGTGCGATGCAGAGCCGCGCCGCATGGGTCCGGCTGGCCGCGGGCCGCTTTACCTTTGCCTTTACCTGGCCCCGGCCCCGGTCCTGCGGTCCGAGCCTGCGGGATCGTTTCTGCGGCCAGGAATTGCATGCTTGGTTTCAATGGTGAAACTCCTTCTGCATCCACCGGCGGGTGCTGGTGGTCGGGTGGTACGCGAGCGACTGAACGAGATGGCGTGACGGCGGGGTGCTGTGACAAGGCTTGGCCCACACGGCACCCGAGAGCGCCGCATGGGTGCGCCGGTCCCGCCGCTTGTTGCTGAGCGGCGGAGCCAGGTGCGCCAGTGGTGCTATGCGAAGCGCGTGCCAGGCCCGGCCAGACATGGCACCTGACACCCGCGGCGCTGGCTGCACCAAGGCCCCACGCACGGTTGCGGCGGGTGCGCAGGGCGAGACTTCGGCGCCGGATGGCGCGTACGGGATGTAAAAACTACAGGGCGCCCGGGCAGATACGGCGGAAAAGGGCGGCAGGCGGGAAGGGGGCGGCCACGCAGCAGGTGACCGGGGAGAGACAAGGCCAGGCTGCGCGCCAGCCGACCTGGCGGTCGGCGCGGCGCCGGTCGTGCTGCCACGCGGGCAGCACGTCAGCCGGCGCGATAGCTGTCCAGGCGGTTGTAGAGGGTTTTCAGGCTGATACCCAGGGAATGGGCGGCCTGGCGCTTGTCGCCGTCATAGCGCGCCAGCGTGGCCAGGATGATCTCGCGCTGTGCATCGGCCAGCGAGGTACCTATGCGTACGTTGACGAAGCCGTCGAGTGTCGCGGGGCGTGGCGGCTGCGTGGCGATGTTCGGATTGGCGATATCGATCACGCGGTCGGCCAGGATAAAGGCGCGGTAGATGGTGTTCTTGAGTTCGCGCACATTGCCGGGCCAGCCGTAGTGGCGCAAGCGCTCCAGCACGGTGGACGAGAACGTCTTCTCGGTGCCTTCCATGGCGTTGAACTCGGCCAGGAAATGCCTGGCCAGTAGCGCGATGTCCTCGCCACGCTCGCGTAGCGGGGGGACATGCAGCGGGAATACGGCCAGGCGATAGAGCAGGTCCTCGCGCAACTGCCCCTCGCGCACGGCTTCGACCGGGTCGCGGTTGGTGGCGGCGAGGATGCGTACGTCGCACACGATCTGCGTATCGCCGCCGACACGGTGGAAGGTGAGGGTCTCGAGCACACGCAGCAGCTTGATCTGCATGTCGGGCGCCATTTCCGTGATTTCGTCGAGAAACAGCGTGCCCCCGCGTGCCTGTTCGAAATAGCCGGCCTTCTGCTGGAAGGCGCCGGTGAAGCCGCCCTTTTCGTGACCGAACAGCTCGGACTCGATCAGCGTGGCCGGAATCGCCCCGCAATTCACCGCCACGAACGGCCCGGCGCGGCGCGCGCTGCGATCGTGCACCGCGCGCGCCACCAGTTCCTTGCCGGTCCCGCTTTCACCCACGGCCAGCATGGTGATCTCGGTGCAGGCCACGCGTTCGACCTGGGCGAGCAGATGCCGCATCACCGGCGAAGTGCTCTGCCACAGCAACGCCACCGCGCCCTGCCCGGCGCCGCGGCGCGGCAGGGCACCCCCTGCCTGCGCGGATCGCGCGGTGGCGGGCGGGGAGGTGGCGACGGTGGGCTGGCTGCTTGTCATCGGCAGTGTCGTGGGGCGCGGGAGCGGCGGGTGATCCGCTGGTGCCCGCGGCAAGGCAGTGGTTGAGCTAATGCTATCGCTTGCGGCGGCGCGAAGCCACTCTTTTGCGTACAAAGCTCAATGTCGGCTTCTCGTGCGTCGTGTTGTCAGACAGACACCGGTATCGCTGTCGCCCATGCCCGCATAAACTATGACTTACCCCGGACTGACCCTCGGCTCCCTGACAGATGTCCAGGCTTGCTGCTGCCGTACCCGCGGGGATCTCCCGCGCCCGCTTGTCGCATCATGCCTTTGGCCGATGGCGCTTCTACGGAATATATGCCTCACATCCTGATCGTCGACGACGATGAAAATACCTGTGCTGCGCTGTCGGAGATCGTGGCGGCCGAAGGCTTTACCTCAGCCACCGCGGGCGACCTGCGCGAGGCTTGCCTGCAGATGGGCTGGCAGATGCCGGACGCCGTGCTGGCCGACCTCAAGCTGCCCGACGGCAGCGGCATGGACCTGTTCAACGAGGTGGGCACGGCCGGCGTGGAAGTGATCCTGATGACCGGCTACGCCAGCGTGGAGTCGGCGGTGGACGCCCTGCGCCTGGGCGCCACGGACTACCTCGTCAAGCCCATCAATGTGACCCGCCTGCGCACCATCCTCAAGCGCATCGCCACCACCGGGGACCTCAAGGCGGAAGTCCACTCCCTGCGCGGCGAGTTGCGCCGCTACGGCCGCTTTGGCCGCTTGCTGGGCAGCTCTGAAGCCATGCAGGTGGTCTACGACCAGCTCGGCAAGGTCGCCCCCACCGAGGCCACCGTACTGCTGGTGGGCGAGAGCGGCACCGGCAAGGAACTGGCCGCCCAGAGCCTGCACGAACTGTCGGCGCGCCGCCGGCAGCCTTTCCTGGCAGTGAACTGCGGTGCGATCTCGCCCACGCTGATCGAGTCCGAGATGTTCGGCCATGAGCGCGGCAGCTTTACCGGCGCCGAGCGCCAGCACAAGGGCTACTTCGAGCGGGCCAACGGCGGCACCTTGTTTCTCGATGAAATCACCGAGATGCCGGTGGAGCTGCAGGTCAAGCTGCTGCGCGTGCTGGAATCAGGCGCCTTCATGCGGGTCGGCACCAATCGCGAACTGCATGCCGATGTGCGCGTGGTGGCCGCGACCAACCGCAATCCGGAGGACGCAGTGGCCGAAGGCAAACTGCGCGCCGATCTCTATCACCGCCTCAATGTGTTCCCGATCGAGCTGCCGCCCTTGCGCGCGCGCGGCGACGATGTGGTGCAGATCGCCAATACGCTGCTCGAACAGTTGAACGGCGAGCAAGGTACCCGGCGTCGCTTCGCGCCGGAACTGCTCGACAGCCTGCTGTTGCATGCCTGGCCAGGCAATGTGCGCGAGCTGCGCAACTTCGTGCAGCGTGCCTACATCATGGCCGACCAGGACCTGATCGCGGACGCTCACGTGCCGCTGCAGGTGGCGGCCACCACCTCGGCAGCCACGGCGATGGTGTCGGTGCCGGTGGGCATCTCGCTGGCGGACGCGGATCGCCAGCTGATCTTCGCCACGCTCGAGCAATGCTCGGGCGTCAAGAAGCACGCCGCCGAGATCCTCGGCATCAGCCTCAAGACGCTTTACAACCGGCTCGAAGAATATGCCTCGCGCGGCGAGCTGCCCGAATCGCTGCGTGCCAACGGCACCAGCCCCGGCGGCGCGGCAGGGATGGGTCCGGCACAGGGTGGCAGCTCGGCGCCAGGCTAGCGTGGGTGCCACCCGGGCCGGCACCGGTTCAGGCATCGGCCAGCTGGCGCCGCCGGCGCTGTGCGGCAAGACCGTCGCCGGCCTGCTGCAGCAGCGGCACCGGCACGGGGCGCACATGCCAGATGCGCGAGCAGTATTCCTGGATGGCACGATCGGACGAAAAATGGCCAGAGCGCGCCGACGACAGCACCGACATGCGCTGCCAGCGCTCGCGGTCCGCGTAGGCGGCGCTCACATCCTGCTGGCAATGCAGGTAGGAGGCGAAATCCGCCAGCAGCAGGTAGGGATCGTGCTGCAGCAGCCCGTCGAACAGCGGCTGGAACACCGCCGCGTCCCCCTTGGCGAAGAAGCCCTGGCGCGCCAGCCCGATCACCGCGCGCAGCTCGGCATTGCCATCGTAAAAGCTGGCCGGCCGGTAGCCCGCTGCCTTCAGCGCATAGACCTCCGCCGCCGTCAGCCCGAAGGGGAAGAAATTGTCGGCGCCGATATGGTCGCGCAGTTCGATATTGGCGCCATCCATGGTGCCAATGGTGATGGCGCCATTCATGGCGAACTTCATATTGCCGGTGCCGGAGGCTTCCTTGCCCGCCAGCGAGATCTGCTCGGAGAGGTCGGCGGCCGGGTAGATGCGCTGGCCATGGGTCACGTTGAAGTTGGGCAGGAACACCACCTTGAGCCGGTCGCGTACCTGCGGGTCGCGGTTGATCACCTCGCCCACCGCGGTGATGAAGCGGATCATCAGCTTGGCGTAGTGATAGCCGGGCGCGGCCTTGCCCGCGAACAGGAAGGTGCGCGGCGCGATCTCCGCATGCGGATCGGACTTGATGCGGTGGTACAGCGCGACGATATGCAGCACCGCCAGGTGCTGGCGCTTGTATTCGTGGATGCGCTTGACCATCACGTCGAACATCGAATCGGGATCGACCACCACGCCGGTGCAATCACGGATCACCGCGGCCAGGTCAATCTTGTTGGCGCGCCGCACCGCATGCCACTGCTCGCGAAAGGCCGGGTCGTCGGCAAGGGGCTCGAGCGCGCGCAGCCCGGACAGGTCGCGTATCCAGCCGTCGCCGATGGCATCGCACGCCAGCCTGGTCAGGCGCGGGTTGGCCAGCGCGATCCAGCGCCGCGGCGTGACGCCGTTGGTGACGCTGGTGAATTTCTCGGGCCACATCTCGTGGAAATCCTTGAGCACATCCTGCTGCATCAGGCGCGAATGCAGCTCCGCCACGCCATTGATGGCATGGCTGCCGACGCACGCCAGGTGGGCCATGCGCACATAGCGCGGCGGGTGCTCGTCGATCAGCGACAGGCGTGCCAGGCGCGAGTCGTCGCCGTAGAAGCGGATGCGTACCTCGTCGAGGAAGCGCGCATTGATCTCGTAGATGATTTCCAGGTGGCGCGGCAGGATGCGGCCGAACAACGGCAGCGGCCAGCGCTCCAGCGCCTCCGGCAGCAGCGTGTGGTTGGTGTAGGCAAAGGCCTGCCGCGTGATCTGCCACGCGTGGTCCCACGGCAGGTCGTGATCGTCCACCAGCAGGCGCATCAGCTCGGCGATGCCGATCGACGGGTGCGTGTCGTTGAGCTGCACCGCGAACTTCTCGTGAAAGCGCGTGAGCGGGATGTCGTGCGCATCGAGCAGGCGCAGCATGTCCTGCAGCGAACACGAGACGAAGAAATACTGCTGCTCCAGGCGCAGCTCCTTGCCTTGCTGGGTTTCGTCGTTGGGGTAGAGCACCTTGGTCAGGTTTTCCGAGGTCACCTTCTTGCTGACCGCGCCGAGGTAGTCGCCGCGGTTGAAGACGTTGAAGTCGAAGGCCTCGGTGGCCTCCGCGCGCCACAGGCGCAGCGTGTTGACGGTATTGACGCGGTAGCCCAGGATCGGCGAGTCGAACGGCACGCCCACCACCGTCTTGTCCGGCACCCAGCGCACGCGGTAGTGCCCGCGGTCGTCGGTGTAGCGCTCGGTATGCCCGCCGAGCTTGACCTGCACGGCCCATTCGGAGCGCTGGATTTCCCACGGATTGCCGTTGCGCAGCCAGGTATCGGTGCTCTCCACCTGCATGCCGTCGACGATGGACTGGTGGAAGATGCCGTACTCATAGCGGATGCCATAGCCCAGCGCCGGCATTTCCAGCGTGGCAAGCGAATCGATGAAGCAGGCCGCCAGCCGGCCCAGGCCACCGTTGCCCAGGCCCGGCTCTTCCTCTTGCGCGAGGATGTCGTCCAGGTTCAGCCCCAGTTCCGTCATGGCCTCGCGCACTTCGTCGAGGATGCCAAGGTTGACGAGGTTGTTGCCCAGGTGCGGGCCCATCAGGAACTCCGCGGAGAGATACGCCACGGTGCGCGATGGCTGGCCCAGGTAGGCTTCGGCCGTGCTGATCCAGCGCTGCACCAGCCGGTCGCGCACGGTGTGGGCGAGAGCCTGGTAAAGATCGTTGCCGCTGGCCAGCCCCGGCAGCTTGGCCTGCGTATAGAACAAGTGGTCGAGGAAGGCGCGCCGGATCGTGGTGCTGGACATCGCGGTGCGCGTGTCGTGGGCAGGATGAGGGGCGGGCGCTGCGGGGTGCGGGGCCCTGGTAGCCCTGGCGCTGCCGAGATCGTTCGGGACGTGCGGGACAAGCGGGTCGTTCGGCTCGGTATCTGCCGTCATCGGGATCCTCCTGTGGGACATGTTCGCGATCACGGGCGGGCATGCCGCGCGCAAGCGCTGGCGCGCAGCGCACTGCGCGGTGCCAGATGCGGCGCAGGGTGTGGCGCAGCCGCGCCTGTTCCCCTTGATCGTAGACAAGATTTGGCCGGGCAGGTGCCCGGATTGCGGTCCCGGCCCGCGCGCAGGCAGGGGTGCCGCGCACGCGGTATGCTTATTGCATGGCAACTGGGCAAGCAGGCCGCCCGCAAAGGTTTCGATGTCGCAGCAACATTCCCCCTCCGAGAACACGCACGGCAGTGGCGACGCAGGCCAGTCCGGTGACAGCTGCGCGCCCGGCGAGGTCAGCAGTAGCGCGGAAGTCGCCAGCCTGATAGCCCAGGTGGCGCATGACCTGCGCTCCGCGCTCAACGGGGTGCAGAGCTGGGCTTACGTGCTCGATCACACGCTGGAAACACCCCCGACCGCGGCGCAGCGCGCGCTGGCCGGGATCCGCACCGGCATGCTGCAGCAGATAGCGCTCATCGAACACATGGAAGAGGCCGTGGCCTTGCTGGCCGATGAAAGTGCGCCGCAATGGGAGCAGGTGGACCTGCGCGCGGCGCTGGATACCGCCATGGACGCGACGCGGCCCGTTGCCGAGGGGCGCAGCGTGCTGCTTCGCGCCGGCGGCGCGGACGCACCACTGGGAGCCGCGCCGCTGGTGATCGACGCCGATCCGCGCCGCCTGCTGCCATTGCTGCGGCACCTGCTGGTGCATTGCATCCGCCAGGCACGTACCGGCGATGCGGTGGAGGCGCGGCTCGAACGCGAGGCTGACCAGGTCAAGCTGCGCATCACCGAGAGTCGCACGCCCAGCGAGGCGCGCAAGAATGAGCGCATTTCCGTGCTTTCGGATTTCTTCCACCGGCGCCGGCCGGTGCAGGGTGGGGCAGGCGCGCCGCGCCAGGGTACAGCCCTGATGGTGACCCGGCGCCTGGTGGAAACCCACTGCGCCAGCATCGAGGCCGTAGGGCAGGGCTGTTCGACGGACGGCGAGTCGGTGTGCATCGCGGTGAGCTTCCCGCTGCATATTCCCCGCGCCTGAAGCACAGCATCCAGTCCGCGCCCGTGCCGTAGTTTTTACCGGTTACGGCATAAAGTGCACGGCGGCTGTGCTTGCAGGCGGGTGCGCCCAGCCGGCGCCCCGGCATGCAGCGACGCCGCGCACTTCGCTCGCTCCTTTGCTTTTGCGCCGCGTTTCCCCTTCGATTCCAGCACATTCCCGGGTGTGTCCCGACCGTCGTCCCGGTTGTCCTCCCGCTTGGCCCGCCGCTTGCATGAAGACATGCATTTCCGAATCCTGATCGAGGAGCGACCATGCACAAGGCCAGCCACAAGGAACACGCCAAGCCCGGCAAGCGCCACGGCCATGCCCGCGGCGCGAGCGCTGCCGGCAAGGACGAGGAGAACAAGCAGCCGGCCACCTACCAGCAAGCGGTGGACGAATCGCTGGACATGACCTTTCCCGCCAGCGATCCCATTTCGCCCAGCGCGGCCATGCACGCCGAGAAGCAGACAAGCACGCCGCGTGACGACAAGGACTGGCACCTCACGCCCGGCAGCGAACACCAGCCTGCCGGCGCCAAGCCTGCGGCGCATCGCAAGGGCAAGACGGATAAGCATTGACCCGATACGCATTGACGCCAGCCATGCCGGCAGGACGCACTTGATGATCCAGGAGAACTGACCGATGAATCCCATCGAAACCAACCGTTCCGGCACGCCCGTCCCGGGCGCCGCCATCGTCGGCGAACTACCGGCCGACCGCACCGGCCCCGGCCCCTTCGTCATGGCCGCCGACACGCTGGAGGGCAACAATGTGATCGGCCCCGCCGGGGATGATCTCGGCACCATCGACCACATCATGATCGACGTGCGTGGCGGGCGCGTGGCCTACGCGGTGCTGTCGTTCGGCGGCTTCCTCGGCATCGGCGGGAAACTGTTCGCGCTGCCCTGGTCCGCGCTCACGCTGGACACCCGGCGCAAATGCTTCGTGCTCGGCGTAGACAAGGAAAAGCTCAAGGCCGCGCCAGGCTTCGACAAGGAACACTGGCCGACCATGGCGGATTCGCAATGGGCCACCAGCATCCATGAGTACTACGGGGCCTCGCCGTACTGGGAAGCCGACCATTACGATCCCTGGGTGGGGCGGTAGCGATTGCGTGAGGAGGCCGGAAGACGGCCGGAACATGGCCGGAACACGGCCGGGAGATGGCCGAGAGATGGGGAGCGATAGCTCCCCGTTTTCTTGTCGCGATGGCCCGCGGACAGGGCGCGCCTGCCCCGGCCCCGCGCCATTCCATGGGCGAAGGGAGCAACCCTTCGCCCGGACGGATTGCCGCTGCCAGCCAGCTACCCGCCGGCCCGGGCCCGCTGCGGGGGCGGCGGTGGCAGGTCGCCCGGCGGCGGGTCGTTGACCGGCGTGGGCGGGTCGGGATCCGGGACTGCCGGCGGCTGGATATCAGGCCGCGGCGGCGCCTGGTCGGGTTCGGGGGTAGTGTGAAGCCGTATTTCCATCATTGTCTCCAGGTTCGCGCCGGGCAGCGGCCGTCAGGCCGTCTCGCCCAGCTCGTCGAGAATCTTCGATAGCGCATCCAGGTCGACCGGCTTGACCAGGTGGCGGTCGAAGCCGGCTTCGCTGGTCCGCTGGCGGTCGGCGGGCTGGCTGTAGCCGGTCAGCGCCACCAGGCGCACGTGCTGCAGCTCCGGAATGGCGCGCAGGCGCTGGGCGATCTCGAAACCGTCCATGGCCGGCATGCCGAGGTCCAGCAAGATGACATCGGGTTGCGCCTTGACCGCGCGCACGATGGCGGCGGGGCCGTCGATCGCGGTGATCACGGTATGCCCCATGGCTTCGAGCGTCAGGGCAATGGCTTCCAGTGCGTCAATGTTGTCGTCCACCACCATCACCGTGCGTGGCACGCCGGGTGCCGGCCTCGACGTACCCGTGGCCGGCTTCCAGCTTTGCCAGGGCTGGGCCGGCAGAGTGACCACGAAGGCGCAGCCCAGCGCGGGGCCGGCGCTTTCGGCATGCACGCTGCCGCCGTGCAGCTTCACCAGTTTCTGTACCAGCGACAGGCCGATGCCCATGCCTTCCTGGCCGCCGGGGCCGGTCTTGTCGCCGTGGTGCGCGGTGGCGGGGTCGAAGACGGCCTGCAGGGCCTGGGGCGAGAGGCCCGGACCGTTGTCCAGCACCTTGACGGTCAGCAGCTTGCCGTCGTTGGTGACTTCGACCGCGAGCTGGCCGCCGGGCTGGGTGTAGCGCGCGGCGTTGTGCAGCAGGTTGCTGAAGATCTGGGTCAGCCGCACCAGGTCGCCGCGCACCGGCATGGGCCCTTCCGGCACGCTCAGGCGCAGCGTGTGGCTGCGCGATTCGATCAGCGGACGCACGGCTTCCACTGCGGTGCTGAGCGCGGTGCGCAGCTCCACCAGGTCGTCGCGCAGCACGATGCGGCCCTGCGTGAAGCGGGCGATGTCGAGCAGGTCGTCCACCAGCCGCGTCAGGTGGTGGAGCTGGCGGGCGATGATGTCGCGCGCCTTGAAGCTGTCTTCGCGCGAGGGAGCGCAGTGCATCAGCAGGTCGGCGGCGCTGCGCATCGGCGCGAGCGGATTGCGCAGTTCATGCGCCAGCATGGCGAGGAACTCGTCCTTGCGGCGATCTTCCTCCAGCAGCATGCGTTCGGCGCGCTTCTGGCGGGTGATGTCCTGGTAGATGCCCGCCACGCGGTAGAAGTTGCCGCCCGTGTCGGAGACGGGAAAGGCGCGCGCGCGGACCTCGCGTATTTCGCCGTCGCCGCGGATCACCTGGAACTCGGCATCCATGTGGCCGTTCTTCATCATGGCGTCGAAGGCTTGCGCCACGCGCGTGCGTTCGCCGGGGTCCACCCAGTCGAGCCAGCGAAGCGGGCTGCGCCTGAGCTCATCCACCGGCCGGTCCCACAGTTGCGCGAAGGACGGGCTGATGAAGAGGAACTCGGGTTCGGCCGGGTCGAGGATCCACAGCACGTCGGACAGGTTATCGGCGAGCTGGCGCAGCAGTTCCTCGCTCTCGCGCAATGCGCGCGACGTCTGCCGGGCTTCCTCCTCGGCCTTGCGCATGCGCAGCAGGGCGTTGATGCTCGACACCAGCTCTTCGGCTTCCACCGGCTCGATCAGGAAGCTGTCGGCACCGCCATCGAGCGCCTGCACGCGGTGGCGCGATTCGGTCAGCGCGGCCGATGTCTGCAGCACCAGCGTCGCGGCCGTCTCGGGATCGCTCTTGATCAGCCGGCACACTTCGAGCCCGTCGATATCGGGCAGCTTCACATCCAGCAGCACCAGGTCCGGCGCGTGCTGGCGCACCAGGGAGAGCGCGGCCTGGCCGCTGGCCGCATCCAGTACGGAGAAGCCGGCACGCCGCAGGATGCGGCCCTTCACGTAGCGGGGTCCGTCGCYGTCGTCGACGTTGAGGATCAGGGGTCGCGCGGGGGCGTCTTGGCGTAGTGGGATGTTCATGGCGAACTCAACGATGTTGGGCGTCGGACGCAGCGGCCGGGCGCGCTCGGGCGGGACAATGGGCGGGGATCATCAGCGTGAAGATGGATCCCTTGCCCACCTCGCTCTGGACATGGATCTTCCCGTGCAGAAGGTCGGCAAGCTGGCGGCACAGCGGCAGGCCGAGGCCTGTGCCCTTGACGCGGTGCTGCAGGGGGTTGGCGATCTGCGTGAATTCCTCGAACACCACCGGCAGGTGCCCGGGCGCGATGCCGATGCCGGTATCGGCCACCGTCACCACCAGCTGGTCGGTGGCGGGCAGGTACTGCGCGCCGACGCGGACCTCGCCGTGCTCGGTGTACTTGAGCGCGTTGGAGACGAAGTTGCGCAGGATCTGCGCGAGCTTGCCTTCGTCGGTATGCAGCGGCGGGATATGGTCGACGGCACTGATCATCAGCTCGACCTCGGCGCTGTGCTGGAGCGGGCGCATCATGCCGCGCAGCGCGCTGAAGGTATTGTCCAGCGTGAAATCCGACAGGCTCAGCTCGGTCTTGCCCGAAGCGATCTTGGCCAGGTCGAGCAGGTCGTCCACCAGTTGGGCCAGCGATTCCGCGGCGTGCCGCACCATGGTCACCTGGTGCACCTGCTCGGCGTTGAGCGGTCCGTCGGTCTGGTCGAGCAGCAGGCCGGACAGCGCACGGATGGAGCTCAGCGGCGTGCGCAGCTCGTGGCTGACGTTGGACAAGAAGCGGCTCTTGGTTTCGTCCGCCACGCGCAGGCGGTCCGCGCGGTCATCGAGTTCGGCATACAGCGCCACCACGCCGCGGTTGGTATCGGCCAGTTCGTTGGCAAGCAGCTCCAGCTCGCGCTGGCGCGCCGCGAGTTCGTGCAGGGTGCCGGCCAGCTCACGGTTCTGCTCGCGCAGCTCGCTCAAGATCAGGTCGGGGGCGCGGTCCAGGCAGCGCTCGGACAGCGCGGCCAGCGCCGCCGGCGCCGATTCCGGCGCGCTCGCCGGCAGGCGCCGGTGGATCGCCAGGCGTTCCCGGGCCGTGCCTTCCTCTTCCAGCGACCAGCTGTCGGCCAGGGCGACCGCATGGAGCAGCGCCTGCGCCGAGGGGTCGCCGGGAGCGACTTCGCCGCGCAGCATGCGCGCCAGCGTGGCGATCGCGGCGGGCGCGGCGTCGACGGTGATGGCCAGTTCGCGCTCGGCGTGCTCCCTGCCTTCGCCGCGGATCAAGCGCGCGCACAGGGTGCGTGGCCCGTCCATGGAAAGCAGCAGGCGCGCCAGTTCGGATACGGTGGTGGCGATCGCGGTCTGCTCGATGGCCGAGAAGCCCAGTGTGGCCGCGGCGCTGCGCGCGGCCTGGCGCGCCAGCACCACATCGGTATCGGCGCGCAGGACCAGCTGGAAGAGGGGCAGTCTCATGACCGGGCTCCCTCGCCAGCGTCAGGCACCGCTCGGGCGCCATCCCCGGCGGCGTCCTGCACGCGCGGGGCATACGACTGGCATTCGCTGCTGCGCTTGCACACGATCACGGTGACATCGTCATGCCCGCGCGCGAAATCGCGGTACAGCACCGCCGCCACGACGGCAGGGTGGCGCGCATGCAGGCCCGGGTAATTATCCAGGTCCCAGTGCGAGCCCAGGCCGTCGCTATGGAGGACGAGCAAGGTCTCGGCCGGCCACGGCGCCTCCACCTCGGTGACCTTGCGCATGATATAGCCGACGATGCCATTGTGGGAGATCAGCTGCCGCCGGTTGCCGGAGCCGCCGAGCGCGCCGGGCGAATACACGCAGGCGGAAATATTGCCGATGCCGGCAAAACGCACGCTGCCGGGGTCGGAATCGATGCGGGCTACCGCCACGGCCGCACCGCGCGTGGCGCGCAGCGCGGCATGCGCGTGCCCGATCAGCACGGCGGGTGCCACGAAGGCGTGCGCCGCGGCAACCCGCTTGGCGGCCTCGGCCGCGCGCGCGGCGTCGGGTCCGTGGCCCAGGCCGTCGGCCACCACCAGGCTCGACAAGGCGCGCGCCGAACTGGCATGCCAGCCGTCGCCGCATTCCGTTTCGCCGGTCATCGGCACGCAAACCGCGCCCACCGACACCGCCGGCAGTGCAGGCTCGACCGGCCGGTCCGACGGCGCGAGCGTCATGCGCAGGACGGTGCCTTTGCCGGGTGCGCTGTAGATGTCGAATGCCGTGGCAAGCCGGCCCATCGCACCCAGCCCGTTGCCTGCCGTGCCGGTGGTCGAGAAGCCGTCGCGCAGGCTGGCGCCGAGGTCGGCCATGCCGGGTCCGCGGTCGATGGCGATGACTTCGACCTGCGGGGCGGCCGGTCCCGTCGCCTCTTCCTGCAAGGCGCGGATGAGCAGTTCGCCCTCCGTGCCGTACTTCAGGATATTGGTGGCGGCCTCGGACACCGCGATGGCCAGGCGGCCGGTGGCCACCTCGCCGAAGCCGCAGCGGATGGCGAGCTCCGTCACCGTGCGACGCGCTTCGGCGACATGGCTCGCTTCCTGGATCAAGGCTCGGATCTGCATCATTTCGTTCCAGCGTCAGAACGCGCCATAGCGGGCGATCGTCACGGTTGTTCCCTGGCCGGGCGCGGTCACGATATCGAAGGCGTCGGACAGCCTGCGCGCGCCGCCCAGGCCGAGGCCCATGCCGTTGCCGGTGGTAAAGCCGTCGCGCAGCGCCTCCTGCACGTCGGCGATGCCCGGCCCCTGGTCGACGAAGCGCAACTGCACGCCGCGCCGTCCGCTGGCAGCCACGGTGGCGATTTCCGCGTGCCCGCCGCCACCGTGGATCACGGTGTTGCGCGCCAGCTCGCTCGCCGCCGTGACCAGCTTGGTCTGGTCCACCAGGCTCATGCCCTGCGCCACGGCCAGGTCGCGCACCAGCTTGCGCAGGCGCACCACGTCCTCGCTCGACTGCAGCGCAACCTGCTGCGGCGCGACGCCTCCGGTGTCCGGCGCGGCGTGGTGCAGCCACGAGGACTGCGCAGCGATGGCGCCGTCATAGCGGTTCATGCGTCCGCCTGCAGCAGGGTCATGCCGCGCTCGACGTTCAGCGCCGTGCGCACCCCGTCCAGCGTGACCCCCAGTTCGACCAGGGTGATCGCCACCGCGGGCTGCATGCCGACCACGACGGTCTCGGCATCCAGCACCCGCGCGATGGCGGCGGTATTGCCAATCATGCGGCCGATGAAGGAATCGACCAGGTCCAGCGCGGAGATGTCGATCAGCACGCCCTTGGCGCGCTCCTTGACAATGCGCTCGGACAGGTCTTCCTGCAGGGTCAGGGCCAGCCTGTCGTGCATGTCCACCTGGATCGTCACCAGCAGCAGGCGTCCCATGCGGAGGATTGGAATGCGCTCCATATCGCGTGTCGGTCCTTGTGCGTGCGTTGGCTAGTGCGACCCGGCGCTGCCGATCGAGCCGCCGGTCCGCTTGAGGGCCACCTGGAATGCATCTGCCAGGGTTGCCTTGGTGGTCACGTTGGCGAGGTCCACGCCCAGGTGGACGATGGTCTGCGCGATCTGCGGGCGGATGCCGCTGATGATGCAGTCCGCACCCATCAGGCGCGCTGCGGCCACGGTCTTGAGCAGATGCTGCGCGACCAGGGTGTCCACGGTCGGCACGCCGGTGATGTCGATGATGGCAATCGATGCGCCGGACTCCACGATCTTCTGCAGCAGGCTTTCCATCACGGTCTGCGTGCGCGCGCTGTCCAGCGTGCCGATCAGCGGCAGGGCCAGGATGTCATCCCACAGCTGGACCACAGGGGTGGAGAGTTCCATCAGCTCGCGTTGCTGGCGCGCGATGACCTCCTCGCGGCTGTTCTGGTAGAGCGTGGTGGTGTAAAGCCCGAGCTTGTCGAGCAGGGCGCTGACCGCCCAGGTCTGATCCGCCAGTTGCGCGGGGCTGTTCGCCAGCGCCTTGCGCAGCCGCACGAACACCGGCTGCTTGAGCGAGAACACGAAGGTAGCGGTATCCGCTGCCGAAAAGCCTTCGCGCGCGCGGCGGCGCGAGATGTCGGCCAGCACGCCGCGCACGCGCTCCCACGCCGGCGTCTCCAGGTCGGGTGCGGCGCCGGCCCGCAGCGCTTCGCGCAAGCCGTGCAGGAAGCGCTGGGCCTGGTCCCGCAGATCGGCTGCGGACAGGCGCTGCCCACCGGGCTCTGCCAGTTGCAGTCCGACCCATTCATCCAGCAACTGGTCCATCTCGTTTGTAAAAACTACAAGAAAGTCCGGGCTCGGATCGGTAGATTCTGCATGCAGCGTGTGCGCCACGATTTTCCCCTGGGATGCGGTTGACGATGGTTGGTCCTTGTCAGCAACGGGCTGCGGGTGGCGGGTGGAGTCCCCGCCGCCCGGCGCCGCTCCGTGTGGCAGCCGTATCGCGCAAAAGCCGTGCCCGCTTGTAGGACGGTGCCGTCAGCGCGCTGCCGGCGCTGTCCTACATGGCCTGCCGGCGCCGCGGGGCGCCATTGTCCTGGCCAGCGCCCGCGCCCGCGCCGGCACTGAACAGCGCTACCATTTCGCGGTTGAAGGCAGGAATGTCGTCGGGCTTGCGGCTGCTGACCCAGTTGCCGTCGCGTACGACTTCGCGGTCCACCCATTCGCCGCCGGCATTGCGGATGTCGTCGGCCAGCGAAGGCCAGCTGGTCAGGGTGCGCCCCCTGACCATGCCCGCCGATACCAGCAGCCACGCGCCGTGGCAGATCACTGCCACCGGCTTGCCGTCGTCCTGGATTCGCCTGACGAAGCGTTGTGCCTCGGCGTTGGTGCGCAGCGTGTCGGCGTTCATGACCCCGCCGGGCAGCATGACGGCGTCGAATTCCTCGGGGCGGGCGTCGGACAGGACGGCCTGCACGTCGAAGCGGTCGGCCTTGCTGTCGTGATGGGCGCCCTGGACCTGGCCGGCCTGCGGGGCCACGATCACCGTGGTGGCGCCCGCCTGCTGCAGCGCCTGGCGCGGGCCGGTGAGCTCGACCTGCTCGAACATGTCGGTGACCAGCAGCGCGACGCGCTTGCCGGCCAGTTCGGTGGGGCTATGGTCGGTGTGAGGCATGTGGGGACGATCCTGATTCATGTGCAACTCCTGGCTTCGGCCGGCCGGAGAGGCCGGCACTACGGGGAAAAGGGAAAAACGGGACGGAAAGAATCCGCGCGGCAGGGGCAGGGCGGCAGCATGGTCCGCCGCCTGGCCACCGTGTAGCTTTGGCGTGCGCGTGTAAAACCGGCATGTGCGGCCTGCCCGCAGCCAGGCGCCGGCTGACTTGCGCGCGGCTTTGCCCCAGTGCGCCTGCGCGCCTGGCTTGACTCCTGACAACACGGGCAGCGCGCGCCCGGCATGCCTTGGGGAGTGGCAATAACCATGCCCCGCCGGCGCTTGGCAAGCGGCGCACGGCGGTGTCTGGCCGACCGGCCATGCGCTTGCCGGACCGTGCCGGAGCGCGGCTGGCAGACGCTGGCGGCCAATTGCCAAGCGACGCCGGCGTGGCCATACTGAGCACTTGCGACGCTTGTCGCCACGCCAGCCCACCCCCGACGCCGATGCCTTCCGATCCTTCCGGCCCGTCCGGCAATCCCCCGCGGCACGACCCGCACGATCACGGCCATGGGCACGATCATCATGGCCACGACCATGGCGGCAGCACGCTTTCGGACATGGACCTGCGCGTGCGCGCGCTGGAATCGCTGCTGGTCGAAAAAGGCTACGTCGACCCGGCCGCGCTGGACCTGCTGATCGAGACCTACGAGCAGCGCATCGGCCCCCGCAACGGCGCGCGCGTGGTGGCCAGGGCGTGGGCCGATCCCGCTTACAAGGCATGGCTGCTGGCGGATGCCACCGCCGCCATCGCATCGCTCGGTTTCAGCGGCCGCCAGGGCGAGCACATGCTGGTGCTGGAGAACACGCCCGCCGTCCACAATATGGTGGTCTGCACCCTGTGTTCCTGCTATCCCTGGCCGGTACTCGGGCTGCCGCCTGTCTGGTACAAGTCCGCGCCATACCGCGCGCGCGCCGTGATCGACCCGCGCGGCGTACTGCGCGACTTCGGCTTTACGCTGCCGGACGCGGTGAAGATCCAGGTGTGGGATTCCACCGCAGAGCTGCGCTACCTGGTGCTGCCGATGCGCCCGGCCGGCACCGATGGCTGGAGCGAGCAGGCGCTGGCGGACCTGGTCACGCGCGACGCCATGATCGGCACTGGCCTGCTGCCCGACGTGGGCGTCCCGGCCACGGCCGGCGCGGAGGTATCGCAATGAATGGCGCGCAAGATCTGGGCGGCATGCAGGGTTTCGGCCCGGTCCGCCCCGAAGCCGGCGAGCCGCCCTTCCACGCCGAGTGGGAGCGCCGCGTGCTGGCGCTGACGCTGGCGATGGGCGCGACCGGCCAGTGGAATATCGACACGTCCCGCGCGGCCCGCGAGAGCCTGCCGCCCGCGCAGTACCTCGGCAGCAGCTATTACCAGATCTGGTTCGAAGGGCTCAAGGCCCTGCTCCTGAAGACGGGCCTGGCCAGCGCGGAGGAAATCGCCAGCGGCCATTGCGCCACGCCACCGGTGGCGCTGGCGCGCGTGCTGGCAGCGGATCAGGTAAGCGGCGCGCTCGCGCGCGGTTCACCGAGCGCGCGGCCGGCCTGCGGCGAGGCGCGCTTCCGGCCCGGCCAGCGCGTGCGCGCCCGCATGATGCATCCGCCCGGCCACACCCGCCTGCCGCGCTATTGCCGCGGGCGCCAGGGCGAGATCGTGGCGGTCCATGGTGCCCATGTCTTTCCCGACGCCAGCGCCACGGGCGCCGGCGAGCAGCCGCAATGGCTCTACACCGTGCGCTTCGACGCCGCCGAACTCTGGGGCCCGGATACGACCGCATCCTCGGTCAGCGTGGATTGCTGGGAGCCCTATCTCGAAGCGGTGGAGGTGGCTCATGGCTGAGGCTGTCGCCGCCGGTTTCACGCCCGACAGGCTGCAGGCCATGCGCGCCGCGCTGCCGGCCCTGCCTTGCGACAGCACCGGCCCGGTCTTCCGCGAGCCCTGGGAGGCACAGGCCTTTGCCATGGCGCTTGCCCTGCACGAGCGCGGCGCCTTTACCTGGCCTGAATGGGCCGCCATCCTGTCGCAGGTGATCCGCGAAGCGCAGGCCGCGGGCGACCCGGACAACGGCGAGCACTACTACCGTTTCTGGCTGACTGCGCTTGAACGCCTCAGCACGGCCAAGGGCCTGGTGGGGACCGATGCGCTGCTGGACCGGCGCGCGGCATGGGCGGCGGCGGCACGCCGTACGCCGCATGGGCAGCCGATCGAGCTGGATGGAAAGGACGGCGGCCAGGCCGACAGTTAAGTGTCTCATGATAAACTTTTGAGTCATTGGAAGCCTGCCGGAAACCCTGCTCGCCCCGTGCCCGCGCCAGCGTCCCTGCGATCCGGCCCCGCTCGTGCTACCTTAGCGGGCTAGACGCTGCCAAAGCGCGCCCCGTTGCCCTGCCGGCAAGGGTGGCGCCACTACCGACTGACATGAATGACACAGAAATCGAGCTGATCGGCTCGGCCCGCCTGCCGACCCGCTTCGGCAAATTCACCGCCCATGCATTCAAGGGCGCCGTTTCGGGCATCGAACACCTGGCGCTGAGCGTCGGCGATATCACCGGCGAGGGCGTGCTGACCCGCCTGCACTCGGAGTGCCTGACCGGCGACGTGTTCGGCTCCTGCCGCTGCGACTGCGGCGAGCAGCTCGAACTCGCGATGGAGAAGATCGCCGAGGAGGGCCGCGGCATCCTGCTGTACCTGCGCGGCCAGGAAGGGCGCGGCATCGGCCTGGGCCACAAGATCCGCGCCTATGCGCTGCAGGACGAAGGCCTGGATACCGTTGACGCCAACCTGGCCCTGGGCCAGGAAATCGACGCCCGCAACTACGCTTTTGCGGCCGATCTGCTGCACCAGTGGGGCGTGAAGTCGATCCGGCTGATGAGCAACAACCCGAAGAAGAAACTGGCGCTCGAAGCCGCCGGCATCACGGTGGTAGAGCAGATGCGCCACATCATCCCGTCGAATGCCGAGAACGAGAAGTACCTGGCCACCAAGCGCGTGCGGATGGGGCATCTGCTGGACTGAGCCCTGAGACCGTGGTGCGGCGGGACCGGCTGGCCCGCCCATCGCAACGCCAAGCTGCGAAAAGAGCACAAAATCAGCCGGCCTCCCGGCGTATCCGGATACACTGGCGTATCGACGCCACCACCAGCCGGTTTGGAACATGCTTGCCCAGATTCAACGCAGTTGCGGTGAAGGTGCGGTGCGCCTTCGCCGGGTGCTTGCCCGGGAAGTTCATCTCGATATCCGCCAGCCGGCCCAGATCAAGCGCATCCGGCTGCTGGGATGGCTGGCGTTCATCGGCTTTCCCGTGTTCTACCTGGTCTGGACGTTCTGGTTCCCGCAGCCGTACGAGAGCCTGACCCTGCGCCTGGTGGCCATGCTGATGTGCCTGCCACTGATCGTGACGCGGGACCTGCGCGACAGGAAATGGCTTCCTGCCTATTTCCTCGTCACGCTGACCTATTGCCTGTCGTTTGTCTTCGTTTATCTGTACCTGATGAACCACGGCAACCTGGTCTGGTCGCAGTCGCTCGTGATCGCGGTGATCATCCTGTTCAACTTCAGCGGCTGGGTGGGGGGTGCCGCCTCGCTGGGCGTGGGCACGGCGGCCGCCTGGCTGGTCTACAACTACGTGACGCCGCCGCCGGCGGGGCTGCTGGCGGTGAACTGGCCGGTGGAGCTGCCCATCATCGGGTTCACCATCTGCACCATCGCCGTCCTCAAGATCGACCAGCGCATCCTGATCCAGGAAAAGCTCGACGGCATGGCGATCGCGCTGGGCACCGTGGCGCATGAACTGCGCACGCCGATCCGCAGCATCGGATCGACCGCGCTGGGCATGGGGCGATACCTGCCCGGCCTGATCCGCTTCTATGAAGAAAACGAGACGCCGGAAAACTCGCTGAACCTGCCGCGCGCGCATTTCGGCCTGCTCAAGGATGCCTTGCCGCGAATCCAGCTCGAGGTCGAGCGCATGAACCATGGCATCGACGTGCTGCTCATCAACGCGCGCGGCGGCGCGGACCGGGAGCCCGGAGATCCGTTCCCGATGGCCCTGGCCGTGCGCGAGGCGCTCAGCCGCTACCCGTTCGAGGCGGGGCAGCGCGAACTCGTGCTGGCGGACCTGGACGACGATTTCCTCGTGCGCGCGGAGCAGAAGCTGCTGGTCATGGTGCTGTTCAACCTGATCAAGAATGCCTTGCACGCGCTGGCGCGAGCCGGTCATGGCGAGATCCGGCTGCGCCTTGAGCAGGGTGCACGGCGCAACCGCCTGGTCTTTCGCGATACCGGCACCGGAATCCCGGAGCGGGAGCTGTCGTCCATCTTCAAGCGCTTCCATACGTATCCGCGCAACGAAGGCACCGGCATCGGCCTGGCGTTCTGCAAGGAAACGCTGGAGGCCTGGGGCGGCCGTATCCACTGCAACTCGATCGAGCACGCCCACACCGAGTTCGTGCTGGAGTTTCCGCTGATCGCGCCCCAGCCTGAAGGCGCCGGCGCGCCGGGCTGACATATTGCCTGGCCGCGCACCCGTGGCAGCGGGTGAACGGCCGCGCCGCTCAGGCCTCGCTACCCGCCATTTCCAGCGCTGCGCGGGCCACGGCATGCTTCGGCGCCGCCGGCCTTGCCAGCGGCGTGCGCTGGCGGCGCTGGCTCGATCGCCAGCCAGCCAGGTTCACTTCGTCGCGGATCTCGGCGCAGACCTGGATCAGCCTTTCGGTTTCCACCGCGGTCAGGCACGCATTCATGGTCAGCCGCATCAGTGCGCGATCTCGTGCCGTGGCCGGCGCGCAGAAGACGGCGCCGAAGATC
This sequence comes from Cupriavidus sp. 2TAF22, assembly GCF_052115045.1. Taxonomy (NCBI): domain Bacteria; kingdom Pseudomonadati; phylum Pseudomonadota; class Betaproteobacteria; order Burkholderiales; family Burkholderiaceae; genus Cupriavidus; species Cupriavidus sp. 2TAF22. The sequence goes on from NZ_JBFRFX010000011.1 coordinate 135,685, forward strand.
CCGCGCGACTGCAAGGCGTCGCGCAGCACCAGGGTCTGCTCCTCGGTGCCCGACTCCAGCGCGATGATCTGCTCCGAGCCGGCCGAGACGTTGTAACCCAACTCGGCAAGCGCGCCGCGCACCTGGGCGGAGATGGCATGCAGGCGGGCGCGGCGGTCGTCGGCGGTGACGATGAAATCCGCGGCGGCGTCGAACCAGGCCAGCTCATGGTGCAGCAGCCCCGAGCTGAAGATCGCGGGCCGCGATTCCGCGGCGAAGTAGCCCTTGAACGAAGCGGGGCAGGTAACCAGGCCGGCGCGGCCGCCGAAGGCCTTGGCCAGGCTGGCGGTCTGGAAGTGAACCCGCTGCGACAGGCCGAGCTGCGCCACCAGGCCGGCTCCGCCGGGGCCGTGCGTTCCCAGCGAATGGGATTCGTCGACCACCAGCACGCTGCCGGTGCGCTCGGCCACTTCGACGAAATCGGTCAGCGGGCACAAGCTGCCGTTGGTGCTGTACACCGAGTCCACCACGATGACGCCGGGCCCTTCCTTGCGGATCTGCCGTTCCGCGTGCTCGGCATCGTTGTGCATGAAGGGCACGGCACGCGCGCGCGCCGCGTGGGCGCCTTCCCACAAGGACATATGGGCCAGCATGTCGAGGTAGACGGGCGTGCGCTCGTTGGCGATGCTTTGCAGCAGGCCCACATTGGCGGCCCAGCCGGACTGGCAGAGGATACTGGCCTCGGCACCGGAGAATGCCGCCAGCTTGCGCTCCAGGCGGCTGGTCGGATTGTCGCCGTACTGGAAGACCGCGGACATCAGCAGCTCGCTTTCCGGCCCGCGCATCGCGGTAACCTGGGCCATGACCAGTTCCTGCTCGCCAAGCAGGCTGAGATAGTCGTTGCTGGAAAAGTGCACCGCGTCGGGACCGGGCTGCCTGCCGTGCAACAGATGGCTGCCGCCCCAGCGTTTCTGTACCCGCTCCACTTCGTGCCCCGCGACGCGCGAGGTGATGAAGTCCGGCCATGCCGCGGCAGGCGCCGCAGGCGAGGTTGCGGCTTGACCCGCGTTGCGATCCAGTTCCAGGCAGTTCGTATCCGTTTTGATCATTACATTCCCCAAGGAAGCACTCCGACGAAAAAACCGGCCGCAAAACGGCCGGCGAGAGTCGTTGCAACGCAGGCGCGCTGTCCGTACCCATTGTTCGCAATGTTGGTCTGGAGTGAATCAGGGTGCCTGTGGCAAATTGCGTGTTGCGCCGACAAGGCTATTCTGCCGTGTGGCGGGGAATTCGCCTGTCCGCTTGCGGTCAGTTGTGACGGGATAAGCGCAAAAAGTGTTTGAGACGCCACAAAAACAACGCCGCGCGTGACGGCCGGGGCCGTGCCGCAGGACCCGGCTGACTCGCAGCGGACATCGCGGGCCACAGCAGGTCTCGTCCCGCATGTGCGCGGGAACGTCGTTGCGGCGCAGCGCTGTAGGCGTGCGCCGACAACGTTTCCGGGGGGCGCCCTACAGCCGCCGTCGCGCGGTGTCCTTTATCTTGAAGGGGTGCTGGGCAAGGGGCATCGCCGCCCCGCAGCCGAGCCAGCGTTATCCACAGGTAGCCGTATGACGTCCCCGCGGCGTCATGCTTCTGTCGAACACGAATCCCTCCGAGGAGCTGACATGGCTGAAAAGAACATTTCCGTACTCAACGACCTGATCGAGGTGTCGCGCGATGGCGAGCAAGGGTTCCGCAAGGCAGCGGAAGACGCGCAGAACCCCGAACTGAAGTCGCTGTTCTCCGGGCGCGCGAGCGAGATCGCCGGCGCGGTGGCCGAACTGCAGGCCCAGGTGGCGGCACTGGGCGGCAAGCCCGAGGATCACGGCAGCGTGGCGGGCGCGCTGCATCGCGGCTGGGTCAGCCTGCGCACGGCCGTAGCGGACCGCAGCGACCTCGCCATCCTCGAGGAAACCGAGAAGGGCGAAGATGTGGCCAAGAAGAAATACGCGGATGCGCTGCAGGAAAGCGAACTGGGCTTCGATATCCGTGCGCTGGTGGAGCGCCAGTATCAGGGCGTGCTGCGCAACCACGACCTGATCCGCGACCTGCGCAACCGCTATCGCGCGGCCTGAAGCACGGGCTTCCCGCAGGCCGGCGCGAAGCCGGAACCTGCGGGCCTGGACCTTTGCGCCGAACCCTCGGGCTGACCGTGGCCACGCCTGCTTACCTTCGTGCCGACGCCGGGGATCGGGAGACCGGCTTGCGCGATGGTGCCGCATCATGAAGCCGCCTCTTGTTGTCATCGACAGCGAATCCCCGGGCGAAGCCCCGGATCCCGTAGCCGCGCCGCAGGACATGGGCACATACTTCGATGCGCTCTATGCCAGCAGCGACGATCCCTGGTCTTACCGCACGAGCTGGTACGAGGCGCGCAAGCGTGGCCTGATGCTGGCCATGCTGGACCGGAAGCGCTACCGCTGCGCCTTCGAGCCCGGTTGCGGCAATGGCGAACTGTGCGCGGCGCTGGCGCGCCGCTGCGACAGCCTGCTGGCGGCCGACATGCATCCGCGCGCCGTGGAGGCCGCGCGCCAGCGACTAGCCGGCATTCCCAATGTGCGCGTGATGCAGCTCACCGTGCCCGAGGCGTGGCCGCGCGCCAGCTTCGAGCTGATCGTGATCAGCGAGCTGGCTTACTACCTGCCGGAAGATCAGGTAGCCAAGCTGGGCCGGCGTGTACGGCGCTCGCTGGTACACGGCGGCCTGCTGCTGGCGTGTCACTGGCGTCATCCCTTCGCCGGGCGCCGGGTGCCGCCCGAGCGTGCCCATGCGCTGCTGGAGAAACACACGGGCCTGCCCTGCATTGCCACCCATGCGGAGGCGGATTTCCTCATGCAAGCCTGGTTGCGCGGCAGCGGCTCGGTGGCCTCGCGGGAGGGCATCGCATGATCGGCATGATCGTCCGCTTGTACTGTGGTACGGCGGTACGGCGCATCGAGGCCGCAGTGGCCGCAGTGGCGTGGCCGTGGAGGCCGCGGGGCGCCGCGATTGGCATCTCGCTGCAAAGCCTTCTAAGATCAAGGCTCATCTCCCTTGCCCAGGATCAGGCCATGACCAAGCCCGTCTCGCCGAAACAGCCGGCGCCACCCAAGCCCGCCAAGCAGGCGCCTGTGCCTGGCAAGGGCACCCCGGAGCCAGGCGCGGACCATCAGGAAGATGAACTGGACGAAGCCCTGCGCGAGACCTTCCCGGCCAGCGACCCGATTTCCGTCGACACCGCGCACGGCAAGTAGAAGCGGGGGCCGTGCCCGGCCCCCTCAGGCCAGCGTGCGCAGCTGGCCGATGACCTTCATCAGTTGCCCGTGGGCAACGATCACGCCGGATTCGTCCTGCAGGGCCTGCTGGTAGCGGTCGCGAAAGACGGGCTCGCCTTGCGCGCCAAACAGTTTTTCGGTGGCGGCGGCCACGGCGCGGCAGGTTTCGTCGTGATGCTCGGGCGCATCCAGTTCCTCGTCGATCTCGATGATCAGGCGCGAGAGCGGATCGAGCCAGCGAAAATACGTCTCCTCGGTCACAACCTGCACGAACAGGCCGGCAGGGATCGGGCCGTGCAGGCGCTCGTACTCCACGCGGCCCAGCGCAATCACCTCCTTGTGCACCTTGAGCAGCGCGGCGCGCAATGCGCGTAGCCCGCTGCGGCGGTCTTCCTGCTTGGCGAGGAATTGTTCGTTCGGCATATCCCTTCTCCGTTGCTAGCGGCCGTGCGGCCCGCATGCCAGTATAGGCAGGGCTGCCTGCCCGGCGGGAGGGGCATGAAGAGAGCGAGGCAGTCCCGACACAGTGATGCAGCCGAGGCATCCAGCACGGCGCGCACTGTGGTAGGACCTGGCGCCCGCGGGCCGGCGGTCAGCGCCGTGCGGCCTTGCGCAGCGCCTTGTTCGCATACATCGCTGTGTCGGCCTCGCCCAGCAGCGCGGCGATGCCGTTGTGCCGGCCCGCATCGAAGACGATGGAGCCCACGCTGAACTCGATGTCATAGCCGCGCGCGGCCTGCAGGTTCTGCGCGGCCACGCCCGCCCGCAGCCGGCTCAGCGTGGCCTCGCAGGCGGCCGCGTCGGTGCTGGTCAGCAGCGCCACGAATTCGTCGCCGCCCAGGCGGCCGATCACGTCGGAGTCGCGCAGGCAATGGCGCAGTTCGGCGGCGAAAGCATTGAGCGCGCGGTCGCCCTCGGCATGGCCGAAGCGGTCGTTGATGGCCTTGAAGCCGTCCATGTCGAAGAACAGCAGCGTGGCGGGCTTTTCCAGGCGCGTGCAGACGTTGAGCGCGTGCTGGGCCAGCGCGGAGAAGCCGCGGCGGTTGGACAGCAGCGTGAGTTCGTCCATGGTGGCGAGCTGCAGGGCGGCGAGTTCCTGCTCGGCCATGCGCGCCAGGTCGCGCAGCAGGGCGCGGTCATCTTCGCCAAACTCGCGCGGCTGCACGTCGATCAGGCACAAGGTGCCCAGCTTGCTGCCGTTGGCCACCGCCAGCGGGCAGCCGGCATAGAAGCGGATGATATCGGCCTGGCAGCCGCAGATTGTAATCAATCACCGCCTTCAAATGGACATCCGGCACCGCACGCGCGGGCTGCTCAGCAGCGCAGCCGCGCCATCTGGTCACGCAGGTAGCGGTTGCGCGCCCGATAGTTCTCCACCTCGGGCAGCCGTGCACGCTGGCGCGCGGCGTAGTCGGATTCCAGCTGGCGCATCTGGCTGGCCAGCATATAGCACTGGTTGATCTCGGAGCGTGCCAGGTCGTTCTGCTCGCGTACCAGGCGCGCCTGGTACTCGCGCTCCTCGGCCTCGCGCTTGCGCAGGAACTGTTGGTTGGCCGCGTCCGTCTCCGGCTCGGGACTGATGCGCGACAGGTTGCCGCCCAGCGCGGCGGCCCGCCAGCCCGGCGGGCAGGCCGTATCCGAATAGAGCGTCTTGTCGCCGTTGACGCATTTGCCGGCATGTGCGAGCCCGGTGCAAACGCCCAGGACAAGCAGAATGAGCCAGTGCCGCATGCAGATCTCCTGTGGATGGCGCCCGGGCGGGCACTGTCGGTGGGTCGGGTGGCCAAGGCATCGGCGCTGCGCCGGATTCCCGCGTGTGGCCAAGTCGGCATTCTTGTGCGGCCGGCGCGGCTTGTCCAGTCCCGAGGTGACCGGGCAGGCGCACCGCGCCGTGGAGGCCCTAAGCCTCGCCGTCCCCGACGTTGCCGATCAGGTCCGCTGCCGCCGAGCGCCGCGCATCCGCCGCGCGGAAGTAGCGCACCAGCGTGGCGACGCTGGTATGGCCCGTCATGGCCATGGTTTCCGCCAGCGGCACCTGGCGCGCCGCCGCCTCGGTCACGAAGCCCGAGCGCAGCGAGTGCGCCGAAAAATCTCCCTCCACTCCTGCCTGCTCGCAGCGCTGCTTGACGATCTTGCGCACGGCGGCCGCGGACAGCCCTTCGCCCACATGCCCGCCGCGGCGCACGCGCCGGAAGATCGCGCCTTCGCTCAGCGCGGCCGCATGCAGCCACGCTTCGAGCGCGGCGCCGGCCGCGCCGATCACCGGCTTGGCGTTATCCGGCAGGTCGGCCCCGGACTGGTTGGTCTTCGACCACCCCAGTTCATAGACGAATTCGCCCGGCGCCAGCCGTGTGAGGTTGGCCAGGGTGGCCCCGGCCACTTCCGAACGCCGCCGGCCACCGCTGGACCAGGCGAACAGCAGCAGCGCGCGATCGCGCAGGCCGATCAGCGAGTCGTCACAGGTTGCCAGCAGGCGGGCCAGCGGCTCGCGCGTCAGTGCCGCCTTGCGTGCCGGGCGCTCGCCGCGCCTGGCATAGGCGCGCCGCGTGCGCGACAGCAGCTCGCGCACGGCCGGATCCGCGCAGGGGTTGGCGGCACCCTCCAGATGGTGCGCCTTGGCGATCACCGCCAGCCGGTGCGTCAAGGTGGCCAGCGCGGGTGGCCCGGTGCGGGCCTTGAGCCCGCGCGCGACCAGTGCGGCATCGATGGCCGCCGGCAGTTCACTCACGGGACCTTGCGGCGTACTGCGCGTGGCGTGGTCTACCAGGAACTGGATGACGACCGCCGGCTGCAAGGGAAGAGCGATCGGCTGACCGTAGCGCAGGGCGAACCAGCCCGCCCAGTACCGTAGGGCGGAACGATAGCTGGCCACCGTGTTGACGGATTCGCCTTCCCGGTACAGCGCTTCTGCGGCCTGGCGGCCGGGCGGATCGAGTTCTGACGGGCGGAGCGGCGCGGGGAAATCGGCATGGGCAGGGCTGAAAGAAGGGTCGACGCGGCCCCGCCCACCGTCGGGCAGGTTTTCAGGGGCGATATCTGGCGGGTTTTCAGGGGTTCCGCCAAGGCGAGGCGGCGTTTCTCGATGTATCATAATAAATATGATGTCTGCTGTATTAAATTATACATGAAGACAAGATAAGGCGCGATAACTATTCCTTATCGAGCCTTATTTGATGTGTGTTGCCAAAGCCGTTAATCCGATTGCCCGAACCATGCAAAACGCCGATTTCCCCGCTTCCTCCCGTTCCCGGGCCATTACCCGCGAAGACGTCTGGCAGGCCGCCGATGCCTTGCTACTGGCGGGGCAGCGCCCGACCATCGAACGCATCCGGCTGCATCTGGGCCGCGGTTCGCCCAATACGGTCAGCCCGCACCTGGATGCGTGGTTCGCGGGACTCGGCGCACGGCTGCAGGACCCGCAGGCATTCGCGGCGCCGGCCAGCCTGCCGGACCCGGTGAACCAGGCCGCGCGCTATCTGTGGGAAGCGGCGCAGGCCGAAGCGCGGGCCGCCGCCGCCGCCGGCTTCGCGGAACGCGAAGCCGCGCTGCGGGCCGCACAGGAAGCGTTGGGGGAGAAACAGGAGGAATTGGCGCAGGAACGCGCGGTGCTCGAAGCCCGGCTCGACGCCGCGGACAGCGCGCTCGCCGAACTGGCCCGCGCCCGCGACGAAGCCACTGAGCGGGCGGCACGCGCCGAAGCGCAACTAGTGGCGCAGCAAGCGGACAACGACACGCTGCGCGGCCGCCTGCTGCAAGCCCAGCAGCAGAAAGACGCCTTGCTGGCCGAAGCCGCCGGCCAGCGCGCCGCCTGGGACAAGGAGCGCGAGACCATGGCCGAACGCGCCAGCGCCAACGAGCGCCGCATGGCGCTGGAACTGGACGCTGCGCGCGTGGCGCTCAAGGAAGGGCAGCGGCAGCAGGAGAACGAGCGCCGCGCGGCGCAGCAGAAACTGGCCGAAGCGGCGGAAGCAGCCGCGCGTCAGGCCGGGGAGGCTACGCGGCTGGGCAATGCGATGGCAGTGCTGGAGGAGCGCCTGCGGCAGCAGGAGGGGATGCTGGCCGAATACCGGCAGCGGCTGGAAAGTCGCGCCGCAGGGGAGACGGAGACGTTGCGGTCGGCGCGGCCCGGGCCGGCGAGAGGCCGTCAGTTGCGGGCGGCGAGGCCGCCGCGGTTCAAGGTCTGACAATCGGACACCTACCGTACCCCGGCAAGCAAACGAAGGCAAAGCACGATGGCTCAATGCCAAGCGGAGCCATTCGGTCGGCAGTGCTCGCCGCAGCGTCACTAGCTCTGTAGCCTCACCTGTAGAACGTCGTTGCAACACTTAGCTCTTGTGGATTAAGGAGTCTGCTCAGATCTTGTTCGATGCGTACCTTCGATTGGATGTGATTGGCTGCGCCGTCTGGTCGGGGACTACGGGCAGCATTTTGACGTGGCCGATGCGTTCCGCCAGCCCGGTGTAGCACTGCGAAGCCGATCTGATCTCGTGACGTCGCCCCACTTGCACGACGAGGTCGAGTGTCGCGGCTGTCCGCTAACGTGCGGCAGTCGGACGGGCCATCTGCAAACAGATCCCAATCCCGGTCAACGCGTCGCCAGGGCATTGGCTCCAACCGCCACTCCTGTGGGTGATGTTTGCAGACGTCAAGTTCGCCATCAGCAGGCGCTCATCCATATCCACAGAAACATAGCGCTCATCATATTTTGCCTGATCGAGGCCGTGTCATCTAGTAATCGGTGAAATATCGCTACCAATGTTAGGAAATTTCCGCTTGAGTAGCCACGTACGTGCCTCTACGGTTGATATTTAAGTACATCCCGTTTTGAAAATGCACGTCGACAATTATTAAGTTTTTATCTCCATATTAAAAATAAATATACAAAAAGCAGTAGAAAAATTACGGGTTGAGAAATTCGTAATTCAAAAAACCAGATCGATGGGTGGGTTAAAAATATTGTAACGCCAGAATTTACGGAATTAAATTTGCTGGAATGATGGGGCTTTATGGCGATTTAATTAATAACTTAATCGGAGGTAAGGATGATAAATAAGTGGCGCATTCTTGAAAAAAAAGAGTTGGTTAGAGATCAGTGGTTGCATCTATCGCAACATCGATGTCAGCGTCATGATGGATCGATAATTGACCCGTACTATGTAATAAGTGGCGCAGACTGGGTAAATATTATGCCACTCACAAAGAAAGGGCGAGTATTGCTCATTCGTGAATATCGACACGGGTATGGGGATGTCTTGATCGGACTTCCAGGTGGACTAATTGACAAGGGCGAAACCCCGGATGCCGCGGCAGTCCGGGAGTTACGAGAGGAGACTGGCCTCTTTCCCTTGGCGCCACCACTTTCAACCGGAAAAATGATCGTTAATCCGTCCACTCACACTAATGTGGGATATAGCTTCGTTGCAATTGTCGATGACGCCATGGCAACATCCGCCTCAATTTTTGAGCCGGACATAGAACTGTTTGAAATGGACCTTATTGATTTATTCCGAGCGGTATTGGACGGGTCTTTGATGTTGTCCGGTTACGATGTAGCCTCGATTCTGAGGGGCATTTTTTTTGTTCAAAAAAATGAAGAATCAAATGTGTATTTTTCAGGTATATCAATGGGTAATGCACTAAATATTTTTTAATTTAAATATTCTTAATTTTTTGCGCACGAACTTCTGGAGGGGAAGAGATTGAGGGTGCGCTCCGAGCGCCTCGCCACCATTCACGAAGCCTTCCTGAAAATCGCCTGTTGTATCATTTGTTGGCGTCACCTCAGGAAGTCATTTTGTTAGGCCTTCTTATCGCAAGCGCCAAAAACGATCGATAAATCGGGTCTCCCTTTCCGATTTTCGCTAGGCGATGAGTTTGTGGCCGACAGCAGTCGTGGTTTGGTTTCTGTCGGATCCTGTCATGGAAACAGTTTCCGTGGTGTCGTCGCGCCTGTCATTGTGACGCCGACCTCTCTTTGCGCAACAAGTGCTTCTGAATCTTGCCGCTCGTCGTCTTGGGCAGCGCCTCCACCAGGTAGTAGCGGCGCGGACGCTTGTAGGCGGCCAGGCGGTCGCCGTGCACCAGGAAGTCGTCAAGCACGCCGGCGCTGAGTTCGGCGCCCGGCTTGGCCACCACGTGGGCCGTGACAATGTGGCCCCAGGTCTCGTCGGGCTCGCCGATCACGGCGACTTCCAGCACGGCGGGGTGCTCGATCAGCGCATCCTCGACTTCGCGCGGATACACGTTCTCGGCGCCCGAGTTGATCATGTAGTCGATCCGGTCGCGCACCCACAGGTAGCCGTCTTCGTCCAGGCTGCCCAGGTCGCCGGTGTGGTACCAGCCGTGGGCGAGGGCGCGCGCGTTGGCGTCGGGGCGGTTCAGGTAGCCGGCCATCATGCAGGGGCCGCGCACCAGGATCTCGCCGACTTCGCCGGGTGCGCACGGCTGGGACGGATCGGTGGGCGCGCCGTCGTCGCGCAGGGCCGCCACCACCAGGTCGTGGTTGAGCGACGGCAGGCCGGCCGAGCCGGCGTGGCTGAGCTGTTCATGCGGGTAGAGCACCGACATGCACGGCCCCATCTCGGTGGTGCCGTAGACCTGCACCAGCCCGGCGCCCACAGTGCGGTCCCATTCGCGGATCAGGTGGGGCGCCATCGATGCGCCGCCGTACTCGACCAGCCGCAGCGAGGACACATCGCGGGTGCCGATGTCGGGGTGGTGCAGCATCATGGTGATCATGGTCGGCGCGGCGAAGAAGTGCGTGACCTTTTCCCGCTCCACCAGCTCCCACGCTTCGCCGGCGTCGAAGCGCCGCAGCAGCACCTGCGTGGCGCCCAGGTGCAGGCGCGGCAGGAAGCTGGTGTGCAGCTCGGCCGTGTGGTTGAGCGGCGCGACCGACAAGCCTACGTCCTCGCGTGAGAGCGTCATCACCTGGTGCATCATCGCGTTGTGCGCCAGCTTGCTGCGGTGGGTGTGCAGCACGCCCTTGGGGCGGCCCGTGGTGCCGCTGGTGTACATCAGGATGCAGGGATCGTTCTCGTCCACCGCGATGCCCGGCGCATGGGCCGGCTGCGCGGCGGCCAGCGAGTCCAGCCGGTGCGTGGCGAAGGCCGGCGCGGCATCGGGGTCCGCATAGATCCAGTGCGCGGTGCCCGGCGTCAGTTCGGCCGCCTTCTGCGCCACGGCCGCGCCTTCGGCCTCGAACAGCAGGGCACGCGCCTTGCCATCTTCCAGGATGAAGGCCAGTTCCTGCGCCGCCAGCCGGTAGTTGACGGGATTGAAGATCGCGCCCACCCGGGCCGCCGCCAGCATGGTGAAGACGAAGGCCGGCGTGTTGTAGAGGAAGGCCGCCACCACGTCGCCGTGGCCGATGCCGATGGACAGCAGCGCGTGGGCGTGGCGGTTGACCTCGGCGTCCAGTTCCGCATAGGTCCAGGCGCGGCGGCTGTCGCCCGTGCCGGCGATCAGCGCGGTCTTGCGCGGCAGGTAGCGCGCGGGCCAGGAAAGGGTGTCGCCCAGCGTAAGGACGTGACTCAAGGCAATGCTCCGACGGCGAAGATGGGAGAGGCCGCGGCGGCTCGGCGCCGGCCGGCGAAAACCTTCGAATATAAGTGCGGGGCTGTATTTTGGGAAATAATGAATTAGCTTGTGCATATATGCGGCGGGCGGGGTAAAGCGCCACCGCCGCCGCGACCACTTAGCGCAAGACTGCCGGCGCGCCGGGGGCACAGAATCGAAGCGATTGCCGCCTCCGCGCAGCCTGCGCAGCCCACACGCGACCGACCCCAACCAGACCAGACCTGCCCATGAAAGACACCTGCGAGGACCTGCTCGCCGAATACCGCGAGCTGCATGCCCTGGCCGCCACCCTGACCCCGGCGCAGTGGCGCCAGCCCGGCGCCTTCTACGGCTGGAGCGCCTGGGACGAGATCGCCCACCTGTGCTATTTCGACCAGACCGCGCTGCAGTCCGCCACCGACCCAGCAGCCTTCCTGCGCGGCGCCGAAGTGCTCAATGCCCTGATGGCCGCCGGTGGCCATATCAGCGCGGTGGCGCGCGAGCAGTACGGTCACCTGGACGGCCCGGCGCTGCTGGCGTATTGGCAACCGGTCTACGAACAGCTGGTCGGCACGCTGGCCGCCCTCGACCCCAAGGCGCGCCTGCCCTGGTACGGCCCGCCGATGAGCGCGCGCAGCTTCGCCACGGCGCGGCTGATGGAAACCTGGGCCCACGGACAGGATGTGTGGGATACCGTGGGCCGCATACGCCAGCCCAGCGGGCGGTTGCGCCATATCGCGCATATCGGCGCCACCACCTACGGCTGGACCTTCGTCAACCGTGGCGAGCCGGTGCCGGGGCCGGCGCCTTACGTCGCGCTGACCTCGCCGGACGGCGCCACCTGGACCTGGAACGAGCCGCAGCCGGACAACTTCGTGCGCGGCAGCGCCGAGGATTTCTGCCTGCTGGTCACGCAGCGGCGCCACCTGGACGACACCACGCTGGCCTACAGCCCCGGCCCGGCGCAGATGTGGCTGGCCCAGGCCCAGTGCTTCGCCGGCCCGCCGGCCAACGGCCCGGCCGCCGGCACGCGCGTGGTGCGCGCGGCGCAGGCCGGGTGAACGGCCCCGCCGTAGCGCTGGCCACGCCGGCCGGGGCGCCGCTGGCCATCGGGCAGGGCGCCGGCATCGACGCGGCCCTGCGCGCGCTCAGCGTCGATCCCGGCGAGACCTGCCTGTCCGAGCATGCCTTCGCCAATCTCTACCTGTTCCGGCAGGCGCACGACTACCGCTTCGTGGCGGGCGACTACCCGCATATCAGCGGCGTGACCTATGACGGCGTGCGTCATGTCCTGCCGCTGTTTGCGCTCGAAGGCACACCGCACGCCGTGCTGCGCGCGCTGCTGCGCGGGCACGATTGCTTCTATCCGCTATCCACGGCGCAGGTGGCACGGCTCGATCCGGCCGTGTTCCGCTGGACGGACGAGCGCGCCGACGCCGACTATCTCTACCCGGCAGCGAATTTCACCGCCTACCGCGGCACCACGCTGGCCAAGAAGCGCAACCTGATGAAGCAGTTGCTGGCCGCGCACGCGGTCACCGCGCGCCCGTATCACGCGGGGCTGGCCGAGCAGGCCATGTCCGTCCACCGGCGCTGGATGCAGGCCAGGCACAAGGCCGAAGGCGAGGCCGACGACACGCCATGCCTGGAAGCCCTGCGCCATGCCGGCGTRCTCGGGCTGGAAGGTTTCCTCTACGAAGTGGATGGCCTGCCGGTCGGCTTCGTGCTGGCGCAGGAAATCCGTCCGGCCGTGTTCGCCATGCGCTTCGCCAAGGGGCTCGGTGCTTACAAGGGCATCTACCAGTACATGTTCCACCACTTCTGCGCGGCCTTCGCGCGGCCGGTGGCGTGGCTGAACTTCGAGCAGGACATGGGGCTGGACAACTTCCGCCAGACCAAGCTGTCCTACGCGCCCGGCGCCTTGCTGCCCAAGTGCCGGGTCACATTGCGGGCGGACTGAGCACGCGCCCGCGGCGCGCTCAGCACAGCCAGTTCTCGCAAGACCCCGGCCAGCGCCGCCCCTACCATGGTTTCAAGCCGGCGCGCACCAGCCCCGGACAGTCAATTTCACAAGTCCATGGCCCATATCGAATCCAGAATTTCAGGCGGCAGCGAAGCATTCCAGGCCAACCGCAGCGGCATGCTGGCGCTGCTGGAACGCATCCGTGCCTTCGAGCGCCGTGCCGCCGACACCTCCGCCGCTTCGCGCGAGCGCTTCGAGAAGCGCGGCCAGCTGCTGCCGCGCGAGCGGCTGGCGCTGCTGCTCGACCCGGGCGCGCCGTTCATCGAACTATGCTCGCTGGCCGGTCTCGGCCTGGATAATCCGGACCTCGACAAGAGCGTGCCGGGCGGCGGGCTGATCGCCGGCATCGGCTTTGTCTCGGGCATCCGCTGCGTGATCAGCGCTTCGGACTCGGGCATCAACGCCGGCGCCTTGCAGCCCAAGGGGCTGGACAAGCAACTGCGCGTGCAGGAAATCGCGCTGGAAAACAAGCTGCCCTACGTGCAACTGGTGGAAAGCGCCGGTGCCAACCTGATGACCTACAAGGTCGAAGACTTCATCCGCGGCGGCAACCTGTTCCGCAACCTGGCGCGCCTGTCCGCGGCCGGGCTGCCGGTGGTCACTGTGACGCACGGCTCGTCCACGGCGGGCGGCGCCTACCAGACCGGCCTGTCGGACTACATCATCATGGTGCGCGGCCGCTCGCGCGCCTTCCTGGCCGGCCCGCCGTTGCTGATGGCGGCCACCGGCGAGGTGGCCACCGAGGAAGAACTGGGCGGCGCGGTCATGCACACCACCGTGTCCGGCCTGGGCGACTACCTGGCCGAGGACGACCGCGACGCGCTGCGCATCGCCCGCGAGATCCTCGGCAAGATCGACTGGCAGCACGGACAGAGCGCCGCGCGCGCCTTCAAGCCGCCGCGCTACGACGCCGAGGAACTGCTGGGCCTGATGCCGATGGACCACAAGCGGCCCGTGGACATGAAAGAGGTCATCGCGCGCATTGCCGATGACTCCGACTTCCTCGAGTTCGGCGAGAACTATGGTGGCGCCACCGTGTGCGGCCACGTGCGGATCGAGGGCTGGCCGCTCGGCATCATCACCAACAACGGCCCCATCGACCCGGCCGGCGCCACCAAGGCGACCCACTTCATCCAGGCCTGCTGCCAGTCGCGCACGCCCATCCTCTACCTGAACAACACCACCGGCTTCATTGTGGGCCGCAGCTACGAGGAAGACGGCATCATCAAGCACGGCTCCAAGATGATCCAGGCGGTCAGCAACGCCACCGTGCCGCAGATCACCATCTACTGCGGTGCGTCCTTCGGCGCCGGCAACTACGGCATGTGCGGGCGCGGCTTCCACCCGCGCTTCTGTTTCTCCTGGCCCAACGCCAAGACCGCCGTGATGGGCGGCGAGCAAGCCGCGCGCACCATGGCCATCGTCACCGAGGCCGCCATGAAGCGCAAAGGCGGGGAGATAGACACAGCACAGCTCGAAGCGCTGCAAAAAGGCATCGTCGAACGCTTCGACCGCCAGATGAGCGTGTTCGTCACCAGCGCCCACGTGCTGGACGACGGCGTGATCGACCCACGCAATACGCGCGCCGTGCTGGCCAACGTGCTGGCCATCTGCCGCGAGGGCGACGCCCGCACGCCGCAGCCGATGCAGTTTGCCGTGGCGCGCCCCTGAGCCGCGCGCCAGCAGATCAATCCGGAACAACCGACACCAGCGAGACCAGCGATATGCAACTGACTCCCGAACACGAGGCGCTGCGCGCCACCATCAAGCGCTTTATCGCCGAGCAGGTCAACCCGCACGTGGACGCCTGGGAAGAGGCCGAGACTTTCCCTGCGCATGAAGTCTTCCGCAAGATGGGCGCGCTGGGCCTGCTCGGCTTGTCCAAGCCGGAAGCCGACGGCGGTGCCGGCCTGGACTATTCCTACAGCGCCGTGCTGGCCGAGACCCTGGCCGACATCAACTGCGGCGGCGTGCCGATGGCCATCGGCGTGCAGACCGACATGGCCACCCCCGCGCTGGCCCACCACGGCAACGAGGAACTGCGGCGCGAATTCCTCGCGCCCGCCATCAGCGGCGAGTACGTGGCCTGCCTGGGCGTGTCCGAGGTCGGCAGCGGCTCCGACGTGGCCTCCATCAAGACCACCGCCCGCCGCGACGGCGGCGACTACATCATCAACGGCGGCAAGATGTGGACCACCAACGGCACCCAGGCAGACTTCTGCTGCGTGCTGGCCAACACCTCGGAAGGCGCGCCCCACCGCAACAAGACCCTCATCGTGGTGCCCATGAAGACGCGCGGCGTGTCGGTGGCCAAGAAGATCCGCAAGATCGGCATGGACTCCTCCGACACCGCGCAGCTCTACTTCGACGACGTGCGCGTGCCGCAGCGCTGGCGCATCGGCGAGGAAGGCATGGGCTTCACCTACCAGATGGAGCAGTTCCAGGTGGAGCGCCTTTGGGGCGCGCTGAACACCTGCGGCGTGTGCCAGAAGGCCATCAACCTCACCATCGAATACACCCGCGAGCGCAAGGCCTTCGGCCGCTCGATCCTCGACAACCAGTGGGTGCACTACACGCTGGCCGAGCTGCAGACCGAGGTGGAAGCATTGCACGCGCTGTGCTGGCGCGCCGTGGCAATGATGGTGCGCGGCGAGGATGCCACGCGCCTGGCCACCATGGCCAAGCTCAAGGCCGGCCGTCTGGTGCGCGAGGTATCCGACCGCAGCCTGCAGTTCTGGGGCGGCATGGGCTATGTGCTGGAAAGCCCGGTCTCGCGGATTTTCCGGGACGGGCGGCTGACCTCCATCGGCGGCGGCGCGGACGAAGTCATGCTGCAGATCCTGTGCAAGTTCATGGGCACCTTCCCGCAAGGGAAGTGATCGCTGGCAGGGCAGACCGAACAGAACAACCTCCACACCGGGGCAACATGAAGCAGTCCACGCCATTCCACAAGATCCTGATCGCCAACCGCGGCGAGATCGCCTTGCGCGTGATGCGCAGCGCGGCCGCGCTCGGCTACCGCACGGTGGCGGTCTACTCCAGCGCCGACGCCGGCGCCCGCCACGTGGCCGAGGCCGACCAGGCCGTGCACATCGGCGAGGCCGCGCCGGCGCAATCCTACCTGCGCATCGAAGCCATCATCGACGCCGCGCGACGCACCGGCGCCGACGCCGTGCACCCCGGCTACGGCTTCCTGGCCGAGAACGCCGCCTTCGCGCGCGCCTGCCGCGAGGCCGGGCTGGTCTTTATCGGCCCGTCGGCCGAATCCATCGTGGCCATGGGAAACAAGGCCGGCGCCAAGCGGCTGATGATGGCGGCGGACGTGCCATGCATTCCCGGCTACCAGGGCGAAGACCAGGACGAGGCGCGGCTGTGCGCCGAAGCCGGGCGCATCGGCTTCCCCGTCATGATCAAGGCCACCGCCGGCGGCGGCGGGCGGGGCATGCGGCTGGTGCCGGATGCCAGGTCCTTCCCCGAGCTGCTGCGCAGCGCCCGCTCGGAAGCGCAAGGCGCCTTCGGCGACCCCGAGGTCATCCTCGAGCGCGCCGTGATCGAACCGCGCCATATCGAGATCCAGGTCCTGGCCGACCGCTACGGCAACGCCATCCACCTGGGCGAGCGCGATTGCTCCGTGCAGCGCCGCCACCAGAAACTGATCGAAGAGGCCCCGTCGCCCGCCGTGAGCCCGGAGCTGCGCGCGCGCATGGGCGCCACCGCCGTGGCCGCCGTCAAGGCCATCGGCTACGAAGGCGCCGGCACGCTGGAATTCCTGCTCGACCGCGATGGCAACTACTACTTCATGGAGATGAACACGCGGCTGCAGGTGGAGCATCCGGTCACGGAAGCCATCACCGGGCTGGACCTGGTGGCGCTGCAACTGCGCATCGCCGCCGGCGAGCCGCTGCCGCTGGCGCAGCAAGACGTGCGTTTCACCGGCCACGCCATCGAGGTACGGCTGTGTGCCGAAGACGCGCAGCAGGGCTTCATGCCCCAGAGCGGCACCGTGGCGCTGTGGCAGCCCCCGCCCGCGCTGCGCGTGGAGCATGCGCTGTGCGGCGGCGCGGCCATTCCACCGTACTACGACTCCATGATCGCCAAGCTGGTCAGCCACGGCGCGGACCGCGAAGAAGCCCGCCGCCGGCTGGCGCGCGGGCTGGAAGACCTGGTGGCGCTGGGCGTCACCACCAACCAGGCCTTCCTGGGCCGCTGCCTGGCGCATCCGGCGTTTGCCGCCGGCCAGGCCACCACCGCCTTTATCGGCCAGCACCAGGATGCGCTGCTGCGCCCCGATGCCGCGCAGAACGAGCGGGCAGCCGCGCTGGCGGCGCTGCTGCTGTACGAGACCGCGCCCGGCCGCGCAAGCGGTGTGCCGTCGGCCAGCCTGGCCCCGGCGCTGCCCATCGGCCTGCGCTACCGCGTGGCAGGCACGGAGTACCAGGCCAGCCTGGCGTTCCGGGGCGGCAACCGCTTCGAAGTCGCCTTGGGCCAAGCCCGCTTTGCCTTCGAAACCATCGCCCTCGGCGAGCACACCGTGCGTTTCAGTTGCGACGGCCTGGTAGAAAGCGCGGTCTGCCACCGCGACGGCAACACCTTGCTGCTGCAGTACCAGGGCCAGCCGCTGCGGGTGGAAGACCACACCCGCGCCGCGGCCGAACGTGCCGGCGATGCCGCCGGCGACGGCAAGCTGCGTGCTTCCATGAACGGCCGCGTGGTCAATGTCATGGTGGCCACCGGCGACCGCGTCGAAGCCGGCCAGCCCATGGTCACGCTGGAAGCCATGAAGATGGAGCACATCCACGTCGCCCCGGCCGCCGGCCGCGTCGGCGCCGTGCACGTGCAGATAGGCGACCAGGCCGCCGCCATGCGCGTGATTGCCGAAATCGAGTTCGAGGCCCAGGTCCAGGCCCGGGCCGCCTGAACGCCGCCATCACCAGGAACCCTTACATGAGCGAAGCAGACAACCCGGCCGTCGTCCACGAGAAACGCGGCGCCGCCTTCTGGATCACCATCAACCGCCCCGACAAGCGCAACGCCCTCAACAAGGACGTGATCGCCGGCATCCGCGCCGGCTACCGCGCCGCGCATGCCGACCCGTCGGTGCGCGCCATCGTGCTGACCGGCGCCGGCGACAAGGCCTTCTGCGCCGGCGCCGACCTGCAGCCCGGCAAGGGCTTTGCATTCGACCTGTCGCAACCCAACCTGGACTACGCCGACATGTTGCGCGAAGCCCAGCAAGCCACGCTGCCCAGCATCGCCCGCATCAATGGCACCTGCATGGCCGGCGGCATC
Source organism: Cupriavidus sp. 2TAF22 (assembly GCF_052115045.1). NCBI lineage: Bacteria > Pseudomonadati > Pseudomonadota > Betaproteobacteria > Burkholderiales > Burkholderiaceae > Cupriavidus > Cupriavidus sp. 2TAF22. The sequence goes on from NZ_JBFRFX010000011.1 coordinate 153,829, forward strand.
GGCCTGCTGTGCATGACCGACATGGCGGTGGCGGCCGACAACGCGCTGTTCGGCCTGCCCGAAGTCAAGGTCGGCGTGTTTCCCATGCAGGTGCTCAGCCTGCTCCAGGCACTGGCGCCGCCGCGCCTGGTGCGCGAATGGTGTATCAGCGGCGAGCCGTTCACCGCCGCCGAGGCCAAGGCTGCCGGCCTGGTCAACCATCTCGCCGCGTCCGCCGAGCTGGACGCCCGCACCGACTGGCTGGTGGCGCGCGTGGCAGACAAGTCGCCCACCGCCATCCGGCGCGGCAAGTACGCCATGCAGGCCATGGCGTCGATGAGCTTTAGCGAAGGCATTGCCTACACCGAAAGCCAGATCGCGCTGCTGGCGATGACCGAAGACGCGCGCGAGGGGCTGGCTGCCTTCAACGAGAAGCGCAAGCCGGTCTGGACGGGCAAATGATGACACCGGCGCCAGCCGGCAACTTGTGAGACAGGGGAATCGCGTATGGGAAACGCCGTAGCGGGACAAGCCATGTCGGTAAAACCATCCTCGGCGGCCGGCGACAGCGCCGGCCTGCTGGCCCTGGGCATGGCCCAATGGCTGTGCCGCCGCGCCGCCCGCGGGCCGCAGCGGCCCGCGCTCACCGGCGCCGGCCAGACCTGGAGCTATGGCGAGCTGGTGATCAAGGCCGGGCAGATGGCCGCCGTACTGGCCGCCGGCGGCGTGCGCCCGGGCCAGCGCGTGGGCTACCTGGGGCTGAACGATCCGCTGTTCCTGGTCACGCAGTTCGCCTGCGGCTGGCTCGGCGCCATCTTCGTGCCGCTCAATTTCCGGCTCACCGGGCCGGAACTGGCCTTCATCCTCAACGATGCCGGTGTCCACACCCTGTTCGCCGACGAAGATTATGCCGGCCTGATCGACGAAATCCGCCCCAGGCTGGAATGCCAGCGCTACCTGCGGCGCGGCCCGGCACCCGGCTGGGAAGGGCTGGACGCCCTCATGGCGCGGGCCGCCGCGGCGCCCCCGCTGGCCGCCACCCACCCGGACGACGTGGCCGCCATCATGTACACATCCGGCACCACCGGCCACCCCAAGGGCGCCATGCTCACGCACGGCAACTTCTGGTCCAACAACCTCAACGTCATGATGATGAGCGACATCGCCAGCACCGATGTCGCGCTCAACTTCGCCCCGTTGTTCCATGTCGGCGGCATGTGCTGCGTGACCTTGCCGATCCTGATGGCCGGCGGCCACCTGGTCCTGCAACGCAGCTTCGACCCCGGCAGCGTGATGCAGGCCGTGGCCGAGCACCGCGTGACGCTCAGCTTCGCGGTGCCTGCCATGCTGCTGTTCGTCAGCCAGCACCCGGACTTCGAGCGGGCCGATCTCTCCAGCCTGCGCAGTATTTCGGTAGGCGGCGCCCCCATGCCCGAGCCCCTGCTGCGCCTGTTCTCCGCGCGCGGCATCCCCGTCAACCAGGGCTACGGCCTGACCGAGACCGCTGCCGCCACCACCTTTCTCGCGCCCGAGCGCGCGCGCGACAAGCTGGGCTCGTGCGGCACCCCGGCCATCCTCACCGAAGTCTGCATCCGCGACTTCGACGGCAGGTCCGTCACGCAGCCTCACCAGCGCGGCGAAGTCTGCGCGCGCGGCGGCAACATCATGAAAGGCTACTGGAACCGCCCCGACGCCACCGCCGGCGCCTTCTACGACGGCGGCTGGTTCCGCACCGGCGACATCGGCTACGCAGATGAGGAAGGCTTCTACTACATCTGCGACCGCCTCAAGGACATGGTCATCAGCGGCGGCGAGAATGTCTACCCGGCCGAAGTGGAAAGCGTGCTGTACGAACACCCGGCCATCGCCGAAGTCGCTGTGATCGGCGCGCCCGACCCGCGCTGGGGCGAGCATGTGGTGGCCGTGGTGGCGCTCAAGCCCGGGCTCAGCCTGACGCTCGAAGCGCTACAAGACTTTGCCGAACCCCGGCTGGCGCGGTACAAGCTGCCGCGTGAACTGCGCGTGGTGGGGGCGTTGCCGCGCAATCCAACCGGCAAGGTGCTCAAGATGCGGCTGCGGGAGCAGGGCGCCGGCCAGGACTCAGGGCAGACTGCCTAGCCAGAACAAGGCGCCGTTCGGCGCCGTGGAAGCATCCCGGCGGGGCGTTCGAGGTGGCGCTGGTGCTGGAGTGGCGCCGAGCCGGGGGTCGGTGCCCGGTGGCGCGCTGGCCCGGCTCAGGTGATCGCCCCGGGGGTCGCCCCTCAGGTAATCGCACCCAGCTGCCAGGGTACGAACTCGTTCTGCCCGTACCCATGCAGCTCGCTGCGCGAGCGTTTGCCCGAAGCGGTATCCAGCATCAGCCGGAACAGCTCCGCGCCCAGCCCGGCAATGGTGGCGCTGCCGTCCAGTACCGCGCCGCAGTTGAGGTCCATGTCGTCGGACTGGCGTTGCCACAGGGCGGTGTTGGTGGCGAGCTTCACCGACGGCGAGGGCGCGCAGCCGTAGGCCGAGCCGCGGCCGGTGGTGAAGCAGATCAGGTTGGCGCCGCCGGCCACCTGCCCGGTGGCGGAGATGGGGTCGTAGCCGGGCGTGTCCATGAAGACCAGCCCGCGTGCCCGCACCGGTTGCGCGTACTCGTACACTTCGGCGAGATTGGTGGAGCCGCCCTTGGCGATGCCGCCCAGCGACTTTTCCAGCACGGTGGTCAGGCCGCCCGCCTTGTTGCCGGCGGAAGGGTTGTTGTCCATGCTGGCGCCGTGGCGCTCGCAATAGGCTTCCCACCAGCGGATGCGCGCCACCAGCTTCTGGCCGATCTCCGGCGTTTGCGCGCGCCGCGTCAACAGGTGCTCGGCGCCATAGATCTCCGGCGTCTCCGACAGGATGGCGGTGCCGCCGTGACGCACCAGCAGGTCCACCGCCGCGCCCAGCACCGGATTGGCCGAGATGCCGGAGTAGCCATCCGAGCCGCCGCACTGCAGCCCCACCACCAGATGGCTCGCGGGTACCGGCTGGCGTTCCACGGCATTGGCCGCGGGCAGCATCGCCTTGATCAGTTCGATCCCGTGGGCAATGGTCTTGGTGGTGCCGCCGGTGTCCTGGATGGTGAAGGTCTGCAGGCGCGCGCTGTGGGTGAGTCCCTGCGTGGCCAGCAGCGCGGAGATCTGGTTGGTCTCGCAGCCCAGGCCGATCACCAGTACGCTGGCAAAGTTCGGGTGGCAGGCATAGCCGCCGAGCGTGCGCTGCAATACCGCCAGCCCTTCGCCCTGCGGATCCACGGCGCAGCCCACGCCATGCGTGAGCGCGACCACGCCATCCACATTGGGATAGTCCGCCAGCGCCTCCGCATGGATATCGCGCCGGAAGCGATCCGCGATGGCGCGTGCCACGGTGGCCGAGCAATTCACCGAGGTCAGGATGCCGATGTAGTTGCGCGTGGCCACGCTGCCGTCGGCGCGCACGATGCCGTCGAAGGTGGCGGGAACCGCTTCGGCCTGCACCGTGCGGGCCTCGGCGCTGTAGGCATAGTCCCGCGTGAAATCGCCCATCGCCAGGTTATGCGTGTGCACGTGCTGGCCGGCGCGGATGTCCTGGCTCGCAAAGCCGATGATCTGGCCGTAGCGGCGCACGGCCTCGCCGCTCGCGATGGCGCGCGTGGCGATCTTGTGGCCGGGCGGGATCAGGCCGATCACGGTCACGCCTTCTTCCGCGACCGTGGTGCCGGCGACCATCTGGTCACGCGCGATGACGACATCGTCATCGGCATGCAGCCGGATGGTGCGCGACGTGCGCGGAACTTCGGCGGGGGCTGCTGCAAGGGTGTCTGTGCTCATGGAATGGCTACTCGCGGTTGGATTGCGCGCCAGGGTGACCTGCGCCGTGGTTGCGTCTCTTACTTGAGCATCTCTTCAGGCAGCGCGATGCCGAAATACTGCTTGTAGATCGTGTTGATCTTGCCGTTCTTCAGGTTGGTCTTGACCCAGGTGTCGAGCCAGCCCTTGAGCGCGGTGTCGCCCTTGCGCACGCCGATGGCATACGGATAGGCCTTCATCACGAACTTGATTTCCAGGTCGCGCGTGGGGTTGCTCTTCTTGACCACCGGAATCACGCTGATGGCCGCGGCAAGGTAGTCCTGCTGGCCGGTGGATACCGCGGTGTTGGTGGTGGCGTCGTCTTCGTAGCGCACGATGTTCACGCCGCTGATTTCCTTGGCGCCGCGGGTCAGTTCCTGGTCGGCCGTGGTGCCGCGCGTGACCGCGATGGTCTTGCCGGACAGCTCGGGGAACGATTTCAGCTTGGCTTGCGCCGGGCCGCCCACCACCACCGGCACCACGCCGTAGGGTTCGGAGAAGTCGATGACCTTCTTGCGCTCGTCCGTTACCGAGAACGAGGCCAGCACCACGTCGGCCTTCTTGGTCAGCAGGTAGGGCACGCGGTTGGGGCCGGTCACGGGCACGATCTCCAGTTCCACGCCGAGGTCCTTGGCCAGCAGGCGGGCCGTGTCCACGTCCGAGCCGCTTTGCTTGGCCTGGCTGTCGAGCATGCCGTAGGGCGGGGCGCCGATATCCACGGCAACCAGGATCTTCTTGCGTTGCTTGATGGTGTCGAGCGTATCGGACCAGGCGCTGGCCGATGCGCCCGCGAGCAGCAGGGCGGCGAACGAGCCGAGAAGGCGGCGGTTGATGTGCATGGGGTGTCTCCGTGTGGTTTTCGTTGAAAGGCTCGGGCTCTGCGAAGCGGGAATCAGAGGCCGTTGCCGACAAACTGCTTGAGTTCCGGCGTGGCGGGCTGGTCCAGCAGCTTGCCGCTGCCGCCTTCCCAGACGATGCCCTGGTGCATGAACATGATCTGGTCTGCCACCGACCGTGCGAAGGCCATCTCGTGCGTGACCAGCACCATGGTCATGCCGTCTTGCGCCAGGCGCTCGATCACCTTGAGCACCTCGCCGGTGAGTTCAGGGTCCAGCGCCGAGGTGACTTCGTCGAACAGCATCAGGCGCGGCTGCATCGCCAGCGAACGGGCAATCGCCACGCGCTGCTGCTGTCCGCCGGACAGTTGCTCCGGGTAGTAGCTGGCGCGCTCTTCCATGCCCACTTGCTTGAGCACGTGCATGGCCAGTTCGCGCGCTTCTTTCTTGCCCACGCCCTTGACCTTGCGCGGCGCCAGCATGACGTTCTCTTCCACGGTGAGATGCGGGAACAGGTTGTAGCTCTGGAAGACGATGCCGACTTCCTTGCGCAGCTCGCCCAGCGGCACATCGCCGTCGTGCATGGCGTGCCCGCATACATGCAGCGCGCCACCGCTCACGCGCTCCAGCCCGTTGATGCAGCGCAGGGCAGTGCTCTTGCCCGAACCGCTGCGGCCGATCAGCGCCACCACCTCCCCGGCGCGCACCGAGAAACTTACGCCCTTGAGGATCTCCACCTGCCCGAAGGATTTGCTCACCTTGTCGAAGCGGACGATATCTTCCATGCTTGTCTCCATGATTTCTTTGGTCCTCGCAGGCTCACACCCGCTTGAAGCGGCGCTCCAGCCGGTACGACAGCGACGACAGCGGATAGCAGATGGCGAAGTAGAGGGCGGCCGCGATCGAGAACACCACGAAGGGCTCGAAGGTGGAGTTGTTCACCACCCGTGCCGAGTAGGTCAGGTCGAAGAAGCCGATCACCACCGCGTACGAAGAGTTCTTCACGATCTGCACCAGGAAGCCCACCGTCGGTGCCACCGCGATGCGCGCGGCCTGCGGCAGGATCACGTACACCACGCGTTGCAGCGGCGTGAGCGCCAGGCACTCGGCGGCTTCCCACTGGGTGCGTGGCACGGCCTGGATGCAGCCCTTCCAGATCTCGGCCAGGTAGGCGCTGGAATATGCCGTCATGGCGATGCCGGCGGCCACCAGCGCGGGCAGGTCAAAGCCGCCCACGCTGATGCCGAAGTACACCACGAACATGATCACCGGCAGCGGCACGCCCTGCACGAGCTGCACGAAGGCACCCGTCACGGTGCGCAGCACGCGCCCGCCGCGGCTGCGCGCGAGAGCCAGCGGCAGGCCGACCAGCGCGCCACCGAAAAAGCCCATGGCGGACAGCAGCAAGGTCCAGCCCGCGCCGCGCAGGATGAACAAGACTTGATCCAGGGAAAGGCTGGACATGATGCTTGGCTCCGCGTCGAAAGTAGAAGGGGAAGAAGGAAGAGGGAAGGGGGAAGGGGAGGATCAGAGCGGTGTCTTCAGGCGCCGGCGGCGCGTGAAGGCCACGGCGCCCACGCCGGCCATCGACAGCCGCAGCAGCCACGACAGCGCCAGGTACACCACCGCGATGACGATGTAGATCTCGAAGCCGCGGAAGGTCTCCGACTGGATGCGATAGCCCGCCGCGGTGAGCTCTTCGGCCGAGATCTGCGACATGATCGAGGTAGCCAGCATCATCAGCACGAACTGGCTGATCAGCGCCGGGTACATGCGCTCCACCGCCTGCGGCAGTACCACCAGGCGCATCATCTGCCAGCGCGATAGCCCCAGGCACGAGGCCGCCTCCAGCTGCCCGCGCGGTACCGACTCGATCCCCGCGCGCACGATCTCCGTGGTGTAGGCCGACACATTGACCACCAGCGCCAGGACCGCCGCCACCATGGCCGGCACGCGCACATGCACCGCCGCCAGCCCGAAGAACAGCCAGAAGGCCTGGATCACCAGCGGCGTATTGCGAATCACATCCACATAGGCCGTCACGCAGCGGCGCGCCCAGGCCGGGCCCTCGGTGCGCACCACCGCCAGCGCCGTCCCCAGCACAAAGCCGAACACGATGGTGGCGACCGACATGCGCAAGGTCAGCCAGACCCCGTCGAGCAGGTCGCGCCAGTTGGCGGACAGGAAGCTGAAATCGAACTGGTAGTCCATCGGGGATGCGCTCTTTTGTTGGTGACGCCGGTTTGCCCGGCGCCCTGTCTCTCGTTCTTTGCGGGTTCGGATCCGCGTTGGCGATCCGGCATGGGTCCCAATATATGACGATTGCCGGCAATGGTCAATATTCGGGCTTACCCGTGTATCATCTCTCCGTGTGCAGCCTGATACTGGGCGCCAGCCAGATAGCCGATACTTATGCCTGGCGCACAGGCAGTGCTCATGCAGGTGTTCTTGCAGGTGCTCATGCAGGTGTTCTTGCGGACATGAGCGCGCCGAACCATCCATACCAGCTACAGAACCGGAGACAACGTGCCGAGTCCATCGACGGCAACGCGCCAAGACAAACGCGCCGCCCCCTTCGCGCCCACGCAGGACACCGAGGACGGGTTTAGGCATGCGCCGATCTATGCCGTCATGGTCGAACTGCTGCGCAAGGCCATCGTGGAGGGGACGCTGGCGCAAGGCACCGTGTTGCTCGAAGGACACCTCGCGGAGATACTGCGCTCCACGCGCTCGCCGGTGCGCCAGGCGCTGCGCGAGCTGGAGGCCGACGGGCTGGTCAGTCGTTTCGAAGGCCGCGGCTTCGTGGCCGGGCCCGCCGGCACGGCACCCCGGCGCATCGCCCTGGACCCGGCGATGCTGGGCGTGGAGAGCGCGCCCGATGTCGCGCGCAAGACGCTGGGCTGGGAACTGATCTACGACGAGGTGGAGCGCGACCTGGTGCACCTCTCGGTGTTTGGCCGCTACCGCGTCAACGAAGTGGAGCTGGCCCGCCATTTCAACGTCGGCCGGACCGTGGTGCGCGACGTGCTGCTGCGCCTGGAAAGCCTGGGCATCCTGGAAAAGGACGAACGCCTGCGCTGGGTCATCACCCCGCTGGACGCGCAGCGCATCCACGATCTCTACGAACTGCGCTCGCTGGTGGAGCCCGCCGCGCTGCGCGGGGCCATCGGGCATGCCGACAATGCCGAGATCCAGGCCATGATCGCGGAGCTGAACAAGGTGCAGCGCGTCTACCCGCAGGTCAACCGCACCGCCATGGACAAGCTCGAGCACGACCTGCACGTGCAGCTACTGTCCCAGTGCCCCAACAAGGAACTGCTGAGCAGCCTACAGCGCACGCGCTGCATTCTCACGCTGAGCAAGCACGTGCTGGGCGTAGCCATGCCGATGCCGGACGCCGACCCGTTCATGTCCGAGCACATCGCCGTGCTGCAGGCCGCTGCCGACGGCGCGCCGCAGAAAGCGGCCGATCTGTTGCGCGAGCACCTGGAACTGTCCTGCGACAAGGTGACCCGGCGCGCGGCACTGGTACGGGAGACCTTCCCGCTGCCCAAGGTCTCGTATATCGCGTGAGGCAGCAAGCGGCCGTGCCTCACGCTATCTGCTGAGTGGCGGCGGAGCCTTACCCGATGATCTCGAACTCGCCGAAGCCGGCCTCGTTGAGCGTCAGCCCCAGGCCCGGCAGGTTGTCGTCGAGCTGCAGGTAGCCCCTGTCGGGAGCGGGTTCGCCCTTGAAGATGTAGTAGAACAGCTCGTTGCCGACTTCCACGTCGTGCACCGGGAAGAATTCCGCCATCGGCGAAGCGGTCGAGGCCATGGTCAGGTGGTAGTTGTGCATCTGCCCGGCATGCGGGATGACCGGCACCGACCACGCCTCGGCCATGGCGTTGATTTTCTGTGCCGCCGTGATGCCGCCCACGCGGTTGGTGTCGTACTGGATCACGTCCACCGCGCGGCGTTCCAGCAGGTCCTTGAAGCCGTACGAGGTGAACTCGTGCTCGCCGCCGGAGATGGGGAAGGGGCTCATTTTCTTCAGCTCGGCGTAGCCTTCGATGTCGTCGGCGATGACCGGCTCCTCCAGCCAGCGCGGGTTGAACTCGGCCAGGCGCGGCAGCATGCGGCGCGCGTACTCGAGCGTCCAGCCCATGTAGCACTCCAGCATGATGTCAACCTTGTCGCCCACCAGTTCGCGCAGCAGGCGCACTTGCTCCAGGTTCTTCTGCATGCCGGCGGCGCCATCCTTGGGGCCGTAGCCGAAGCGCATCTTCATGGCCGTGAAGCCCTGGTCCAGGTAGCGCTGCGCCTCGCCGAGGAAGGCGTCGCGGTCATCGTTGTTGTAGAGCTTGGAGGCGTAGCACCAGATGGCTTCCTTGGTGCGCCCGCCCAGCAGCTTGAACACAGGCTTGCCGACCGCCTTGCCCATCAGGTCCCACAGCGCGATGTCCACCGCCGAGATCGCCGCCATGCCGATACCCTTGCGGCCCCACGCGTGCGTGCGCCGGTACATCTTCTGCCACAGGTATTCGTTGTCGAACGGATCCTGGCCAATCACGATGGGCGCCAGGTACTGGTCCACGATCTGCTTGGCCACGCGCGGCGCGAGTGCGCAGTTGCCGATGCCAACCAGTCCGGTATCGGTCTCCACCTCCACCACCAGCCAGCCGTGGAAGCGGAACGAGCCCATCGCATCGCCGCGCTCGAACAGGATGTCGGTGGCATTGGTGCAGAAGTGCGCCTGCGGCGGCACGGTCTTGCCCTTCCATTCGAAGACGCGGGCGCGGACATTGGTGATCTTCATGATGTGGCTCCTTCTTTGGTGCTGATGGGTTCGGGTTCAGGTTCAGGTTCAGGCTTCAGGTTCAGGCTCCGGCCGCGGATCCGGATGCGCGGGGTCCGCTCCTGACAGGTACACGCGCACGCATCCCCGGCCGGATCGAGGGCCGTCTTTGTCATGTCTTGCGTCGATGCGGCGCCGGCGCGGCGCCCGCCCGCTAAGGAGCGTGCCCGCCGCGCCTAGCCAGCGGCACGGCGCTGCGCCCCCATCTGGCAGGCCAGGTGGAATGCCTGCAGCGTGGCGCCCAGGTTCGCGCGGCCCTGCTGCGTGATATCGAAGGCGGTGCCGTGGGCCGGCGTGGTGATCGGCACCGGCAGGCCGCCCTGCACGGTGACGCCGCGCGAGAAGCCCATCAGCTTGATGCCGATCTGGCCCTGGTCGTGATACATGGTGACGATGGCGTCGAACTGCCGCTCGGCCGCGCCGCCTTGCACCTTGAGGAAGATGGTGTCGGCCGGGAAGGGGCCGTCCACCGCCATGCCGCTGGCCTGCGCGGCGGCGATGGCCGGGGCGATGAAATCGATCTCCTCGCGGCCAAAGGCGCCGTTGTCGCCGTTATGCGGATTGAGGCCGCAGACGCCGATGCGCGGCCGCGCAATGCCGGCGTCGCGCAAGGCCTTGTCGATCAGGCCGATGGCGGCGCCCACGCTGTCGCGGGTGATCATCGCGGGCACATCCTTGAGGGCCACGTGCGATGTCACGCGCGATGTCCACAGCCCGTCGAGCACATTGAACTCGCAGAAGGCGCCGTGGTAGCCGAGCTTCTCCGCGAACCAGTGCAATTCATCGTTGTGGCCCATGCCCGCGGCATGCAGCGAGCTCTTGTTGAGCGGCCCGAACAGGATCGCGTCGGCCTGGCCGGACTGCGCCAGTGCCAGCGCGATAGCCAGCGTGCCGAGGCTGTAGCGGCCGCCCTCGGCGCTGGCGGCGCCACGCGGGTAGGCCGGCTTGCCTTCGGGCTGCCAGTGGTAAAGGCGCGGGGCGCCGTCGGCATCGTTGCCAGCAAAGGCGGGCGCATCGGTTTCGCGCACATCGGGATTGATGCCGGCTACCTGCATGCCGTGGCGCCATTCATCGCGGTCGGCAATCAACAGGATGTCGGCCTGCCTGGCGGCGGGGTCGGCAAGCAGCTTCGCGATCAGCTCGGGGCCGATGCCGGCGGGGTCGCCGAGCACCATGGCGATTCTTGGGCGTGGAGTCATGTCGTATGGATGCAGGAAGATGCAAGAGGGTTTAGTCGAGCTTGACACCGAGTTCGGAAATCAGCTTGCCGTAGCGCGCGTACTCGGCACGCGAGAATGCATCGAACTGCGCCGCATCCAGCGTGCCGGGCTGGGCCCCGACATCGTTGAGGCGCCGGACGGTGTCGGGATCCTTGAGTATGGTGGCCAGTGCCGCGCCCAGCTTCTGCAAGGTGGCGGGCGGGGTGCCGGCCGGCGCATAGATGCCGTACCAGGCATTCATCTGGATGTTCGGCACACCGGCTTCGGCCAGCGTGGGCACGCCCGGCAACAGCGCCGAGCGCTGCTCGGCCGTCACCGCCAGGGCGCGCAGCTTGCCGGCCTTGATGTGGTTGATGACGGAGGGCATGGTCTCGAAACTCATGTCGACCTGGCCGCCCATCAGGTCCACCAGCGCGCTGCTGCTGCTCTTGTACGGCACGTGCAGCAACTTGCCGTTGATCTGCCGCGCGAAGGCGGCGCCGGCGAGGTGCTGGGTACTGCCGACGCCGGAGGAGCTGTAGCGGTACTTGTCCGGGCTGGCCTGGATCGCCGCCACCAGCGACCTGACGTCGCGCGCCGGCACCTGGTTGTTGACCACCAGCACATTGGGCACGGACGACACCATGGCCACCGGCACCAGATCCTTGAGCGGATTGAACTGCAGCTTGAGCAGGTGCGGCGCGATAGCCTGCGAGGTCACCACGCCCATCAGCAGCGTGTTGCCGTCGGGCGCGGCCTTGGCGGTGATGTCCGCGGCGATGGTGTTGGAGGCGCCGGGCCGGTTGTCGACCACCACGGGCTGCCTGATGATGGCGGCCAGTTTTTCGGAGACGATGCGGGCCATGACGTCGGTGCCGCCGCCCGGCGCCGCGCCGACCATCAGCCGCACGGGCCGGGAGTCCTGTGCATAGGCGCCGGCCGCTGTCGCGGCGGCAAGCGTCGCCAGGCCGGCAAAGGTGCCGGCGATCCATTTGTTCATGCTTGTCTCCGTCCTGTTGTCTGCCGGTCTCGGTGCCGGTGAGGCCACTATAGGGCCGTCAGTGATTCGCCACTACTGATGTTTTATTAATGGGCGATTACCTGGAGGAATACGTCGGCTCACCTTGGCCCGGCCCGGCCGCCCCGGGCTTGCCGGCGCGCAGCGCCACGATCAACCGCCTGGCAGCCGCCGAGAGCGTGCCGCCGCGCCGCGTGACGATGCCGAAGGTTTCGTGCCGGGACTGCATCTTCACCGGCAGGATCCGCAGCATCTTCTGGCGCGCATATGGCTGCGCCACGCTGGTCGGGAGCAGCGACACCAGCCTGGCGCTGCCCTGGAGCAAGGCCACGGTGACCAGCGTGGAGGCGGTGGTGATGGCATTGGGCGGCATGCCAATGCCGGCAAGGTCCAGCTCGCGCAGGAGCAGGGCATGCATCGGCATCTGGGACGGATAGACAATCCAGCGGTAGGCGGCCAGATCCGCAAAGGCGAGTTCGCTGGCGCGCGGGGCCGCATGGGCATGGCCGACCACCACCGACATCGGCTCGTCGTCCAGCGGCTCGTAGTGATACCGGGCGGGCTGGTCGCTCACCAGCGCGCGGCCGATGACCAGGTCCAGCCGGCCATCGTCCAGCAGGCTCAGCATGCGCAGGCTGGTGTCCTCCACGATTTCGATCGACAGGTTGGGCTGGTCTGCCTGCAAGGTCGCCAGCGCCGGCACCAGGACGCCGGTCACCGCGCCCATGATGACCCCGACGGCAAGCCGCCCCGCCGTGCCGGAACGGATTTCCGCCATGTCCTGGCAGAGCGCGGTCAGGTCGGTGGCAAGCAGCCGCGCATAGCGGATCACGCAATAGCCGAACGGGTTGGGCTGCATGCCGGTGTGGGTCCGCTCGAAAAGCGGTGCATCCAGCATGTTTTCCAGCTCCTGCAGGGCCTTGCTGGCGGCCGACTGCGTCATGGCCATGGCCGATGCGGCCTGGTGCAGCGATTTATGGTCGTCCAGCGCGATCAGCAGTTGCAGCTGTTTCATGCGCAGGCGCGACATCAGTACGTCGAGGGTGGCTCTCATGGGTGTGCGCAGGCGGGCGCAAACGGGGCCTCCTCAAGGAAGACGCCCCGCCTGGGCCCGGGTCGGGTTCGGTCTGGCCGGCGGGGTGAGTCGTAAAAGCGATCACCAGATGGAAAGGTTTCAATATACATGGTGTGCCGGACGCTCTTATATTGCGTGCAGCGACCGGCCGGCATTCCCCCCGCCGGCGACCCCCGCACAACAAGGAGACAGACATGATCAAGCCCGCCATCTACCGCGGCGTATTCCCGGTAGCGCCGACCATCTTCGACGAGCAGGGCGGCCTTGACCTGGACGGCCAGCGCCGTTGCATCGATTTCATGATCGATGCCGGCTCCAACGGCATCTGCATCCTGGCCAACTTCTCGGAGCAGTTCGTGCTGACCGACGACGAGCGCAACACGCTGATGACGGCGGTGCTCGACCACGTGGAGGGCCGCGTGCCGGTGATCGTCACCACCACGCACTTCAGCTCGCGCATCTGCGCCGAACGCAGCCGTGCCGCGCAGGATGCGGGCGCCGCCATGGTGATGGTGATGCCGCCGTATCACGGCGCCACCATCCGCATGCCCGAACGCGCCATCTACGAGTTCTTCGCCACGGTGTCCGACGCCATCGAGATCCCGATCATGATCCAGGACGCTCCGGTCAGCGGCACCACGCTGTCCGCGCCCTTCCTCGCGCGCATGGCCAGGGAACTCGCCAATGTGTCGTATTTCAAGATCGAAGTGCCGCAGGCCGCGGCCAAGCTGCGCGAGCTGATCGAACTGGGCGGCGCTGCCATCGTCGGCCCGTGGGACGGCGAGGAAGCCATCACGCTGATGGCCGATCTCGACGCCGGCGCCACCGGCGCGATGACGGGCGCGGGCTTCCCCGATGGCATCCGCCTGATCGTCGATGCCTACCAGGCCGGCGACACCGAGGGCGCCGCGCGCCACTACCAGCAATGGCTGCCACTCATCAATTACGAGAACCGCCAGGGCTGGCTGGCAACCAGCAAGGTGCTGATGAAAGAGGGCGGGGTGATCGCCTCGGACGCGGTGCGCCATCCGCTCCAGCCGATGCACCCGGCGACCCGCGCGGGCCTGCTGCAGATTGCGCGCCGGCTGGATCCGATGGTGCTGCGCTGGGGCCGTTGAGCGCCAGCGGCGCACCAGGCCGGACCGGAACGGAACCACTGGCCCCGGCGGGGCCAGACCTCAGTCAACAGGAATAGACATGCAAATCCAAGGCGAACTATTGATCGGCAGCCAGTCGGTGCGCGGCACCGACGGCGAAATCGTTGCGATCGACGCGGCCTCCGGCGCCAAGCTGGCGCCGGCCTTCGGCGGCGCCAGCGCTGCCCAGCTGGCCCAGGCCTGCGCGCTGGCCGAGCAGGCCTTCGACGCCTACCGCGAAACCAGTCTCGACAAGCGCGCGGCCTTTCTCGAAGCGATCGCTGCCAACATCCTTGAGCTGGGCGATGCGCTGGTCGACCGCTGCGCGAGCGAAAGCGGCCTGCCGCGCGCGCGCATCGAAGGCGAACGCGGGCGCACCGTGGGCCAGCTGCGGCTGTTCGCGGACCTGGTGCGGCAAGGAGACTTCCTCGGCGTGCGCGTGGACCCGGCCCTGCCCGAACGCAAGCCACTGCCGCGCGCGGACCTGCGCATGCGCCAGGTCGCGCTGGGGCCGGTGGCGGTGTTTGGCGCCAGCAATTTCCCGCTGGCGTTTTCCGTGGCGGGTGGCGACACCGCCTCGGCACTGGCGGCCGGTTGCCCGGTGATCGCCAAGGCCCACCCCGCGCATCCCGGCACCTCGGAGCTGGTCGGCCGCGCCATCCAGAAAGCCGTGCGCGACCTGGGGCTGCCCGAAGGCACCTTCTCGCTGCTGTTCGATAGCGGCCTGCAGGTCGGGCAGGGCCTGGTCAGCGATCACCGCATCAAGGCGGTCGGCTTCACCGGCTCGCGCGCGGGCGGCACGGCGCTGATGGCGCTGGCGGCCGCACGCCCGGAGGTCATTCCCGTCTATGCGGAAATGAGCAGCATCAACCCGGTGCTGCTGTTCCCGCACGCGCTGGCCAACCGCGCCGAGGCCATCGGTACCGCGTTCGCGGCATCGCTCACGCTGGGCGCCGGCCAGTTCTGCACCAATCCCGGCCTGGTGCTGGCTGTCGACGGCCCGGACCTGGGGCGCTTCATCGCTGCGGCGGCGCAGAGCATCGAGCAGACCGCGCCGGCGACCATGCTGACACCAGGCATCCAGCGCGCCTACTGCACCGGCGTGGACAAGCTGGCCGCGCACCCGCAGGTCAGCGCGCAGGCGCGCGGCCGCGCCGGCGACGCACAGCAGGGCTCGGCGGCGCTGTTCTCCACCACCGCCGAGGCGTTCCTTGCCGATGAGGCCTTGCGCGCGGAGATCTTCGGCGCGGCCGGGCTAATCGTGCGCTGCCCCGACCTGGACGCCATGCGCCATGTCGTGGAAGTCATCGAAGGCCAGCTGACCGCCGCGCTGCATATCGACGACGCCGACCACGATGCGGCCCGCGCCATCCTGCCCGCGCTGGAACGCAGGGTGGGGCGCATCCTCGTCAACGGTTTCGGCACCGGGGTGGAAGTCGGGCATGCCATGGTGCACGGCGGTCCGTATCCGGCCACCTCCGATGGCGGCCGCTCCACCTCGGTGGGCAGCCTGGCCATCGCGCGCTTCCTGCGCCCGGTGTGCTACCAGGACATGCCCGCGGGGCTGCTGCCCGCCGCCTTGCGCGAGGACAATCCGCTGCAACTGAGCCGGCTGGTGGACGGCCGGCCGGCGCCCCGGCCCGCCTAAGCGCAGCCCGCAAGGCCCGCGAGCCGGGCCTTGCGAAGCCCGCGCTAGGCCGGCCTGGCGCGCAGCGCGTCGATCAGCAGGCTCATCGACGCGGTAGGCGGCCGGCCCCGCCGCGTCACGATGCCGTAGGGCCCCAGCTTGCGCGGCAGCGGCAACGGCAGCACGGCCAGCGCGCCCAGCCCCGCGTAGAACGCCGCCACCGAGGCCGGCAGCACGGCAATCAGCTCGCTGTCCGCGAGCAGGGAAGTCGTCATTAGCACCGCCGCCGTCTCGATGGTCGAGGGCGGCGGCGCCACGCCCGCGTCCTCGAACGAACGGTCGATCAGCGCCCGCATGGGGCTCGGGCGCGGCTGCATGATCCACGGAAACGTCGCCAGCTCCTCGAAACCCGGCTTGCGGCGCCCGAGCAGCGGATGCAAGGGCCCGACGACGATCGCCAGGCTCTCCTCGCCCAGTTGCTCGAACTCCAGGCCGCTACTGTCCCAGCCCTCCGGCACCCGGCCCAGCACGATGTCGAGCTGGTCGCGCTCCAGCAGCGGCACCAGCAGATCGCTGGTTTCCACCTGCACCACCACCTCCAGCCTGGGA
Organism: Cupriavidus sp. 2TAF22; assembly: GCF_052115045.1. NCBI lineage: Bacteria > Pseudomonadati > Pseudomonadota > Betaproteobacteria > Burkholderiales > Burkholderiaceae > Cupriavidus > Cupriavidus sp. 2TAF22. The sequence continues at coordinate 169,993 of NZ_JBFRFX010000011.1, forward strand.
TGCTCGCGGTTCAGGCTGCGGATCACGTTGGCCAGCAGCACCGGCGTCGGCGCCATCACCGCACCCACGCGCACCCGGCCCACCTTTCCCGATTCCAGCGCCGCCAGCTCATCACGCAGGCCTGCCATATCCGCGAACACCAGCCGCGCGAACTGCGTCGCCGCCAGGCCAAACCGCGTCGGCCGCAAACCGCGCGCATGGCGCTCGAACAACGACACGCCCAGCATCGATTCCATGTCCTGCAGCATCTTGCTGACCGCCGGCTGGGTCAGCATCACCGCCTCCGCCGCCTGCCGCAGCGAACCGCGCTCCTCGATCGCCAGCAGCAGGCGCAGATGCTGCATCTTGATGCGGCTGTAGAGGGTGCTGATGGGCGGGATTAGCGAAGGGCGGGGCATGCGCGGGGGCTCGGGCCAGGCAGACGGTGACCGATGGTGTTTATCGGTTCTTGGAGAAGGCGTCAATGGGTGGATGTGGCCGGAGGGCCGCCGCGTGCGGCTCAGGCTGCGAGTCCTGCTCCAGGGCGGACGCCGATCCCGTAGCCTACTTCGCGCGCCTTGGGCCTGCCTTTCGAGCGGACGTATTGAGCGCGACCGCGGCACGGACAAGCGCCCTGAACGCGTCCGCGTCGATCTCGTCTGCCTCGAGGATGTCAATCGCGCGCCTGACGTTCCCGTCGAGGCTTGAGTTGAAGAGCCTGGCCGGGTCCTCCAGCGCAGCGCCCTTGGCGAAAGTCAGCTTCACCTTTGCCTTGTAAGACTCGCCGGTGCAGATGATCCCGTCGTGCGACCATACGGGAGTGCCCATCCACTTCCACTCCTCCACGACGTCCGGATCAGCCTCTTTGATGAGCTTGCGCATCCTGCTCAGCGTCGCCCCGCGCCAGTCCGCGAGCTCGGCGATTCTGTTGTCGATCAGCCCGGATGCCGGCAGCCCCTCGGTCGAACCCGATTTTTTCATGTTCTCCTCCTGAAACTTCCTGAAACTTCCTGACTCTTCCAGACGCTATCAGCCCATGAATTCGCCGAACAGGATGATGACATGGCAAGGGCTTGCCGGAAATCCCAGCGCGCGGCTCCATGTGGCCGCGGCGCCTCGCCCGCGGGCGGTGAAACTTCCGTCCCGTCTGCGTGTCGTTCCTTGCATAATCGCGCAAGCCGCGATGACATAGGACGACCGACCGATGAACATGGCAATCCTCCTCGCCCACCCCTGGTTCGGCACATGGGCGGCGGCCCTGATCGCCGTCGCCGTCGCGCTGCTGGCGCATCGCCTCGGCGGGCTGCTGCTCTTGCGCATTACCCGGCCGGCCCCGGTGCTGCATGCGATCGTGAAGAAGGCGCGCGCGCCGTCGACAGTGGTCTTGCCCTTGCTGGCCTTGCAGGCGGTCTGGCAGGCCGCGTCGGATGATCTGCCCTGGATCGGCAGCGTGCGCCATTTCAATGGCCTGTTGATGATCGCCGCGGCCACCTGGCTCGTGGCGCGCATCATTGCCGGCATTGCGCAGGGTATCCTGGACACACACCCGGTGGACGTGCAGGACAACATGAATGCGCGCCGCATTCACACGCAGACACGCGTGCTCTCGCGCACCGCGATGACGCTGGTGGTGGTGATGGGTGCGGCGATGGTGCTCATGACCTTTCCCGGGGCGCGGCAGGTGGGCGCCAGCCTGTTGGCCTCGGCAGGCGTGCTGGGCCTGATCGCCGGCTTTGCCGCCAAGCCCGTGTTCAGCAACCTGATCGCCGGTCTGCAGCTCGCCCTGACGCAGCCTATCCGGCTCGACGACGTGCTCATCGTCGAAGGCGAGTGGGGCCGCGTGGAGGAGATTACCGGCACGTACGTCGTGCTCCGGATATGGGACGACCGCCGTCTCATCATCCCGCTGCAGTATTTCATCGAGAAGCCCTTCCAGAACTGGACCCGCAACAATGCCGAGATCATGGGGTCGGTGTTCTTCCACGTCGACTACGGCATGCCGCTGGCGCCGCTACGCGAGGAGCTGGAACGCATCGTGCGCGCGGCGCCGGAGTGGGACCAGCGCTTCTTCAATCTGGTAGTGACCGATGCCACGGAGCGGACGATGCAACTACGCGTGCTGTGTACCGCGGCTTCCTCCGGGCTGGCGTGGGACCTGCGCTGCGTCGTGCGCGAAGGGCTGATCGACTTCATGCAGCGCGAATTCCCGCAGTTCCTGCCACGGCTGCGCATCGAGGGCGACCAAGGCGACGAAGGCGCGCCGAAGCGAAACACACCGTCGCCGCCCTGAGCGCGTATCAGGGCGTCCTGTTCCTCAGCGAAACCTGCTCGTTCAGCGTCCAGAAGTCATACAGCACGCCGATCAGGAACAGGCCGCCGGTGAGCAGGTAGATCAGGCCGGTGATCCATTTGCCGATATACATGCGATGCACGCCGAAGAAGCCGAGGAAGGTCAGCAGGATCCACGCCACGTTGTAGTCGGTCCTGCCGGCGGCGAAGCGGTAGTCCGCCTCGCGGTCCATGCCCGGGATCAGGAACACGTCGATCAGCCAGCCGATGCCGAGCAGGCCCAGCGTGCAGAACCAGATCGTGCCGGTGATGGGCTTGCCGTAGTAGAAGCGATGGGAGCCGGTAAAGCCGAAGATCCACAGCAGGTAGCCGATGACTTTGCTGTGCGTATCGCTCGGTGGAATGCTCGGTAGATTGCTCGATGGATTCATCGTTCGCCTCGTGCAGTGGTTTGGCGCGATGATGCCATAGCTTGTGGCGCCGCAGCTACCCGGCCGCCGCCGGCAGGGGGCGGCTGTCTACCTGCCACAAGGAATCCCGCCCTCCGGGTTGCGCGACCGCATGCCCGCCGGCAGCATCGCCGGCCCCACACTACAATGGCGCATCGCCCGGCCTCCCGCCGGGCCGGACCCGGGAGTCGAAGATGCGTATTCTGGTAGTCGGGGCGGGCGCCATTGGCGGCTATTTCGGCGCGCGGCTGTTGCAGGCCGGGCGCGACGTGACATTCCTGGTGCGCCCCCGGCGCGCCGCCCAACTGGCCGAGCATGGCCTGCGGGTCAAGAGCCCGCACGGCGACCTGCATTTCCCCAACCCGCCACTGGTGCAGGCCGAACAGATCACGCAACCGTATGACGTGGTGCTGCTGAGCTGCAAAGCCTACGACCTGGACAGCGCCATGGACGGCTTCGCGCCCGCCATGGGCCCCGGCACCGTCGTCATCCCCATGCTCAACGGCATGCAGCATCTCGACAAGCTCGATGCTCGCTTCGGCGCCGGGCGCGTGATGGGCGGGCGCTGCATGATCTCCAGCACGCTGGACGAACAAGGCACGATCCTCCACCTGTCCGCCTTCCATGTATTGTCCTTCGGCGAGCGCCCCGCCGGCAGCAGCGACCGCGCGCTGGCCCTGGCCGCGGCGCTCGACGGCGCCGGTTTCGATGTACAGCGCAGCGAAGCCATGCTGCAAGACATGTGGGAAAAGTGGCTGTTCCTGGCCACGCTGGCATCGTCCACCTGCCTGATGCGGGCAGCCATTGGCGACATCCTCGCCGCCCCGCGCGGACGCGAGACCATCACGGCCCTGTTCGACGAATGCGCGGCCATCGCCGCCACCAACGGCTACCCCGCCCGCGCCCCGGCACTGGAACAGGCGAAGACCACGCTATTTACCGCAGGCTCGCCGCTGATGGCCTCGATGCTGCGCGACATCGAACGCGGCGCGGCCATCGAGTCTGACCAGATCGTGGGCGACCTGCTGGCACGCCGCGGCCAGACGCCTGCGCCGACGCTGGAAATGGCACTGACAAGCCTGAAGGCCTACGAGGCACGGCGCGCACGCGGCGGCTGAGAGGGAATCTGGCAGGTAGCCGGCCTGGCGCAGCTGATCCTCGCACGCCGGCTTTCCAAGCCAAGCCGCTATAACAAAGCGAATGGAGACACAACATGGCAGGACCGACGATTGATTTCTGGCAGGCGCGCTTCGAGGCCGGCCAAACACCGTGGGACCGCGGCGCGGCCAGCCCGCAGCTCAAGGCATGGCTGGCCAGCGGCGCCATCCGTCCCGGCGAGGACGTGATCGTGCCCGGCTGCGGCAGCGGCTGGGAAGTAGCCGCGCTGGCGGAGCAGGGCGTGCGCGTGCGCGGCATCGACTACGCGCCGGCGGCGCTGGCGCGCACCGGCGAGCTGCTCGCGCAGACCGGGCTCAAGGCGACGCTGGAACAGGCCGATGTACTGGAGTGGCAGCCGCCCGCGCCCGTGGATGCGGTGTACGAGCAGACTTGCCTGTGCGCGCTGCATCCGGATCACTGGGTTCGCTACGCCGAGCAGCTTCATGCGTGGCTGCGGCCTGGCGGGCAGCTGTTCGCGCTGTTCATGCAGATGCGGCGCGAGAGTGCCGCGGAGGGCGTTGTCGAAGGGCCGCCTTATCACTGTGACATCAATGGGATGCGGGCTTTGTTTCCGGCGGACAAGTGGGAGTGGCCTAAGCCGCCGTTTGCTGCCGTTTCGCATCCTATTGGGGCGGTTGAGTTGGGGGTGGTTTTGGGGAGGTTGTGAAGTCCGGCCTTCCCACCTGCGATGGCTCTTGGCTTGGCAAGCGACAGCCATGATCAAAGCGCGGCCGGCCGGCCTCGACTGCATATTTAATCGGTCGATGCAACACACTGCACACCGCGTGAGCAGATGCCATCGGTGGGCCGATGGCATCTTGATCGCTTAAGTCGGCTCGAAGCAATAGGTACAGATCTTATTGCCATCGGGGTCCCTGACATATGCCGCATAGGCAGTAGGCGTAAAGCTGCGCGGGCCCGGCGCGCCTTCATCATTGGCGCCGAGGCTGAGTGCGGCCTCGTGGAATGCATGTACGGCATCCCGGCTAGGTGCAGCAAAGCTTACTGTGCCGCCATTGGCATAGGTCGACGGCAAGCCATTGCCGGGCTTGGTGACCATGAACTCTGGCCCGAAGGTGCCCCATAGCGATGCTGTTTCGAAGTCTAGGACACGCTGGATGCCGAGTCGGCTCAGGACGGCGTCGTAGAATGCGCGCGAGCGCTCCAGGTCATTGGTGCCGACCACGATATGTGTGAAGATTGCCACGGTGTATCTCCTTGATAGTTGGAGGTAGGAAGAAATTTGGGTCCGTGCTGTGTGCCAGCGGCGACCGAATCGGGGCCAGGAGCGTAAAGCCCTCACGAAGCCCCTCGCATCCATGAAGGCATCAGCGCCAGGGTGCAGTGTTCAGATATCAGTTCCATGGCCGCGTCCTAGTACAGCACCACGGACCGGATCGACTCGCCATGCTTCATGAGGTCGAAGCCCTCGTTGATGCGCTCCAGCGGGAAGCTATGGGTGATCAACTCGTCAATGTTGAGTTTTCCTTCCATGTACCAGTCGACAATCTTCGGTACGTCGGTGCGGCCGCGAGCCCCCCCAAAGGCCGAACCTTTCCATTCACGCCCAGTCACGAGCTGGAATGGCCGCGTCGAGATCTCCGCGCCGGCTTCGGCGACGCCGATGATGATGGATTTGCCCCAGCCCTTGTGACAGCACTCCAGCGCCTGGCGCATGACACGCGTGTTGCCGATGCACTCGAAGCTATAGTCGGCGCCGCCGTCGGTCAGTTGCACGATGTGGTCGACGACGTTGTCGGTATCGCGCGGATTGACGAAGTGCGTCATGCCGAAGCGCCTTGCCATGCCTGCACGAGCGGGATTGAGGTCGACTCCGATAATCTTGTCGGCGCCCACCATGCGCGCGGCCTGGATCACGTTCAGGCCGATTCCCCCGAGTCCGAACACGACAACATTGGCACCCGCCTCGACCCTGGCGGTAAAGATGACCGCGCCGACGCCGGTCGTCACGCCGCAGCCGATGTAGCAAATCTTGTCGAACGGCGCATCCTGCCGCACCCTGGCGACCGCGATTTCCGGCACAACGATGTGATTGGCGAAGGTCGAGGTCCCCATGTAGTGAAATAGAGGCTTGCCGCCGATGGAAAAGCGAGAGGTGCCGTCCGGCATCAGGCCGCGGCCCTGCGTCTGCCTTATCGCCTGGCACAGGTTGGTCTTGCGTGACAGGCAGAACTTGCACTGGCGGCATTCAGGCGTATATAGCGGAATCACGTGGTCGCCCGCTTTCAGGCTCGTGACGTTGGGTCCGACATCCACCACAATGCCAGCGCCCTCGTGGCCGAGGATCGCCGGGAAGATGCCTTCAGGGTCGGCGCCGGACAGCGTGTAATAGTCCGTATGGCAGATGCCGGTCGCCTTCACTTCGATCAGTACCTCGCCGGCGCGCGGCCCGTCGAGGTCAACTTCCTCGATCGCCAGCGGCGCACCGGCTTCCCATGCGACTGCGGCTTTGGTCTTCATTGCATCTCCTCCCTTTTCTCGCTGAGTTTGAATCGCCTTATCGGCCAAGATAGTGTTCAATGCGCTGTCGCAGGCCCGGCTCGGCGGCCGAGCTGACCAGTGCCGCCATGTCCGCGTCCGCGGTTGAAGGCAGCACCGCGGCGTACAGCGCGGTACGGGCGCGGGAGGAAAGCACGCGAGAGGCACCACCATCCTCGACCAGCCGGGCCGGCCAGTCGGCCTGCCCCGCCAGGCGAGAGACCAAGCCAATCCGTGCTGCCTCTTCGGCAGGAATGTCACGCGCCGTCTGCAGGATTTCGCGGGCCGGCTCGGCGCCGACCAGTGCCGCGAAGCGACGCGAGCCGAGCACCAGGTCGAACAGCAGACCGGGCATCCGGAAGTGCGAGTCGACCGTCGCATAGCGGCGCTTGCATGCGGCAAACAGGTCCACACCAGCGCCGAAGTTGCGCCCGTGCGCATATGCCGTGGTCAGGCAGGGCGAGTACGCGACCATCTGCAGCAGCGTTTCGATCCTGACCAGGCGCAGCAGCAAGTCGGCATCGGTCTGCTGGTCGAGGTCTCCCAGGTCGAACCCCGCGCAAAAATTCCGTCCTGCGCCTTGGAAGCGGATCATCGTGGCATCGTCGTCGTGTGCCTGCCGGACCGCGGCGATCAGGGCTTCCACCAGTCCCGGGCAAAGCGCATTGAGCTTGTCTGGACGGTTCAAGGTGAGCGAGACATGTCCGGCCTCGCGTTCGACGATGAGCAGATCGCTCATTGCGCTATCTCCTCACTGGAGGGGACCGCCGAGCCCAGCACTTCGGCATTGTGCTCGCCCAGCGCGGGCGGACCACGGCGGATCGGCAGATTGACCCCGGACAGGCGGATCGGCGAGGCGAAAGTGCTGGTTTCGATGCCATTGGGCAGCGTGAGGGGCTGCACCCATTGCATATGTTCCACCTGCGCGTCGGCGAGCACATCGGAATATGTATTGATTGGTGCGCAGGGCACGCCCGCTTGCCGGAACCGGCTCAGCCAGGTGGCAGCGTCTTCCCGGACGAACTCCGCTTCGAGCATCTCGCGCAGTTCGCGCTGGTGCCGCGCGCGCAGCGTCGGATTGGCGAAGCGATCGTAGGACAGCCATTCCTCGTGCGCCATGACGGCGCACACTGCCCGCCACAGGGTATTGTTGCCGGCCGCCATACCGAAGTAGCCGTCGCGGCAGGCGAACACCTGGTAGGGCGCGTTGCGTGGATGGGCGCTGCCCAACTTGACCGGATCCTTGCGGCTGCCAAAGTACTCGGAGGTCTGCAGTGCAGCGATGCCAAGGGTGGCGCCCAGCATGGAGATATCGACGTGCGTGCCCTCGCCAATGGCCTGTGCCTGCCGCAAGGCGCATACTGCAGAGAATGCCGCATAGAGTCCGGCGGAGAAGTCGGCAATCGGAACGCCGCATTTCACCGGCGCGCCGCCGGGTTCACCGGTCACGCTCATGATGCCGCTCATCGCCTGGAGCGTCAGGTCGAAGCCGCCTTCGCTAGCGCGCGGGCCTGACTGGCCGTAAGCGGAAATCGAGCAGTAGACCAGGCCGGGACTCCCGCCGCGCAGGGCGTCATAGCCGAGACCAAGGCGATCCATGACGCCCGGCCGGTTGTTCTCGATCAGCAGGTCGGCCGAAGCGATCAGGTCGCGGGCGCGGGCGGCATCGTCGGGATCCTTCAGGTTCAGGGTGACAGAGCGCTTGTTCCGGTTCAGCGATGCGAAGTTCTCGCTATAGCCCCCCGAGATCGGCGGCCAGCTCCGCAGCGTGTCGCCCGTCTCGGGATGCTCGATCTTGATGACGTCAGCGCCCATGTCGGCAAGCAGCATGCCGCAGTAGGGACCCGCAGCCACGTTGCAGATTTCGATGACGCGGGTGCCCTCGAGGGGCAGGGCCGGTTTTGCAGGAGTTTTCATTGTCTGGAGGAGAAGTGAAAGGTCGGGAAGCGGGCTGGCAGACGGGATGCGCCCGCCGGACATTGCCGTCAGGCGCCGGTGTGGGGCACGACCAGCAGGTAGAGCAGACCGAAGAAGGTCCCGGCGGTGATGAAGCTGACCAGCGTGAAGCCGAGCACCCGCTGCACTCCGACGCCAGCGATTGCGACCACCGGGATGGCCCAGAAAGGTTGAAGCAGGCTGCCCGCCAGTTCGCCAGCGGCCACTGCCATCGAGGTGCCGGCCAGGGTGGAACCGAGCTGTTGGGCGGCCGGGATAGTGAAGGGGCCTTGGACGGCCCAGTGGCCGCCGCCGCTGGGAATGAAGATGGTAATGACAATGGAGCCCAGGTAGCTCCAGAACGGCAGGGTGTCGCCGGACGCGAAGCGGATGAAGGATGCCGACGCGACTTCCGCCAGCCCGGTCGCATGCATGATGCCCATGATGCCGCCGTAGAAGGGGTACTGCAGCAGCATGGGGCCGGTCACCTTGGCGGCTTCCGTCACGGCATGAACATAGGCCCCGGCGCCGCCGTGCAGGCACAGACCGCCTAGCAGGAAGATGAAGATCACTGTGTTGATGTCCAGCCGGATACCGGTCGCGCTCCATTGCTGCACAAGGTAGGCAGCGCCCGCCACGACGAAGACCAGTGCGCACAGGCGTGACCGCTCGAGCAGGCCGGCCAAGCCGTTGCGGCGCTTCGGCTCAGTCGCCGCGGCTTCGCTGGCTTCAATGGCCTTGGGGTCGGCGGCGATGATGTCGCTGTCGGACGGACGCATCATCATGAAGACCAGCGGCAACAGCAATGTCGCAATCAGGCCAGCCGCGAGATTCCAGATGGAGAAGACCGTATGCGAGAGCGGCACCACGGCGTGCGTATGCTGCTCGACGATATTGAGCGGATTCCCTGGCGTGGCAATGGAAAGGGCAATCGAGCTCGACATGCCGGTGAACGCCCACAGGACCCAGGCCGTATAGCCAGCAGCGACGAGCCAGGCAAAGTCGACCCGTACGCGCTTGGCCACCTCCTTGGCTAGCATGGCGCCGACCACCAACCCGAAGCCCCAATTTAGGAAGGTTGCGAAAGCACCGACGATCGAGACCAGTGCAACGGCCGAGAGGGGACCGGTGGCGAGCATTGTGAGGCGTTGCAGGCCACGCTTGATCATGGGTGCGCTGGCCAGCGCGTAGCCTGTCACCAGCACCAGCACCATCTGGAAGGCGAAGGTGAAGATGCCGAAGATTCCCTTGTACCAGCCGGCCAAAATGTTCGTGACGGTGCCACCTGGGGCAAAGGCGGAGGCACAGGCGGCCGTCATCACTGTCAGGAGAATAACAATGACAAACGGGTCGGGCATCAGCCGCTCGAACAGATATACGCATGAGCTGATCGAGCGCTGCATCCACGTCTTCTGTGACAGCGGTCCGGAAAGAGCGAGTTCCTGTGCTTCCATGATTTGTCTCCACACCAGAATGTTGCGGGCCCGTCTGAGGCCTCTGTAGGCTATTTCTTGCGCGCTATGCGACGGCCGCAGTGGTGGGCAGCGGATGAATCGGGATGACGGACTTCTCCTCCAGTCGCTCCTCCCGCTGCATGGTCATCAGGATCTGGCGCGCGCGGCGCAGGGCCTTGTCGGTCTTAAGGAACAGCTCGGAATAATCGTCCTCCGGATAGGCGAACATCGCCTGCTGCCGTTCCAGTGCCCACTGGTCCTGCGCGACCACGGCGGGGAACATCTCGGCAACCTTGTGCGCAGTTGGGATATCTGGGTCGCTCAGCGTGGTATGGCCCTTCGTGCACGACACGTTCCAGCGCCAGACGAGGTTTTCCTCGTCGACCGGGTAGTGCAGGTGCAGCAGCGTGTATCCGCGTTCCATCTCGGTGCCGAGTTGGCCCTCAGGTGCTACATGCATCTCGACACGCGTCAGGCCCGGGCTGACCATACAGTGCGTATGCAGGCGCTCGACTTCCTCGTAGTGGAACCACTCACGCAGGTAGGGTGGCTGCTTGTAGCCGTGCACGTGGCGGAGCGTCTTGACGTACTCATAGCCCGCGTCGATGCCTTCCTGCAGTTGCACGGGAATGAGGCTATTCTCCTTGTCGCCGATGTTGCCGTCGTGCAAGGGATAGAAGTGCGTGATGTCGAGCAGGTTTTCGATCAGCAGCAGGTAGTTGGCCGGCACTTCTAGCGGCTGGGGCGAGCCGACCCCCACCTTGCCGGGATCAGTGACCTCCGGTGTGCGGGGGGGCTCAATGTTGGCAGCAGCCTTCTGTTCGCCTGGCCAGACCCAGACGACACCGTCCCGCTCGCACACCGGCACCCCATGCAGGCGCGCCTGGGGCGGGATCTTGCCCGGCTGGGACGGAATCTCCACGCATTGCCCGCTCGCGTCATAGCAGAGGCCGTGATACGCGCATTCGAGCCGGCCATCGTCAAGCAGCTTGCTCTGGGAGAGAGGGAAGCGCTTGTGACAGCAGCGATCGTCGAAGGCGACCACCTCTCCATCGTCCGTGCGCCACATGACGACTGGCTTGCCGGCGATCTTGAAGCCCTTGAGCTCATGGACGGGAAATTCCCGCGCGAAACCGATGGGATACCAACAATTCTTCACGTACTCGAACTTGCTCATTTCAGTTGTCTCCACGTTTTTTGGGGGGAATGACGAACGAGCGCGGCGCACGCCGGCTCAGAGGTCGAGGGTCAGGGTCTGGCTCTTAGCGCGGCTGCAGCAGATCATCACGAACTCCTGCTGATCCTCCTCGTCGAGGACGCTATCGCGATGAACGGGATCGCCGTCGAGATAGCGCGTCATGCAGGTCCCGCAGTAGCCTTCCTCGCAGGACACGTCGACTTCCACCGCGTTTTCCCGCAATACCTGGACGATGGTCTTGCCGGGCGGCACGGTGAAGGTCTTTCCGCAGCGTGAAAGCGTGACGTCGAAGGGTTGCTCTGCCTCAGCAGGTACGCTGGCCGGCTTTGACGCCGGCGCCGAGAAGCGTTCGCAATGCCGGGTGCCTGCGTGCCAATGCGCAGAATTGGCTTCCACTGCGTCCATGAAGCGTGACGGGCCGCAGTAATAGAGGTGCGCGCCGTCTGGCTGCTCCCGCAGGACGGCGCTCAGGTCGAGGCCTTTGGCGGGATCGCCGCCATCATGGTGGATGTGGGCGATGCCGGCGTGCACGAGCGGCGAGAGATCGTCGAGGAAGGCCGTCCGCCGTGGGGACCGGGTGCTGTAGTACAGCGTGAAGGTGTCGCGCCGTGCCAGTGCCGCCGACATCATGGACTTGATAGGGGTAATGCCGATGCCACCCGCTACGAATACATGGTGCGAAGCGTCATCGGCCAGCGGAAAATGATTACGCGGCCTGGAAATGGTGATGCGGTCGCCGGCGGCAAGCTGGTGGATCGCGGCGGAACCGCCTCGCCCCGCTGGTTCCCTGAGGACGGCGATGACGTAGCGGCTGGTGTCATGCGCGCTGCTGCAAATCGAATACTGGCGAATCAACCCGCCCGGCAAATGGACGTCAATATGGGCGCCTGCAGAGAATGCCGGTAGTGGCATGCCGAATAGGTCTGCCAGCTCGAACGCCCGGATATCTTCGGCGAGCTCGCTGACAGAGCGGATCGAAACGGGGATTTTTCCGGCGACCCGGTCATTTGCGGTGACGGTATCGCGTCTGCTTTCGACGATGAGGTCCATCGCGGTCTCCTGGAGGGTGCCCCGACCGCGTCGCTTGAGCAAATCGCGGCGGTCAGGTCGTCGTGGTTTGCTCAAGCATAGATTTTCGACTGTTTAATTCAAGCGATATTTTCAGGCACTATAACATCAATAAATTTGATGTGTCTGGAGAGAGAGGGACTTCACGTTTTTATGGTGAGAAACGGTGAATGATTCGGAAAAGTCGGTTGTAACGCGCTTTATCAAGCGTATTTGTGCCTTGCCCAGGGATTTCTACACGGCCGACGGTGGAAACCCTTACTTCTGAAAATCGCTGATATGTCCGGCGAGTTCGGCAATCGTGCTCGGGAGGGAATAAGTGTGTTCAGGCGAAACAGCGGCGACAAACTCGACGGGCTCAAAAGGATCTCGGACTCCGATAATCTCGAGTTGCCCACCGTCGAGTTGCCGGCGGTAATTGGGAATCGGCAAATAGGTAATTCCCATTTCGGCCATCGCGAGCGAAGCCGCGACGCCCATGCTCTTGCAGCGCGCCAGATAGCGGCAATGGGCGTGATCACGCTGAAACCAGGCGTTAATGGCGGCGCTATGGAAAGACTGGGGCTTCAAACCGATCAGCGGGTATTGCGCAAGCTCCGACGGCGCATAAGTCTTGTGTGCCATTTTCAGGCCCGGGCTCGCCATCCAGGCGAATTCGACTTTGCCGAGTGGGATTGTGGAGACGTCCTGCATGCGTGTGTGCCCGGGAGCCAGCACCAGATCCAGCTCGCCCTGCGTGAGGGCATCCATCAGGTCGCTGGTGAGTGCCTCGTCGATTTCCAGCCTCACTTGCGGATACTGCCTGGCTATGGCCTTGATCAGTGCGGGGAGCCACGTAGTGGATACGACTTCAGCAACCCCCATGCGGACGGTGCCACTCACTGCGCTCGGCGCCGCAACGCGATGCGAGAGTTCCGCTGAAAGGTTCAGGATGCGTGCGGCATAGTCGAGCACCTCGCGTCCATGCGGCGTCAGCCTTGCCTTGCGTTGCGTCCTGTCAAAAAGCTCAACCCCGAGGCTACGCTCAAGCTCGCGCAATCGCATGGAGACGGTGGACTGCGTAGCGCAAAGTCGCTCGGCTGCCGCCGCAAAACCGTCGAGCTGAACAATCCAGTAGAACGTTTCGAGTTGCTGTAGCGTCACGGCTTTCTGTCGCCTCCTGTAAGTGCATTGCAGGAGAAAGGATACAGGACGCCAGGGGCCTAACGGCTGCGCCCGTTCGATGGCGGCTCCTTGCAATTGACGGTCGTCGTCGGCTAGTTGGAGGTGGCGCGAGCGGGTCATGCGGATGCCCCCTGTGCTTGACGCTCCCACCCAAGGCATGGCTCACCATGGCTCACCCTAGAGGAGGCAGGCCGCGCCCAACGATTGGACTACTCCCGGCTATCGAATCAACGTAGAACTGCTTGGGGCCCTCATAGCAACACCTGGGGCATATTGAGACTGTTGCGCGCTTTGGGGTGTCGAACCAACGGCTCTTACGGCCCCCAGCGTAGCGACCGTCCCCCCCCTCTTCGACCTCTCATTCCGAGGCATCCCCGGCGCGTTTCGCTCAACGACGCCTCGCATGGTCACTCTGGATAACCGCATAGGCGGATCGCAGAATCGACGTTCTGCATGCCTCAGTAATCCACGGCCAGCTGCATGAGTTGACGCGGGCACTCCGGGTCCGCCCCATGCTGCAAGTGATGCCGTGACAGGGTGCCGCATCAGCCTGGCGGCTCGGTTGTTTGACCGAAGGGCGTGCTCATAGGCTGCTCGCATAAATCGCTCGCTCCCCCAGAAAACCTTGATCGTCACGCCGCTTGACGTAGCCCGTCGTCACGACTATAACCATCCATATGGATGGTACGGGGATGGTTTCAGGATGGTAAATGTGACGTGGAAAACCCGCCGAACCCTCCCCGCATGACAAACCAGGAGAAAAAGTGACGATGGAAAAGCCTACAGCACAGATCGCGACGCTCAGACCAAAGGGGGGCGAGACAGAGAAAATCACCATCAACCTCGGTCCGGTTGATCTGGGCCAGATCGATCTATTGGTGGAGGAAGGCTTCTATTCCAACCGAACCGACCTGATCCGCACCGCCATTCGCAACCAGCTCGCCGTGCATGCACAAGCGATTCAGGAAACGGCAACACGGCGGGCGCTGGTTCTGGGCCTTCAGCATTTCTCGAAGCAAGACCTCGAGGCGGCGTTGAAGGCCAACGAGAAACTGGCCATTCACGTGCTCGGTTTGGCGAGCATTGCATCGGATGTCAGTCCCGAACTGGCGTTGGCGACGATCGAGTCGATCGTGGTGCTAGGCGCCTTTCACGCGCCAGCCGCCGTCAAGGCGGCATTGGCTGGACGCATACGGTAGTAGGCGGCAATTTCGCCGCGCCTGGTTCGCCAGGCCTGCAGAGACCCCAACATGAAAATGAACGACGCCTTTCTTGCCTCGATGCATGAGGCAATGCACCTGCTGCAGACGGCGGGCCCGATGGAGGCCACTGCCGTCATCCAGCGCGCACTTCGCGGGCAGTCGCCAACCGGCAACACAGGCGAAGCGCGAGCACCGATGCCGGCGCAAGTGGTGCAATCCTTGTTGACGGACAACACGTCACAGGGCCGGGCCGATACAGCGCCATCCGTGGAACCCGCCGCGCCGCGCCGCGCGCCACCGACTGCAATGCCCGGCCACTTCAGACGGCACACCTTTGCCAACCAGGCCGGGCAACGGTCCTACAAGGTCTATATCCCCGCCGGGCATTTGCAGGAGCCGATGCCCTTGGTGGTCATGCTGCACGGCTGCACGCAGGATGCCGATGACTTTGCCGCCGGCACGCGCATGAACGCGCTGGCGGACAAACTCGGCTTTGCGGTCGTGTACCCGATCCAGGCCGCCGATGCCAACACGTCGAAATGCTGGAACTGGTTTCGCCCTGGCGACCAGCAAGCCGACCGGGGCGAGCCGTCGATCATCGCGGGCATCACTCGCGAGGTCATGGCCAGCCACAGCATCGATCCGGATCGAGTCTATGTTGCGGGGCTGTCCGCCGGTGGCGCGATGGCGGCGGTGCTGATCCAGCGCTATCCGGACCTTTTTGCCGCAGCTGGCGTCCACTCGGGGCTGCCGACAGGGTGCGCGCATGACCTGCCTTCGGCGCTGGCGGCCATGAAGGGTGGCAAGGGATCGGGCGCTTCCAGGCGCGGCATTGCGCCGCCGGCGCGGCCGGTGCGTCCACTGATCGTGTTCCACGGCGATGCGGATCACACCGTGCATGCGTCGAACGGGGCGCGACTGATCGAGCCGTACGAACAAGGCCACGATCACAAGCACACTGAGCGCGAGACCGTCCGTGCAGGCCATGCCTACACGCGCTACCGGATCTTGCCGCCTGGTGGCGTGGATGCGGAATACTGGCTGATTCACGGCGCGGGGCATGCCTGGGCCGGTGGCGGCAGCGGCGGGTCGTACACTGACGCAAAAGGGCCGGATGCCAGCGTGGAAATGCTGCGATTTTTCCTCGCCCATCCCCGGCGTTCCTGAATCAAGCAAAATATGCCGTGATACATCTCATCAGACGCGGGCGAGGGGCATGGCTAGCCGTCGCCGCGTCGCGCGCCCGCTGGGGCGAGCCCTTGGCAGCCGGCGCTATGATTGCCGAGTACTCGCCCACGATCGGCTGGCCGGCCCAGCTAGGCAAGTGCTTTGCAAACGACTTCGGCGGTTTCCTTGGAAAGGCCCGGCGTCGCCGCGACTCCCTCCAGCGCGGCGCGCATCAGCGCGCGACGCCGCGGCTCGAAGCGCCTGTAGCGCTCGAAGTTGCGCACCATACGGGAGGCCACCTGCGGATTGATTTCATCAAGCGCCACCGCTTGCTCGATCATCAGCTCGTATCCGCAGCCGTCGGCCGCGTGGAATTGGGCCTGGTTTGCGCCAAAGCTGCCCAGCAGCGCGTAGACCTTATTGGGATTCTTCAGTGTGAAGACCGGATGCGCGGTCAGTTCGCGAACCCGCGCGACCGTTCCGGGTAAGCGGGACAGTGCCTCCAGTCCGAGCCACTTGTCTACCACCAGCGGCTCGCCCTGCCACTTGGCGTAGAAGGCGTCGAGTGAATCGCGGCGCTCGGGCCAATCGCAGTTGGCGATGGCGGTGAGCGCCGCCATTGTGTCGGTCATGTTGTCGGCGGTCTGGAGTTGCACGAGGCACATTCGGTGCGAATCTTCGTCGCCGAGGTCCACCAGCATGGCCAGGCAGAGATTGCGCAACGCGCGGCGACCGATCGACGCGGCGTCGGGCTTGTAGGGACCGGGTGTGGCGAAGCTGTCGTACGAGCGGCGCAACTCGGAGCGCAGCCGATCGGCCAGGAACTTGCGCATCGCCAGCCGCACCTCGTGCACGGCCTGAGGGTCGATCTCATCGAGCTGTTCGCCGATCACTACTTCGGACGGCAGCGCGAGTGCCTCGGCAGCGAAGGCCGGATTCCGCGCGGCGCCGTCAAGCACGCGGCCGAAGGCACGGGCCAAGTGGTCCGGGAATTGCACTGGCCGGCCGGCGCGATGATCGACTACACCGGCGAGCAGCAAGTTCATCGCGAGATGCTGCCCCGCTTCCCAGCGGTTGAACGGATCGCTGTCGTAGCTCAGAAGATGTTGTAGCGCCTCATCGCTGTAGTCGTAGTCGATAACCACAGGCGCGGAAAAGTCGCGGAGCAGCGACGGCACGGGACGGGCCGGCACATCCAGGAAGCGGAATGCCGCCGTCTCCTGGCGTAGCGACAGCACTCGGCTCGTGCATTGGGCCGTCTCCTCACCTTCGAGGCGCAGTGGCATCTCCTGGCCATCGGCGTCGATCAGACCGACTGCCAGCGGGATGTGCATTGGCTGCTTGACCGGCTGCCCCGGGGTGGGCGGGCAGTGTTGTGTCACGGTCAGCTCGTAGGTACGCGTGGCCGCGTCATGGCGGTCGCGGATGGACAGGCGCGGAGTACCGGCCTGCTCGTACCATAGCTTGAACTGGGCGAGATCCACACCGCTTGCATCCTGGATCGCGCTCACCAGATCATCGGTCGTGACCGCTTGCCCATCATGACGTTCGAAGTAGAGTTCGATGCCTTTGCTGAAGGCTAACGCGCCAACCAGCGTGCGCATCATGCGCACCAGCTCTGCCCCCTTGCTGTAGACCGTGGCAGTATAGAAATTGCTGATCTGCTGGTAGGAGCGCGGTCTCACCGGGTGCGCCATCGGGCCGGCGTCCTCCGGGAACTGGCCCGCGCGCAGATTGCGCACAGCCTGGATGCGCGACACTGCGCGCGAGTATCGGTCGCCAGCGTACTGCTGCTCGCGGAAGACCGTCAGCCCCTCCTTGAGCGCAAGCTGGAACCAGTCCCGGCAGGTGACGCGGTTGCCGGTCCAGTTGTGGAAGTACTCATGGGCAACCGTGCGATCGATGAAGCTGAAGTCCCAGTCGGTGGAGATGTCCGCCCGGGCAAGCACCAGCTTGGTGTTGAAAATGTTCAGGCCTTTGTTCTCCATCGCGCCGGCGTTGAAGTCCCCCACCGCGACGACGTTGTACTGGTCAAGATCGATCTCCAGGCCGTAGGTGTCCTCCTCCCACTTCATCGCGTGCTTGAGCGACTGCAGCGCGAACTCGCACTGATCCAGCTTGCCGGGCTCAACGAAAAAGCGCAGCGGCACCGTGCGGCCTGAGCGGGTCGTGAAGCTGTCCTCGCGGCCGTCGAGCCGTGCAGCCACGACGGCGAAGAGGTAAGAGGGCTTGGGAAAGGGGTCTTCCCAGCGGGCCCAGTGACGGCCGCCAGCCTCGTCGCCTTGGCCGGTGAGGTTGCCGTTGGCCAGCAGCACGGGATACCGGGCCTTGTCGGCATGCAGCGTGACCGAATAGCGGGCCATCACGTCCGGCCGGTCGAGAAAAGGTGTGATGCGCCGGAAGCCCTCCGCCTCGCAAAGACTGAAGAAGCCGGTGCTGGAGGTATAGATCCCCATCAGCTTGGTGTTCTGGCTGGGGTTGAGGTGGCTGACGGTCGTCAGCCTGAAGGCGTCGGGGGCGTTCCGCAGGGTCAGGTGGCGCTCGTCGAGCATGTAGCGGTCCGGGCCGAGCGGGATGCCGTCGAGGGCCACCGACTCCACCACAAGCTCGTCAAGATCGAGCCGCAGCGGCGCCTCGGGTTCGACTGCCTTGGGGTTGCGGCGGACCGTGATCCGGGCGAGTACACGCGCATTGTCCTCGGCGGCGAAGTCTACGTCGAGCTCGACCTCGGGGATCAGGAAACTGGGCGGCGCGTAATCCTTCAGATAGACCGTTGCGGCTGCTGGGACGTCCATGCTGTGGCTCCCTATCGCGTCAGAGATCGGGCTTGGTGCAGGCTTCGACGACGATCATGCTGATGAACTGCAGCTTGGCCACGACCGGCTTGGACATCACGAAGGGGTAGAAATCCGGTTCGCCCATGCTGCGCGCCATCTCGTTGAGGACCATGGTTACCTCGAGCCACGCGTTGAGGAGGGATAGAAAGCGCTCGGCACCGGGGTCTTCGGGTGCGTACAGCGCATCTCGCGTGAACGGCTGGATGTCTCCATCGAGATCCTCGGCATCCAGGCCGAAGCCTAGCGCCGTGCCTAGGCTGTCGACCACGTGCAGGTAGTGAGCCCACGTTTCGGCCCAGTCCTCCCAAGGGTGCATCGTCGCGTATGAGCTGATGTAAGCGTTGGCCCAATCGGGGGGAGGTCCTTGCTCGTAGTTGCGCTTGAGCGCCTCGGCATAGCTGGCGCGCTCATCGCCAAAGAGCAGCCGGAATGGCTCTAGCCACCCGGTGTTCCAGACCAGCCGGTCCCAGTAGTAGTGGCCCACCTCGTGGCGGAAGTGCCCCAGCAGCGTACGGTAGGGCTCCCGCAGGCCATGCCTGATGTGCTCGCGCTTGGCATCATCGGCCTCCTCGACGTTGAGCGTGATCAGGCCGCTGGCATGCCCGGTCATGACGCACGGGCCTCCGGGCGGCGAGCGCAGGAAATCGAACATCAGGCCGTGCTCGGGATCTTCCTCCACCTTGGATCGCACTGGCAGGCCCAGCGCGAGCAATTGCGAAACCAGCCGGCGCTTGGCGACCTCGATTTTCGTCCAGTAGAGTACGTTGTCAGCGTCGTCGAGGTCGGGGATGGTGCGGTTGAGCCGGCAGGCGATGCAGTGTGGCTGGGGATTGTGCGCATATATCATCCAGTTGCACGCGGCAGGGGAGTCACGGTTCGCGCAGAACTTCAGCAACTCCTTGCGGCCTTCCTCGCGCCAGGTACCGGGTTCGGGGCCCGGTTCAAGTGCGCCAAGCCGGCCTTCGTCCGGCAGGAAGCCCAGGGGCGAGTTGCATGCCAGACATAGCGTGTTGCGGAAGAAGACGTGGTTGCCGCAACGGCACTTGTAGGCACGCGAGTGGCGCTCGACGCGCACGTCATGCCTCTTCCACTGCGTGTCCACCTCTTGGCTGAGCGACGCCAGCAGATTGTGCATGTCTCCCCCCAAATGATGGAGCACGGTGAGACAAGAATAGGCAACAGGCGGGGAGCTGCAAGATTAAGATTCCCGTTGACTTGAGTCATCCAGTTCGTGCCCGGCAACGCCTGAACAGCATGGGCGCGGGCGCCACAAGCGACATGCAGAGCCCTTTGGGTCCACGGTTACCAATGGATGCCGATTTGGAGGGGTCGCCGGCCTGCCTGACGTAGGAGCTTCTTGCCCGCGATGACCGGGGGCATGGGTTGAGTATCGGCACGAGGCGGGTCTGCGTTTCACGACCCTCAAGCCAGAGCAGCAGGTGAAAGACTGCCTATGAGTCAGCCGTTCAGCTTCCAGAGCAAAAAACACCGCTGATGCGATTCGGATGGAGGAAATGTTTCTACAGGAGTACCGAGATGCGCGGACGGTCTTTTCGCGGGCATTCTAGACGGATGCGGGTAGGCCGATGAGACTACTCGTCGCCGCTGGAGACGACGTCCGTTAGCCTGGCTGAAGCCGCCATCCGAATGACCGATTGAGCGTGAGTGCCAAAGGCGCTTCATGGCCGTCTCGGTCCGATAGCCGCCGCGAAACCACGGCCGTCTCTGGAACGACCGCTTCTCAAGCGAGGGCTGCCACGTGGCCGACCCCGACGTCTTGCTTTCCCGTTCACAGAACACCTGCGCAATATGTTCGGTGTTCCCACTCAAGCGGAAGCACCAAGCAATGGGTAAGACCGTCCGTGGACCAATCATTTCCCCAGTGCCAGCATCACAAGTCATCAGCGCACTCGAAAATGGAGCCACGACATGACCGCCCGCCAACGCCGCCCACGCACCGCCGCCGAAGCCAGAAAAGCCGCCAGGGAAGCCCGGCTAGTAGCCGACCCCTTGCTGCCGGAAATCCAGCCCACGCCCACCGCCCAATGGCCCCAGGAAACCATCCAGCAAAGCTGCGACGACCTCCTGCGCGTGAGCGCCGGCCTGGAATCCGTCCTGACCCTGCTGGAGTTGCAGGCCGGGGAGCAGGCCGCCAATAGCGGCCTGCATGCGCTGCTGTCTCCGCTGAAGCGACAACTGGACCAGGCAGTGGACCGGGTACAGGCCCTGTACTGACGCCAGCAAAACCCACCCGAGACCCGCCTCGACGGGTCTCGTACCGGCCATTGCGTAAGCCAACTTGCGGAAGCAACAGAAGTCCGCCGCCGAAATTTCCGAACCCCGGCGAGCAAAACCGCTCACCCCCCGCACCGCAGCACCGCCCACCCGTGGGTAATCCCCACCTCCGCATAGCCAGTCCGCACAAGAGCCGCCCCACTAGTTTTGTTACGGTGGCACAGCCAGCGAAAGCGCGGCACTTCGCCCGCGAGGCATCCCCCCCTAAGCCAGGAGACAACGTTGGAGATCCTGCAACTGACCATCTCAGGCATTGCCCTGGGCTGTATCTACGCCCTGATCGCGCTGGGTTTCGTGCTGATCTACAAGGCGACCGAGACCGTGAACTTTGCCCAGGGCGAGTTCATGATGCTGGGCGCGTTTGCCGGGGTGGTGCTGACCATGATGGGGTTGCCGCTGTGGCTGGCGGTGCCGTTGACGGTCGCGGGCATGGCGGGGTTCGGGATGCTGGTGGAGCGGCTGGCGATCCGGCCGATCCTGGGGCAGCCGCAGTTCACGGTGGTGATGCTGACCATTGGCATGGGGTATGTGATGCGCGGCGTAATCACCATGGTGCCGGGCATCGGGGCGGGTACGCATACGTTGCCGGTGCCTTACCAGGGCATGGTGTGGCGCGCGGGCGCGCTGGTGCTGAGCGTGGAGCAGGTGGCGGTGATCGGGGCGACGGCGGGCTTGTGCGTGTTGTTGTACGGGGTGTTCCGCTATAGCCGGATCGGGGTGGCGATGCAGGCGAGTTCGCAGAACCAGCTTGCCGCCTATTACATGGGCATTCCGGTGCGGCGGCTGAACGGGCTGGTGTGGGGCTTGTCGGCGGCGGTGGCGGCGCTGGCGGGGTTGTTGCTGGCGCCGATCACGTTTGTGCATGCCAGCATGGGCTTGCTGGGGCTGAAGGCGTTTCCGGCGGCGGTGGTGGGGGGCTTTGGCAGCCTGCCGGGGGCCATCGTGGGCGGGCTGGTGATCGGGGTGGTGGAGTCGCTGGCGGGGTTTTACCTGCCGGAGGGCTTCAAGGATGTGGCGGCGTATGTGGTGGTGCTGATCGTGCTGGCGGTCAGGCCTAACGGGTTGTTTGGCGAGAACCTGCGCAAGAAGGTGTAGAGACGCGATGCGATTCCTCTTCAAGACCGATTATCGCCAGGACCTGCGCCTGGCCGGAAAGCCCGGGCAGGCCTTGTGGTACGTGCTGCTGCTGGCGTGTTTGCTGGTGGCGCCGGCCTGGGCCGGCAGTTACTGGATTGCGCAGCTGGGCTTTGTGCTGATCTATGCGATTGCGGGGCTGGGGCTGATGGTGCTGGCCGGCTATACCGGGCTGCTGTCGATCGGGCATGCGGCGTTCCTGGGCGTGGGGGCGTATGCGCAGGCGTGGCTGACCGGGCATGGCGTGCCGTTCGTGCCGGCCCTGGTGGCGTCGGCTGTGTTGTCCGCGGCGACGGGTGTGGTGGTGGGACTGCCGGCGCTGCGGGTGAAGGGCATCTATCTGGCGATTGCCACGCTGGCCTTCGGTTTCATCATGGAGGAGGTGATGGCGCGCTGGGAGGGGGTGACCGGGGGCAACGCGGGGCTGCCGGTGGCGGCGCCGGAGGTGGCCGGTTATACGCTGGATAGCCCGGTGGCGTTCTATTACTTGTCGCTGGCGGTGTGCCTGCTGGCGACGCTGGGGGTGCTGAACCTGCTGCGCGGCGCGACCGGGCGGGCCTTCATCGCCATCCGGGATTCGGAGATCTCGGCGCAGAGCATGGGGATTCACCTGGCGCGCTACAAGACCTTGTCGTTCGCGTTGTCGGCGGGGCTGGTGGGGCTGGCCGGGGCGTTGTATGCGCACAAGCTGCGCTTTATCTCGCCGGAGCAGTTCGGCATCGGGCAGTCCATCGATCTGTTGTTGCTGGTCGTGGTGGGCGGGCTGGGTTCGGTGCACGGCGCGTTCCTGGGGGCGGCGTTCCTGATCGTGATGCCGCAGCTGATCGTGCTGGCCAAGGACTGGCTGCCGCCTGCGGTGGCGCAGGCGAGCGGCTTGCAGGCGCTGGTGTACGGGCTGGTGCTGATGGGTTTTGTGTTGTTCGAGCCGATGGGGCTGTACGGGCGCTGGTGCAAGATCCGCACTTACCTGGAGCTGTTTCCGTTCTACCGCCAGGGCATGTTCCGGCGGCAGAAGGCGTTCCAGCGCTCCGAGCGCCTGAAATAAGGAGGGTGCGTCATGTCGCATAGCCATTCCGAACCCTTGCTGAGCGTGCGCGACCTGACCGTGCGCTTTGGCGGCGTGCTGGCGCTCAACGGCGTGAGCTTCGACGTGCGCGCGGGCGAGGTGTTTACGCTGATCGGGCCGAACGGGGCGGGCAAGACCACGGTGTTCAACCTGATCAGCCGCATCTATCCGCCCACCGGCGGGGAAATCCTGTGGCAGGGCCAGCCACTCACGCGCATGCCGCCGCACGCGATTGCGGCGCAGGGCATTGCGCGCACGTTCCAGAACATCGAGTTGTTCGAGCACGCCACGGTGCTGCAGAACCTGCTGATCGGCCACCACACGCACCGCGCCGCTGGCTTCTGGGCAGACCTGCTGTTCACGTCGGCGGCGCGCCGCTCGGAGCTGGCGGCGCGCCGCAAGGCCGAGGAGATGATCGAGCTGCTGGACCTGCAGGCGCACCGCGATGCGTTGGTGGCGGGGCTGCCTTACGGCGTGCGCAAGGTGGTGGAGCTGGCGCGCGCGCTGTGCAGCGGGCCGCGCCTGTTGCTGCTGGACGAGCCTTCGTCCGGGCTGAATGTGGAGGAAACCGAGGACATGGCCTGGTGGATCCGCGATATCCGCAGCGAGCTGGGCATCACCGTGCTGATGGTGGAGCACGACATGAGCCTGGTGTCGCGCGTGTCTGACCGCGTGCTGGCGATGAACCAGGGCCAGGTGCTGGCGCAGGGCACGCCTGCCGAGGTGCAGGCGCACCCGGGCGTGATCGAGGCTTACCTGGGCACGGTGGACGATGTGGCTTCGCTGCGGAGGGCGGCATGAAGCTGGCCGCTACCGACAACGACGCCGCCGCGCTGCGCGGCATGCTGGCGGCGCCCGTGCTGGCGCTGGCCAATGTGGAGAGCGCCTACGGGCCGGTCAAGGCGATCCGCGGGGTGAGCCTGGCGGTGGCGCCGGGCAGCATCGCCACCGTGCTGGGCGCCAACGGGGCGGGCAAGACCACCATATTGAAGACCATATCCGGTGTACTGGATCCCACGCGCGGCAGCATCGCCTTCAAGGGCGAGAGCATTGCCGGGCTGGACCCGGCGCAGATCGTGCGGCGTGGCCTGAGCCATGTGCCGGAGGGCAGGGAGGTGTTCCCGCTGCTGTCCGTGCGCGACAACCTGCTGATGGGCGCCTACACGCGGCGCGACCGCGACGGCGTGGCGCGCGACATGGAGGCGGTGTACGGCTATTTCCCCGTGCTGCGCGAGCGCGCGGCGCAGGATGCCGGGCTGCTGTCGGGCGGGCAGCAGCAGATGCTGGCGATCTCGCGCGCGCTGATGGCCGCGCCGGAGCTGATCCTGCTGGACGAGCCGAGCCTGGGGCTGTCGCCCAAGCTGACCAAGGATATCTTCGAGATCGTGGTGCGCATCAACCGCGAGCGCGGCACCACCATCCTGCTGGTGGAGCAGAACGCCAATATGGCGCTGAACGCGGCGGACTACGGCTATGTGCTGGAGAACGGCCGCATCGTGGCCGAGGATACCTGCGCGGCGCTGCGCGAAAAGGACGATATCAAGGAGTTCTATCTCGGCATGAAGGATAGCGGCGTGCGCGGGGAGCGGCGCTGGAAGAAACGCAAGACCTGGCGCTAGCGGTTGTTTCAACAAGATCCTGGCGTCATTGCGCGGCCTTGCCGTACCGCTTTGTACTGTCCGCGGCCGCGCCCGGCAGGCGGTGTGCAGTGCGATCCGGATTTCATGCTCCGCCCTGGCCAGCACCGCTTCGCTTCATTTTGAAACAACCTCTAAGGACGTTCGGAGAACCGCCCATGGCAAAACCAGCCGCGCACACCATGCAGCCCTTGTCCGAAGCCGCGTTCCAGACCGTGCCGCAGATGTTCTGGCATGCGGTGGAGGTGCGCGGCGATGCCGTGATGATGCGGCAGAAGGATCTTGGCATCTGGCGCAGCTATGGCTGGCGCGAGGTGGGCGAGATCGTGGCGGACGTGGCCGCGGGGCTGGCGGAGCTGGGCCTGCAGCGGGGCGAGGTGGTCTCGGTGCTGTCCAACACCAACCGCGAATGGGTCTGGACCGACCTGGGCGCGCTCACGGCCGGCGCGGTGGTGAACGGGATCTACCCCACCGATGCGCCGTCGCAGGTGGAATACCTGTGCCAGGACTCGGGCTCCGTGGTGCTGTTCGTGGAGAACGAGGAGCAGCTCGACAAATACCTGGAGGTGCGCGAGCGCCTGCCGGGCCTGCGCCGCGTGGTGGTGTTCGACATGGAGGGGCTGTCCGGCTTCGATGATGCCGCCGTGATGAGCCTTGACGCGCTGCTGGCACTGGGCCGGCAGGCGCGCGCGCGGCAGCCGGGCTGGCTGCCGGCCATGCGGGCCGAGGGCAGCGCCGACGCGCTGGCGGTGCTGGTGTACACGTCCGGCACCACGGGGCGGCCCAAGGGGGCGATGCTGTCGCACCGCAATGTGCTGCGCAGTTGCCTGACGCTGCGCGAGTTCATGCCGGCCACTACCATCGGCGAGCGCATGGCCTTCCTGCCGCTGTGCCATGTGTCGGAACGGATCTTCGGCGAGTATTACGCGATCCTGTGCGGTGCGGTGGCGAACTTCGTGGAGAACCCGGACACGATTTTCGACAATATCCGCGAGATCCAGCCGGATGCCTTCCTGGCGGTGCCGCGCGTGTGGGAGAAGCTGTATTCCAGCGTGACCATCGCCGTGCGCGAGGCTACCGGCCTGCAGCGCCGCGCCTACGCCTGGGGGCTGGCGGCCGGCAGGGCACGCGTACATGGGCCCGGGCAGGCGCGGCGGCTGTCCCTAGGCGCGCGCCTCAAGCTGTGGCTGGCCGACACGCTGGTGCTGGGCAATGTGCGCCGCATGATGGGCCTGAATCGCGTGCAACTGGCGGTGACCGGCGCCGCGCCGATCTCGCCGGACCTGATCCGCTGGTATATGGCGCTGGGCATCGAGCTGCATGAGCTGTGGGGCATGACCGAGATCACCGGCGCGGCCACCTGCAACCCGCCGGGCCGCATGCGCCCGGGCAGCATCGGCATTGCCTTGCCGCATACCGAGGTAAAGATCTCGCACGAGGGCGAGCTGCTGGTGCGCGGGCCGCAGGTCTTCATGGGCTACCTGAACCTGCCCGCCAAGACGGCCGAGACGATGGTGGACGGCTGGCTGCGCACCGGCGACGTGGGCCGCGTGGACGCGGATGGCTATTTCTATATCACCGACCGCATGAAGGACCTGATCATCACGGCCGGCGGCAAGAACGTGACGCCTTCCGAATGGGAGAACCAGCTCAAGTTCAGCCCCTACGTGACGGACGCGGTGGTGATCGGCGACCGCCGGCCTTTCCTGAGCTGCCTGGTGATGATCGACCAGGACAACGTGGAGCAGTGGGCGCAGGAGCATGACGTGCATTTCTCCGACTACGGCTCGCTGTGCCGCAGCAAGGAGGTGATCGCACTGGTGGGGCAGGAGATCGACCGCGTGAACCAGCAGTTCGCGCGCGTGGAGCAGATCAAGGCGTTCCGCCTGCTGGAGACGCGCCTGGGTGCCGAGGACGAGGAACTGACCCCGACCATGAAGCTCAAGCGCAAGCTGGTCAATGACAAGTACAGCGAACTGATCGAGTCGATGTATCCGGCCAAGGTGGCTTGAAGCGCTGAAGCACTAGCCCTCACAGGAGGCGCGATGAGCAAGGCAGGCAGCATGGGAAACACCGGCATCGCGGGCCAGGCCGTCAGGCACGGCCCCGTCAGCCTGGTCCGGCATGGCCGCATCGGCCTGATGTGCATCAGCCATCCGCCGGTGAACGCGCTCTCGGTGGCCACCGTGGCGGGGCTGGATGCGTGCGTGGCTGCCTTTGAAGCGGACGCCGGGCTGGACGGCCTGCTGGTCTGGTGCGCCGGCCGGACCTTCGTTGCCGGCGGGGATATCGCGCAGTTCGACGCGCCGGATTTCGATGCCGGGCCGTATAACCGCATCCTGGCCCGCATCGAGGCCAGCCCGCGGCTGGTAG
Organism: Cupriavidus sp. 2TAF22; assembly: GCF_052115045.1. Classification (NCBI taxonomy): domain Bacteria; kingdom Pseudomonadati; phylum Pseudomonadota; class Betaproteobacteria; order Burkholderiales; family Burkholderiaceae; genus Cupriavidus; species Cupriavidus sp. 2TAF22. Next base: position 196,897 of record NZ_JBFRFX010000011.1, read on the forward strand.
TGGCGGCGCTGCACGGCACCGCGCTGGGCGGCGGGCTGGAACTGGCGCTGGCCTGCCACTACCGCGTGGCACTGCCGGGTGCGTGCGTGGGGCTGCCGGAGATCAAACTGGGCCTGCTGCCGGGCTCGCTGGGTTCGCAGCGGCTGCCGCGTGCCTGCGGGGCGGCGCTGGCGCTGGACCTGATGTTGAGCGGGCGCATGCTGGATGCCGAAGCGGCAATGGCCGCCGGCATCGTCGATGCCGTGGTGGCCGGCGAGCCGCTGGCGGTCGGGCTGAACTACCTGGAGGCCTTGCTGGAGAGGCGGGCTCCCGCCCGGCGGCTGTCCGCGCGGCGCGCCAGTGCGGCGGGCTTGCCGGACGATTTCTTCGCACAGGCCATGCGGCGGGCGCGCGAGGAGCACGGGCGCTATCCGGCCGCCGCAGCCATCGTGCAGGCGGTGGACGCCGCCGTGAACCTGCCGTTTGCCGAGGGCGAGGCGGTTGAGGCGCGCCTGCTGGCCGCCTGCGTGGCATCGCCGCAGTCGCAGGCGCTGCGCCACCTGTTCTTCGCCGAGCGGCAGGCCGCGCGCGTGCCGGGCTTGCCGGCTGGCATGGCGCCGCGCGCCCTGCATACCGCCGGCGTGGTGGGCGCCGGCACCATGGGCAGCCGCATTGCCATGAGCCTGGCCGATGCCGGCCTGCCGGTGACGCTGGTGGAGGCCAGCGACGCTGCGCTGGCGCGTGGCCTGGCATCGGTGCGCGCGCAGTATGACGTGGCTGTCGCCGCCGGGCGGCTGCGGCCCGATCAGGTGGCCAGCCGCATGGGCCTGATCGCCGGCACGCTGGACCACGGCGCGCTGGCCGGCTGCGAGCTGGTGATCGAGGCGGTGGTGGAGGACATGGCGCTCAAGCAGCAGGTCCATGCGGGGCTTGGGCGCATCTGCCAGCCCGGCGCCATCATCGCCACCAATACCTCCACGCTGGATGTGGAGGTATTGGCCGAGGCCAGCGGGCGGCCGGCGGATTTCGTGGGGCTGCATTTCCGCAACCCGTCCAACGGCGGGCGGCTGATCGAGGTGGTACGTACCGCGGCCACGGCGCCCGATGTGCTGGCGACCGCCATGCAGCTGGCGCGCCGGCTGGGCAAGGTTGCGGTGGTGTCCGGCGTGTGTTTCGGCTTTATCGGCAACCGCATGGCCGAGGCCTACCTGCGCGAGAGCGAGTTCCTGCTGATGGAAGGCGTCAGCCCGGCGCGGCTGGATGCGGTGATGCAGGCCTACGGCATGGCGATGGGGCCATGCCGCATGCTGGACCTGGCCGGCATCGACGTGGCCGCGCGCATCGTGCTGGAGTATGGCAAGGCCGGCGGCCTGCCGCCCGATCCCGCTTACCGCGCGGTGGTGCGCACGCTCTACAGGCTGGGCCGGCTTGGCTGCAAGAGCGGCGCGGGCTTCTACCGCTACCCGGCCGGCACGCTCGTGCCGGACCCGGAGGCCGCGCGCATCTGCGCCGCGCTGGGCCGCGCGCACGGCATCGCGCCGCGCCGCACCGAGATTGCCGACGAGGAGATCGTCGAGCGCCTGATCTATCCGCTTGTCAACGAAGCGGCCAAGCTGCTGGAAGAGGGCGTGGCTTGCCGGCCCGGCGACATCGACATGGTATGGACGGCCGGCTACGGCTTCCCGGATTACCTGGGCGGGCCGGTCTGGCTGGCCGACCGCATCGGCCTGGCGCGCATCGCGGCGGGGATGGAGCGCTATGCCCGGGAGCGCGGCAACCCCTATGACTACTGGGACATTTCGCCATTGCTGGCCAGGCTGGCCAGGCTGGCCGGGGGCGGGCAGGGCGGCCCGGGCCTGTCGGGCTGGCTGCCGCCATCGTCCGCGCCGCCGCCCTTGCCGGCCGGGGTGGGGCAGTTCGCCGTGCCAGCCGCCATCCATCCGGGACCCAAGCCGCCGCAGAGCGTGCATTGAAGCGAAGAAGCGCAAGCCAACGACAACACAAGGAGACCACCATGATCTGGAAAACCACCATCGCCGCCGTGGCGCTGGCGCTCAGCGCCGGGGCCGGCGCCGAGACGCGCGGCGTGAACGACAAGGAAATCGTGCTCGGCCTGATCACCGACATGTCGGGGCCGATCGTCAACTACGGCAAGGAGTCGCGCAACGRCATGACCATGGCCGTGGAGGAAATCAATGCGCGCGGCGGCGTGCAGGGCCGCAAGATCCGTGTGGTGGTGGAGGACAACGGCTACGAGCCCAAGCGCGCCGTGCTGGCGGCGCAGAAGCTGGTCACGCAGGACGGCGTGTTCGCCGTCGTCGGCCATCTTGGCACGGCGCCCAATATGGCCACGCTGCCGTTCCTGCTGCAGAGCAAGGTCTTCAATTTCATGCCGCAGAGCGCGGCGCGCGATATGTACGAGCCAGCCAGCCCGTACAAGATCGCACTGGGGCCGTCGAACTACCTGATGTCGATGACGATCATGGACTACTTCATGAAGCAGAAGCCTTACCAGCGCATCGGCGCGCTGTATCAGGACGACGACTACGGGCGCGAATCGGTGGAAGGCGTGGCGGCCTACCTCAAGGCCAAGGGCATGACGCTGGTGGAAAAAGTCTCGTACAAGCGCGGCGCGACGGATTTTTCTTCGCAGATGGCACGGCTGAAGGCGRCCAACTGCGACCTGGTGTTCAACGCGTCCACCATGCGCGAGTACGTCGCTTCGGTGCAGGAAGCACGCAAGATCGGCTTCAACCCGGTCTTTGCCGGCACCACGGCCAATTACTCGCACCAGGTGCCGCAACTGGGCGGCAAGGCGATGGAGGGGCTGCATGCGGCGGCCTTCATCATGCTGCCTTATGCCGACGATGCAAACCCGGCGGTCCGGCAATGGGCGGCGGCCTACAAGAAGCGCTTCAATGAAGACCCGGGCGTGTATTCGATGTTCAGCTACTACGCCTACACCACCTTCGCCACCATTGCCGACAAGGCCGGGCGCAACCTGACTGCCGAAAGCTTCAACGCCGCCATGGAATCGACCAAGCTGCCGCAGGACCCGCTTGGCAACCCGGGCTTCAATGTTTCCGCCGGCAACCGCCTGAGCAACGACCGCATCCGCATCATGAAGGTCTCGGGCGACAAGTGGATCCCCGCCAGCGACCTGCTGCCGCCGCCGAAGATGTAGCGGCTCCCGGCACGCGCCGGCAGCAGAAGAAAAGAAGCCCGCCACGATGCGTGAGCGACGTGGCGGGCCTAGAGCAAATTTTGGAAAGTGCAGGCCAAGCATAGGCTGCACCCGACCCGGTGCGTAATAACACGGATGAGGTAACTGCTCCGGCCATGGCAGCTCATGGCAGGCAGCTCATGGCAGGCCGTGGGCGCGATCACGGGGCAGCCGCCGATGCACACGGGCAGTCCGGCCCCGCGGCGAGGCCGCGCGGGATGCGGCAAAGCAGACAACCGACAACAGGAGACAGGGATGAGCACGGCAACGGAACAGGCGCGCGAGCGCATCGGCCGCATTGCGCTGGGGGACGTGGTGCACCGCTCGGCGCGGCGCTTCGGCGCGCGTACCGCGCTGATCGAGGGCGAGCACAGCCTGAGCTATGCGGGGCTGGATGCGGCCTCCAACCAGTTCGCCCATTACCTGCTGGGCCAGGGCATGGGCGGCGGCGAGCGCGTGGGCATGCTGTGCAACAACTCCACCGCCATGATCGTGGCGCTGCTTGGCATCCAGAAGGCGGGCCTGGTGTGGGTGCCCGTCAACACCGCGCTGGCGCCCGACGCGATCCGCTACATCCTCGAGCATGCCGAGGTGACGCGGGTGGTGGCGGATGCCTCGGTGCTGGCGCGCCCCGGCATCGCCGAACTGGTGGCGGAACTGGGTCTTCCCGTGGTGCTGCTGGAGCCCGCCGGCGAGGTGGCAGCGCAGGCGCCAGGGATCGCCGTGACGAAATACGCGGACGCGCTGGCCGGCCAGCCGGCCACCCTGCCGACGGTGGACATCGCCAGCGGCCAGCTTGCCCAGATCATGTACACCAGCGGCACCACCGGCCCGCAGAAGGGCGTGATGCATTCGCATGCCTCGGTGCATTCGGTGCTGATGGCCAACCTGGTCGATACCGGCTGCGGCAGCGCGGCGCCCGAGGTGTTTACCTGCCTGCTGCCGATGTTCCATTGCGCCCAGCACGGCAACACCATGAGTGCCCTGCTGGGCGGCCACGCGGTGGTGGTGGCGCGCGGCTTCGAACCGGCGCGGGTGCTGGCGGACCTGGCGCGCCACCGCGTCAGCGTGGTGGTGGCGCTGCCGATGATGTACCGCGCCATGCTGGAGCATCCGCAGTTCGCCGCCACGGACCTGTCCAGCGTGCGGCTGTGCATCTACGGCATGGCGCCGCTGCCCAAGAACCTGCTGCTGCGGCTGCTGGACGCGTTCTGCCCGAATTTCATCCTGTGCTCAGGGCAGACCGAGATGTACCCGGCGGCGACCATCTTCGAAGCGGACCAGCAGCGCCGGCGCTTCGGCGCCTGGTGGGGCGTGGGCACGGTGGGCAACGAAGTGGCGGTGATGGCCGACGACGGCCGCCTGCTTGGCCCCGGCGAGCCGGGCGAGATCGTGTTCCGCGGGCCCAATGTGATGCTGGGCTACTACAAGGATCCGCAAGCCACGGCGCGCGCCCAGCGTTTCGGCTGGCACCACTCCGGCGACCTCGGCGTGCTCGATGAGGACGGCCAGCTGCTGTTCCTCGACCGCATCAAGGACATGATCAAGACCGGCGGCGAGAACGTTCCCTCGATCAAGGTCGAGGAGGTGCTGCTGCGCCATGCCGCGGTGGCCAACGCGGCGGTGGTGGGCCTGCCGCATGCGCGCTGGGGCGAGGCGGTGACGGCCTTCGTCACGCTCAAGCCGGGCGCGGCGATAGCGGAGTCCGAGCTGGATGCGCACTGCCGGGCGCATCTGGGCGGCTTCGAAGTGCCCAAGGCAGTGCTGCTGCTGGCTGCGCTGCCGGCCACGTCCACCGGCAAGATCCAGAAGTTCGAGTTGCGTCAGCGCTACCGGGAGCATTACGATGAGGCCGGCGGCGTAGCCAGCTGACGCAAGACGCGGGCGGCAGGCGCGGGCTACGCTGCCCGTTGCGCTACCGGCCATGCGGCGGCGCCACCACACACAAGCCGGCCTGGCGACGCATCCCCGGGTGCGCGGACAGCGCCGGCAGGAGACAAAAGGACATGCAGATGCAGGCAAAAGGCATTGCGTGCCCGCCGGCCACGGATACKGCGCCGCGCGCCGCGGACGTGCGCGGCAGGGTGATGTGGGTCACGGCGGAGCGGCTGTTCTACGCGGGCCTGCTTGGTTCGCCGTCGGTGCGCACCATGGGCGGGCTGCTGGTCTACGTGGCCCTGCGCGCGCCAATCCGCATCTGCCTGGACGGCACCCGGTGGGAATCCACCGATCTCGCGGTGGTGCCTGCCTACATGCCGCACTCGGTGGCGTGCGACGACCGCATGATCTGCGACCTGGGGCTGGAGGCCGAAAGCATTGACCTGGCGCGCCTGCCGTCCGTGATCCGCGGGCGGGCCGGGCCGGTGGACGACCCCGCCTTCGTGCGCCATGTGCGTCAGGCCCATGCCTGGCTCAGCCAGCATGGCCGCGAAGTGGACCTGCAGGCCGACAGCTTCGACCAGATCTTCTTCGGGCAAACGCTGGCGCGGCGCCGGCTGGACCCGCGCATCGAGGCCGTGGTGCAGCGCATCCGCGATGCGCCCTCGGCCACCGCCACGGCGGAGTCCTGCGCGGCGTCGGCGCATCTGTCGTTCTCGCGCTTCCTGCATCTGTTCAAGGAGGAGATCGGCACGCCGTTCCGCAGCTTCCGCACCTGGAAGCGCGCGCGCAGCCTGCTGCACTACGTGACGCAGGATTCCAACCTGGCCCATGTGGCGCTCGATACCGGCTACCCGGATTCCACGCACTTCAGCCACTCGATCCGGCAGGTCTATGGCCTCAAGCCGAGCGATATCTTTGCCGGCTCGCGCAAGCTCGCCCTGATCGGCGAGCGCGCTGCGCAGGGCGGCGTGCCCGGCCCCGACGGCCGGGGCCGCTAGCGGGGTTCCGCCGCGCACTCCGCGCGCAGGGCGGCCTTGTGGATCTTGCCGGCCGGCGTCATTGGCAGGATATCGCGCAGCACCACCTGGCGCGGCACCTTGTAGTCGGCCAGGCGGCTCGCGCAATAGGCGCGGATCTCCGGGCCGGTCAGGTCGCAGCCCGGCTTCGGCACGATGTAGTAGCGCCCGATCTCGCCCAGCACCGGGTCCGGCACACCAATGCCGGCCACCATCATCACGTCCGGATGGCGCGCGATCACGCCTTCGATCTCGGCGGGGTAGACGTTGAAGCCGCCCTGGATATACATATCCTTCTTGCGGCCCTTGAGCTGGATATAGCCGCGCTTGTCCACGCAGCCCAGGTCGCCGGAGCGCAGCCAGTTGTCGGCGCCGAAGCCGTCGGCACTGGCCGCGGCGCCGATATAGCCCGCGCACACGCCCGCGCCACGGAAGCAAAGCTCGCCGATCTCCCCGGGCGCGGCAATATTGCCGGCGGGGGTGACCACGCGCACCTCTGCACTGTCGAATACGCAGCCGATCGAGTCCATCAGGTCTTGCCGCGCCGCGTTCCAGGGTGTCATCACGATGGCCCCGGACGATTCGGACAGGCCATACAGGTTCATCACCGTGGCCTGCGGCATGCGCGCCTGCAGTTGTTCTAGCAGCGCGGCATCCACGGTGGCGCCGCCCACCACCACCAGCCGCACCGAGGAAAAGTCCACGCTGGCGGAGTCCGGATGCATCAGCAGCAGCGTGGCCATGGTCGGCACGCCCGAGAAAATGGTGGGCGGGTGCCTGCGCATCATGGCCAGCACGGTGTCTGCCTTGAACACCGGCACCAGTTCGCAGGTGCCGCCGCCGAGCAGGTAGTTCAGCACCCCGCAGGTGATACCGCCCACATGGTTGAAGGGCAGGGCGAGCTGGATGTGGTCGCGCTCGTCGGTGCGCACATGGCGCGCCTGCGCCCACGCGGACGCCAGCAGGCTGCGGTGCGACAACCCCGCGCCCTTGGGCCGGCCGGTGGTGCCGGAGGTATAGATCACCATGGCCAGGTCATCGGGCCCCACGCGTGCCTCGGCGGCCTGCAGCGCGGCCCCGTCAGGCGCGACGGCAAGCAGGGCCGACAGTCCTGGCATGCCGGCTTGCGCCGGCTGCGCGTCGATGGTGATGACATTGAGCAGGCCCGGCATGCGCGGCATCAGACGCGTCAGCATGGCGAGAAAATCGAAGCCATCGGCTTGCGGCACGGTGAAGACCGCCTTGATGCCGCTGTCGTTGACCATGTGCTCGATCTCGTTGTCGCGGTAGCGCACGCTCAGGCCGACCACCGCCACGCCGATACGCGTTGCCGCGTAGAACAGCTGCAGCCATTCGATCTGGTTCAGGCCGATCACCCCGATGCGGTCGCCGTGGCGCAGGCCCAGCCCGAGCAGGCCACAGGCAAGCCGGGCCGAAGCGGCCTCGACCTCGCCGAAGCTGTGTGCCTGCTCGCGGCACAAGTAGGCGGTGCGCTGGCTCCAGCGCTGGCTGGCTTCCTGCAGGGCGGTGCCGATGGTGGCGGGCGGCTGCTTGGCGATCATGCGGAATCTCCGTGGGGGAAGGCGGGCGCGGCCATGTGGCGCGCGACCAGACTTGGCTTCGAGCGCAAAGCGTAGCCAAGGCGTCCGTGCAAGGCTTGCGGAAAGTGGCTGACGGCTGGCGCGGCCATGGCTTCGGGCCTGCCTGGCTTCTCTTTTGATACGCATGACATGCGTAAATGACTAATACCCACGATATTGGTATTTGCAAATTACCCATATTGTTTGTAAAGTGACATTACGCATATCATCGCTACCCGCACCCGATCGCCAGGCAGTCATCCCATGAAACAACAGCTATCCACCGCCACGCAGTTGGGCCAGGTGCTTCAATCGGCACGGCGGGCCGCCGGGCTTTCCCAGACCGACCTGGCTGCGCGCCTGGCGGTCAGCCAGAGCCGGATCTCCCATATGGAACTGAACCCGGGCACCATCAGCGCCGACCAGCTGCTGGCGCTGGTCAGCGTGCTGGGGCTGGAGCTGGTGGTGCAGGACCGGGGCGCGCCGCACGCGCCAGGCGGCGCAACGCCCGCGGTGGAGTGGTAGCCATGGGCCGCAGAACACATGCGCGCGCGCTGTCGCTGTGGGCCAACGGCGAGCGCGTCGGGACCTGGCGCATCCCCACGCGCGGCGAGATGGAGCTGCAGTACGACCCGGACTGGATGGCATCGGACGCCGGGCGGCCCTTGTCGCTGTCGCTGCCGTTCGGCGTGGATGCCTCGCCGCTGAAAGGCGAGCGCGTGCGCAACTACTTCGATAACCTGCTGCCCGACAGCGACACCATCCGCAAGCGCCTGGCGACCCGCTTCAAGGCTGCCAGCACGGACGCCTTCGACCTGCTCGAAGCCATCGGCCGCGACTGCGTGGGCGCCGTGCAACTGCTGGCGGAGAACGGCCAGCCGTCTGGCCATGATCGCATCGAAGGCACGCCGCTGTCCGACGCCGATATCGAAGTCCTGCTGCGCCAGACCGTGGGCCCCGCCGGGCCCGGCGCGCAGGACGACGACGATTTCCGCATCTCGCTGGCCGGCGCGCAGGAGAAGACCGCGCTGCTGTGGCACGGCGGGCGCTGGATGAAACCCCACGGCGCCACGCCCACCACGCATATCCTGAAGCTGCCGCTCGGGCTGGTCGGCAACAAGCGCGCGGACCTCGGCACCTCGGTCGAGAACGAATGGCTCTGCCTGGCGATCCTGGCCGCTTTCGGGCTGCCGGCCGCGCACAGCGAGATCCGACACTTCGGCGCACAGAAGGTGCTGAGCGTGCAGCGCTTCGACCGCCAGATGCATTCCTCGGGCAACTGGATCCTGCGCCTGCCGCAGGAGGATTTCTGCCAGGTGCTGGGCGTGCCGCCGCACCTCAAGTACGAGGCGGACGGTGGCCCGGGCATGCGTGATATCGCGCAGATCCTGCGCCAGTCCGTCAATGCCGACGCCGACCTGGAAACCTTCCTCGCCACGCAGATCCTGTTCTGGATGCTGGCCGCGCCGGACGGGCACGCCAAGAACTTCAGCATCCGGCTGCTGCCGGGCGGGCGCTACCGCCTGACGCCGTTGTATGACGTGATGTCGATCTGGCCGGTGGTGGGCAACGGCGCCAACCAGTGGTCCTGGCACAAGGCCAAGCTGGCCATGGCCGTGGCCGGCAAGAACCGCCACTATCTGTTCAAGGACGTGCAGCGCCGGCATTTCAACGCGATGGCGGCGAAGTGCTTCCACGGGCCGGATGCCGAGCCCATCATCGGCCGGCTGCTGGCGCAGACGCCGGCCGTGATCGTGCAGGTGAACGCGGCCTTGCCGGCGGGATTTCCGCAGAAGGTGGCGGACGCCATCCTGGGCGGGCTGGAGGCATCGGCGCGGCTGCTCGCGGGCATGCCGGCGGCGTAGTGCAGGCATCCGGGCCGACCACTTAGCGCAAGACGAACCGCGCCGGCACGGCCTATGTTCGAGCCATCCAAGGCATTCGACCATCCAAGCCACCCGCCCCAGACCGGATCCCGCATGAGCCTCCTGACCCTGCCGCCGCTGCCGCATTACTTCACCCCCGAGCACGAACAGTTCCGCACCACGCTGCGCGAGTTCGTCGCGCGCGAGATCACGCCGTTTGCCGGCGAGTGGGACGAAGCCGGCACCTTCCCGCGCTCGCTCTACCGGCRCGCCGCCGAAATCGGCCTGCTGGGCCTGGGCTACCCCGAAGCCTTCGGCGGCACGCCCGGCGACATCTTCTACCACCTGATCCAGGCCGAGGAATTCGCCCGCAGCGGCTCCGGCGGCGTCAATGCCTCGCTCAACTCCCACACCATCGGCATGCCGCCGGTCGTCGCCGCCGGCAGCCAGGCGCTGCAGCGGCGCGTGCTGCCGCCGGTGATCGCCGGCGAGAAGATCGCCGCGCTGGCCATCACCGAGCCCGGCGGCGGCTCCGACGTGGCCAGCCTGCGCACCACCGCCGTGCGCGACGGCGACCACTATGTGCTCAACGGCGAGAAGACCTTCATCACCTCCGGCATGCGGGCCGATTTCATCACTACCGCCGTGCGCACCGACCCCGCCAACAAGGGCGCGGGCGGCATCTCGCTGCTGCTGGTGGAGGGCAACCCGCCGGGCCTGACGCGCACCGAACTCAGGAAGATGGGCTGGCTGGCCTCCGACACCGCCCACCTGCGCTTCGACAACTGCCGGATTCCGGTGGCCAACCTGATCGGCGAGGAGAACCGCGGCTTCCAGATCATCATGCGCAACTTCAATTCCGAGCGGCTGGGCATGAGCGCCAGCGCCTATGGCTATGCCGAAGCCTGCCTGCAGGAAGCGCTCGACTGGGCCCGCCAGCGCCACACCTTCGGCCAGCCGCTGGTGGATCGCCAGGTGATCCGCCACAAGCTGGTGGACATGGCCCTGCGCATCGAAGCCGCGCGCAACCTGGTCTACGACCTGGCTTACCGGGTCCAGCACCAGGCCGGCGACCCCGCCCAGCTGGTGGCGCGCACCTGCATGGCCAAGATCCAGGCCACCCAGGCCATGCAGTTCTGCGCCGACCAGGCCGTGCAGATCCTCGGCGGCATGGGCTTCATGCGCGGCACCTTGAGCGAGCGCGTCTACCGCGAGGTCAAGGTCATGATGATCGGCGGCGGTTCGGAGGAGATCATGAAGGACCTGGCGGCGCGGCAGCTGGGGTTTTGAGGGCAGGGCAGGGGCAGGGACCGTGGAGGGCGCGGGCTATTGCGCATGCGCGCCGGTTCCTTGAACCGGTTCGCATCGGCCCGGGGACAAGCAGGCCGGAGCGATTGCGGTATCTGCGGTATCTGGCGTCATCCTGGCTGCAGGCGCATGACTGCGAAGCGGCGGGCCGTCTTATAATCGGCCGCATCCACCGGCGCTGCCGCCGGGCGGGCGTCCTGGAACCGGCCGAATGCCCTCGTACCCCTTAGTCCTCTGTCTCACCTTTGCGGTAGTCGGGAGCCTGACGATGGCCCTGGTGGCCTGGACCAGGCGGGACGATCCCACCGTCAAGGCGTTCCTGGTGCTGGCCTGCGGCACGGCGCTGTGGAGCGGTGGCCGCCTGCTCGAGTTGAGTTCCACCGATCTGGAAACGCGCGTGCTGTGGGCCAAGCTGCAGTACATCGGCATCATGGCCGTGCCGATCGGCTGGTTCTGCGCCATGCTGCAACTGAGCCGGCCGAAGGCCGTCGTCCCGCACTGGCTGCTGGCGATGCACGCCGTGATCAGCGCGGTGACGCTGGGCCTGGTCTTCACCAATGAACAACACCGGCAGATCTGGTCGTCGATCGCCCTGATGCCGGGCGGGGCGCCGCCGGGCGCGGTCTTCACCCATGGCCCGGCCTACGCCGCCGTGGCGGTGTACACCTACCTGCTGTTGCTGCTCAGCCTTTATTTCCTGGTCACGGCGCGCGTGCCGGCAGGCGGGCTGACGCGCGGCGGCCGTGCCGTGCTGGCCTGCGGGCTGGCATTGCCGCTGCTGGCCAATGTGGCCTACCTGACGCGCCATACCGGTGCGCTAGGCGGCGATCTGACGCCCGCCACGTTTTCGGTGATGACCTTGCTCGTGTGGTTCTGCGCACTGCGCAGCCATCTGGAAGACGTGGGCCACTACGCCAGGCTGCGCGTGTTCGATACGCTGCACGAAGGCTGCGTGATCGCCAACGCCAACGACATCATCGTCGACTCCAACACGGCGGCGCGGGGCCTGCTGGCCGACATGGGGCGTGGCCAGCCCGTGCCGCAGGCATGGCAGCACGCCATTGCCGCCAGCCGCTCTGGCGCGCACGGCGGCGGCTCCTACCTGATCTCCGAAGCGCGGGTGGACTACGAACTGACGGTGGAATCCGTGCGCAACCTGAAAGGGCAGGCAGTGGGGATCATCGTATTCCTGCGCGACGTGACGCGCTTCCGTTCGCGCGAGCAGGCGCTGACAGTGGAGAACTCCAGCCTGGCCGAGCGGCTGGGCGAGACCGAGGAGAAGCTCTCGCGCATCGAGGCGGACCTGTACCGGGACGCCCTGACCGGTGCCTACAACCGGCGGTTTTTCGAGCGCGAGGCGGCCGCCGTGGTGGCCGGCGCATTCGAGCGCGCGGCGTCGGTCGGCATCCTGATCATCGACGTCGACTACTTCAAGCAGTACAACGACCTGCACGGCCACGTGCACGGCGACGAATGCCTGCGCCGCGTGGCCGGCGCCATCAGCGGGGCGTTGCGCGACGGCCCCGGCGGCTTCTGCGCGCGCGTGGGCGGCGAGGAGTTCGTCGCGGTGCTGCCGTCCGTGTCGTTGCCCGAGACCCGCGCCGCCGGCCTGCGCCTGCTCGAGGCGGTGCGGGCGCTGAGGCTTCCCCACGGCGGCTGGCCCGAGCACCCTTGCGTGACTGTCAGCGTGGGCGCGGTCTGCGAGATCCCTTCGTCGTCGCGGCTGGAATCGCTGCTGGAGAAGGCCGACGCCGCCATGTACGAGGCCAAGCGCAACGGCCGCGACCGCTTCGTCATGCGCGACCAGGCGGCGCTGCCGGCTTACCCCTGAAACACCGCCCGGAGCCGGCTTACTCCTCGCTGGTCCACTCCACGTGCACGCCCAGGCTGCGCAGGTTTTCCACGAAGCGCGGGTGGGCGCGGCGGATCGGCGTGGCGTTGCGGATCTCGGAGCGGCCGTCGATGCTGGCGGCCACCATGAACAGGGCGATCGCCACGCGGATGATGTACGGGCTTTCCACCACTGCCGGCGTCAGCGGGTTGCCGCCGAAGGTGATCAGGCGGTGCGGATCGGACGAGAACACGTGGGCGCCGAACTTGGACAGTTCGCCCGTCCAGCCCAGCGCGCCGTCGTAGACCTTGTTCCAGAACATGGCGTTGCCCTTGGCGCGCACGCCCAGCGCGATGAAGATCGGCAGCAGGTCCACCGGGAAGTAGGGCCACGGCGCCGCTTCCACCTTGGTCAGCACATTGCTGGTGAAAGGCGTCTGCACTTCCAGCGGGCCGGGGCAGGTGGCGCGCGACCAGCCGTCCTCGTGCGTGATCTGCACGCCGAACTTGGCGAAGGTGCGGTCGATCAGCGGGAAATTGCCCGGCGCGCTGTTGCGCACCACCACATCGCCGCCGGTGATGGCGCCCAGCGCCAGGAAGGTGGTGATCTCGTGGAAATCCTCGTCGAAGTGGAACTCGCCGCCGCGCAGGGCATTGCCACCGTGTACCGTCACGCGCGAGGTGCCCATGCCTTCGATGCGCACGCCGAGCATTTCCATGAAGCGGCAGAACTCCTGCACATGCGGCTCCGATGCCGCGTTGGTCAGGGTGGAGACGCCATCCGCCGCGGCCGCGCACAGCACGAAGTTCTCCGTGGTAGTGACCGAGGCATAGTCCAGCCAGTGGTCCGTGGGCGTGAGCCGGCCCGCGCTGCGCACCAGCAGCGAGCCGTCGGCACGTTCCACCTGGCCGCCGAAGCGGCGGAATACGTCGATGTGCGGGTCGATCTCGCGCACGCCCAGCGTGCAGCCCTTGACGTTGTCCTCCAGCCGCGCGACGCCGAAGCGCGCCAGCAGCGGCGGCACCAGCATGATGGACGAGCGCATTTCCTCCGGCAGCCGGTGGCTCGACGCGTCGAAGCGGGTATCGCGATGATGCAGCTCCAGCGTGCCGGTGGCGTGGTCCATGCGCACATCGCTGCCGAGGGTGCGGAAGATGTCGAGGATCTTGCGCACATCGGTGATATCGGGCACGCCGTGCAGGCGCAGCGGTTCAGCCGTGAGCAGCGTGGCGCAAAGCACGGGCAGCACCGCGTTCTTGTTGGCAGAAGGGATGATGCGGCCACGCAAAGGCGTACCACCGTGCACGATGAGATTGGACATGGATCGGAGCGAGGAAAAAAGGGGCTGACTGGGCTGACGGAAGCTGACGGAGGCGGAAATCGCGGACGGGCCGCAAAGGCGTCCCGCATTGTACTTGCCGGGGCGGGGCGCGGCATGACCAAACCTGCACGTGGCATCCCGGACGTGCTGGCCGTTGCACACCGGGCGGTTAGAATTTTCCCTTTGTTTCCCTTTGTTTCCGTTACCAAGCCAGGAAAATATCCCATGCTTCACTTCCAACGCCGGCGCAGCCTGTTGCTGGCCGCCGCCGCGGCGCCGCTGGCGGCGATCAGCCCGGTCCGGGCGGCAGCCGGACACGACGCAAGCGCGGCGCAAGCCACGCTCGCCGCCCTCGAAGGCGATTCGGGCGGCCGCCTCGGCGTGGCCGCGCTGAACACCTCCGACGGCAGCCGGCTGCGCTACCGCGCCGACGAGCGCTTCGCCTTCTGCAGCACCTTCAAGGTCATGCTCGCCGGTGCCATCCTGGCGCGCAGCACCCGCCAGGACGGGCTGCTGGCGCAGCGTATCCCGTATGCAAAAGACAATCTCGTGACCTACTCGCCGGTCACGGCGAAACATGCCGGCGAAGGCATGACGGTGGCCGAACTTTGCCGCGCCGCGCTCCAGTACAGCGACAACACCGCGGCCAACTTGTTGATCAGGCTTGCCGGCGGGCCGCAGGACGTGACCGCATTCGCCCGCTCGATCGGCGACGATGCCTTCCGCCTCGATCGCTGGGAGACCGAGCTCAACACGGCCATCCCCGGCGATCCGCGCGATACCTCCACGCCCGCCGCGATGGCGGACAGCCTGCACAAGCTGGCGCTGGCGGACGCGCTGCCGGCCCCCGCGCGCCAGCAATTGCAGGACTGGATGCGCGGCAATACGACCGGCGCGCGGCGGATCCAGGCCGGCATGCCCGCCGGCTGGCAGAGCGGCGACAAGACGGGCACGGGGGACTACGGCACCACCAACGATATCGCCGTACTCTGGCCGCCGGGCGGCGCGCCGGTCGTTGTCGCGGTCTACTTCACGCAACCGCAGAAGGACGCGAAGGCAAGGGAGGACGTGATCGCACAAGCCGCGCGCATCGCCCTCGGCGCTGTCGCCCGCAGCGATGTAGCGCGGGGCTGACAGCCAACGGCGGCCAGGCGCAATGGCTCGCTGGTGTGGAGGTTGGACGTGATCGCGAAAGAGACCGGCGGCTTTCGCGATCGACGCCATATGCGCGAAGCCTTCGTGCGTGGGCTCGGCCATTCTTCGCAGGCGGTGAGGCGAGAAGCGCGTTGTAGTGGGATGAACTCCTCTGGCGTCTCCATTGCATTCAACCGGGCAGGCTGAATACCATGGACAGGCCCTCAAGCGGACATTTCTGCTTTGCTAAAAGGGGGTGCGGACGAATACATGAACTACCCCCAAGTAGTCCAAGTTTTGGTCCGCACCCCCGAACCGGACATTACAACTTTGCCGCTACATCCATGTCTAGCGATCCGTGATCTCCAACCGTTCGGCGGCCACGCTGGGCCGCAATTGACCATCCACGACCGCCTGAACGGTCTTGAGCCTGTCTAACTCACGCATGCTTACTGTAATGACCTCGGGTCTAGCCATCCTCGGGCGTCTCCATTGCATTCA
>NZ_JBFRFX010000012.1:0-189749 GCF_052115045.1 Cupriavidus sp. 2TAF22
TTGTAGGCCTTGAGTTCGGCGCGGGTGGGGAGCTTGCCGTGCACCAGCAGGTGGGCGATCTCCTCGAATTCGCAGGTCTCGGCGATGTCGAGGATGTCGTAGCCGCGGTAGTGCAGGTCGTTGCCGGTGCGGCCGACCGTGCAGAGCGCGGTATTGCCGGCGGCAACGCCCGACAGGGCGACGGATTTCTTCGGCTTCGGGGTGGCGAGCGGTTGCGCTTCGGACATGTGGGGTCTCCTTTGGAATGCTGTGCTGTCTGACTTGTATTGACTTGGCTTGTGATGGCGGCGGCAGCCGCGTGGCTGCCGCGTCCTTACTTGGACTTGCCCTGGGCGAACAGGGCGTCGAGCTTCTGCTCGAAGGCGTGGTAGCCGATGCTCTCATACAGTTCGGCGCGTGTCTGCATGGTATCGACCACGTTCTTCTGCGTGCCGTCGCGGCGGATCGACGTGTAGACGTTCTCGGCGGCCTTGTTCATGGCGCGGAAGGCCGACAGCGGGTACAACACCATCGACACGCCGGCGCTGCCCAGTTCGTCGGTGGTGAAGAGCGGCGTGGCGCCGAATTCAGTGATGTTGGCCAGCACCGGCACCTTCACCGCGTCGACGAACTTGCGGTACATGTCGAGGTCGGTCATGGCTTCCGGGAAGATCGCGTCGGCGCCGGCTTCCACGCAGGCCACGGCGCGTTCGATGGCCTTGTCCAGGCCTTCCACGGCGAGCGCGTCGGTGCGCGCCATGATGACGAAGTTCTCGTCGGTGCGCGCATCCACGGCCGCCTTGATGCGGTCGGCCATCTCGTCCTGCGAGACGATTTCCTTGCCTGGGCGGTGGCCGCAGCGCTTGGCGCCGACCTGGTCTTCGATATGCATCGCGCCGGCGCCGAACTTGATCAGCGACTTGGTGGTGCGCGCCACATTGAAGGCCGAGGCGCCGAAGCCGGTGTCCACGTCCACCAGCAGCGGCACGTCACACACGTCGGTGATGCGGCGGACATCGGTCAGGACATCATCCAGGTTGGAGATGCCCAGATCGGGCAGGCCCAGCGAGCCCGCGGCCACGCCGCCGCCCGACAGGTAGATCGCGCGGTAGCCGGCGCGCTTGGCCAGCAGCGCATGGTTGGCGTTGATGGTGCCAATGACCTGCAGGGGATGCTCATCGGCCAGGGCCTGGCGGAAACGGGCGCCGGCGGAGCGGGCGAGGTCGGATGTCGAGAAGGTCATGATCTTGGCTTGTGAGGTGGACGGGCTGTATAGCGCAAGGGGTGTGCCAGCGGGCCCGGCGGTCCCGCGCAAGCCGCCGGGCGGCCTCGGCTGGCGCCGGCAAGCCCTTGATTCGCCTGGGATGGCGCCGTCCATGGCATTTCGCGCCCAAGGATTGAGGCGCTATCGGCATGTCATTTCTATTTCTGAAATGAAAGATTGCATTTCAATATTGAAATGCAATCCGTCGGCGCGCACAATTCAAAGATTAGTCCGCCTGACCCATCCTCGCCCAAGTTTCCCTCAATCGCGCCGATATGAGTAACGCCCTGACCACTCCCGTCAACCTGCCTGCCGCCGGCACCGGACGCCCGCGCATCTGGGCGATCGGCATCAGCCGCCTGTCGCGCGCCTTTGCCGACCTGATCCCGGGCTACGCCGCCCAGGCGGAATTCCGCATCCTCGGCAAGGGCTACGCCGCGGCTGCCAGCGCGATTGCGCGGGAGGCGCGCGAGGGGCGGCTCGATGCCGTGGTGGCGGCTGGCTCGAACGGCGCCTACCTGCGCCAGCACGTGGACGTGCCGGTGGTGCTGGTCAAGGTGACGGGGTTCGACGTGATGAGCGCGCTCTCGACCGCGCGCCGCATTTCCCCCCGTGTGGCGCTGGTGACCCACGCCGCGACCTATCCCGAGGTGGACGAGTTCGTGCGGACCTTCTCGCTGTCGATCCCGGCCTACACCTACCTGACCGAGGACGACGCCGCGGCCCGCGTGAAGGCGCTCAAGCAGGAAGGGGTGCAGGTGGTGGTGGGGCCCGGGATGGTGACCGACCTGGCCGACCGCATCGGCCTGATCGGCGTGTTCCTCTATTCCGGCGTCTCGGTGCGCGGCGCGCTGGAGGATGCCATCGAGGCAGCCCGGCTGCGGCGCATCGAGTCCAGCCGGCGCGACTACGTCAACACCATCCTGGCGCACCTCAACGAGGGCGTGGCGGCGGTCGATGCGGAAGGGCGCATCCAGACCTACAACCCGGCCATGGAGCGCTTTCTCGGCATTGCCCCGCCGGCCGCGCTGGGCCGCAAGCTGCAGACGCTGGCGCCCGCGCTGTCGCTGGACAATGTCATGCAGAGCGGCAACAAGGAACTCGAGGCGATCCACAAGCTCGGCGACAAGATGGTGGTGGTCAACCGCATACCCATCGTCACCGACGCCGGCACCGCCGGCGCGGTTCTGACGCTGCAGGATGCCAATGCCATCCACCGGGTCGACCGCAACCTGCGTTCGCGCAGCCGCGCCCGGCCGGCGGGCGTGCGCTACAGCCTCGACGACCTCGCCGGCGCTTCGCCTGCCATGCATCACCTGCGGGAACTGGCGCGGCGCTACGCGGCAGTGGATTCCACCGTCCTGGTGGGTGGCGAAAGCGGCACCGGCAAGGAAGTGCTGGCGCAGGGCATGCACGACGCCAGCCCGCGCCGGGTCTTTCCTTTCGTGGCCGTCAATTGCGCGGCATTTCCGGAAGCCCTGCTGGAAAGTGAACTGTTCGGCTACGAGGAAGGTGCCTTCACCGGCGCGCGCCGCGGCGGCAAGGCCGGCCTGTTCGAGTCTGCCCACAATGGCACGCTGTTCCTCGATGAGGTCGGCGACATGCCGCCGGCACTGCAGACCCGGCTGCTGCGCGTACTGCAGGAAAAGCAGGTGTTGCCGATCGGCGGGCTCGACTCGGTGCCGGTCAATGTGCGGGTCATCGCCGCGACGCACCGCGACCTGGGCGCGCTGGTGCGGCAAGGCAGCTTCCGCCAGGACCTGTACTACCGCCTCAATATCCTTCGCATCGAGATGCCACCGCTGCGCGAGCGCGCCGGCGACCTGCCGGAGCTGGCCGAACTGCTGTACCGGCGCGCCCAGGAGCGTCTGGGCCATGCGCAGCCCCAGCCTCTGCCACAGGCGGTACGGGAAAGGCTGTCGGGCTACGGCTGGCCGGGCAATATCCGCGAGYTGGAGAACGTGACCGAGCGCATTGCGGTGCTGGTGGTGGGCCGCAGGCTGGCGCCACGCGACTTGCTGGCCGAATTGCAGGCCGCCGCGCCGGAATTGTTCGGTGCGGCGCCCGAGGCCGGGCCGCCGCCGCAGGGCGAAAGCGCGCCGGTGGCCTGGGGTAGCGCCAAAGATGGGGAGAATGGCCAGTCCCTGGCGGGCGTGGCGCGCGCCAGCCAGGCCGAGCATATCCGGCGCGTGCTGGCGCAGTGCGGCGGCAACCGTGCCGCGGCGTGCCATGCCCTGGGGATCAGCGCCACCACTTTGTGGCGGCGCCTGAAGGACGACGGAAAGTAGGCCGGTGGCCGCTTGAGGGGCGCGCCGCGGCTAGGCGGCGTTCAGCCAGCGAAGCTGGATGTCGCCTTCGAGGAAATCCTGTCGTGTGGCGTGGAAGTCACGAACATATTCGCTGTTGAGGTGGGATTCCAGCGCGTGCCGGGAATTCCACTCCATATAGAGCACGAACACTTCGGTGTCCTCGGCGTCCTCGCCCACGTGGTATCGCAGGCATCCCGGCTCCATGGCACCGCGCGTGCGCAGTGCGTCGAGCTTGGCGCCCAGGACCTCACGGTGCTGGGACTTGGCGCGAGCGATACCGACGAGCGTGTACGTTCTGGGCATGGTGTGACGGGCGAAGCGGGTAGCGGCGTATTGTAGCTTTGCGCGTGCTGCCCGGACGGAAAGCCTGAGGGGCGGGGCCGGATATTTCCCCGGTGGTTGACAGAGGGTGCGGTTGTGGTTCTGGCGATCCGGCAACCGCGCGCCCGCTCTGCGCGCGAACCTGGAATGGAGACGGGCCTTCGGAGGCACACGGTTCCGGGGCGGTGAAGCCACGGTCGCCCGAGCGGCGAGGCCACGCGTCCCGAGCGGCATATTCCGCCCTGAACCGCCCTGAACCGCCCTAAAGTTCTCCCGCGTTCCGCCGTTAAGCTGCCACGCCCCATTCACTCTGCACCCGGAGAGCTGGCATGCTGAAACGCATCAAGACCAAACAGCTTCAAGTCGGCATGTTCGTGGCCAGGGTGGGCGGGCCATGGATCGAGCACCCGTTCTGGCGTTCGCGCTTCCCGGTGACCAGCCAGGAACAGATCGACCAGATGGTCGCCTCGACGGTCGAGGAGGTGTGGATCGACCTGCTCAAGGGCAAGGGCATCGCGCCGCCGGCGCCGCCGGTGCCGCAGGCGGCGACCGGTTCGCTGACCGTGAATCCCGTGGCCGACGAGCCGCAGGGCGCGGTGCCCCATTCGGGCGTGCCGCTGGAGGTGGAGCTGGGGCTGGCGCGTGACGTGATGCGCAACGGCAAGGCGGTGGTCGGGTCGATGTTTACCGACGCGCGCATGGGCCGCGCGCTGGAGGTCGAAGGTGCCTTGCTGCTGGTCGACTCGGTCTCCAACTCGCTGACCCGCCATTCGCAGGCGCTGATCGCACTGGCACGCCTGAAGGTGCGCGACGACTACACCTACCTGCATTCCTTCGCGGTCTGCGTCCTGATGATCGCGCTCGGGCGCACGCTCGGGCTGGACAACGGCACCGTGCAGCAACTCGGCCTGGCGGGGCTGGTGCACGATATCGGCAAGGTCGCGATTCCGGCCAAGGTCCTGCACCGGAACGGCCCGCTGAGCGCGGCCGAGATGGAGGTGGTGCAGCGCCATCCCTCCGTCGGCTATCGCATCCTCAACGAGGCCAGGCTCTACAGCAATATCCCGCTCGACGTCTGCATCCACCATCACGAGCGGATCGACGGGCGCGGCTATCCCTTCGGCCTGCGCGCCAGCGAGATCAGCGTGCATGCCAAGATCGCCGGGGTATGCGACACCTATGACTCGCTGACCTCGGACCGGCCCGGCCACGAGGCGTGGTCACCGGCGCGGGCGCTGGAGTACATGGCAGTGCGGGTGGACACCTTGTTCGACCGCACCGTGTTCCAGGCTTTCACGCGCTCGATCGGCATCTACCCGCTGGGCACCGTGCTGCGCCTGCGCTCCGGGCGGCTGGCGGTGGTGTTCGCGCAGCACGACAACGAGCCGCTGCGCCCGCGCGTGAAGGTCTTCTACTCGGTCACCGACGCCGCGCACCTCGCGCCGCAGACGCTGGACCTGCGCGAGACGGAGGACGCCATCGTCGGCTTCGAGGACCCTGCCCGGTGGGGCCTGCGCGACGAGCAGCTGCTGGAGCTCTGCGCGGCGGCCTGAGCAGCGGTCCGAGCGGCGCCGCCATGGCCGCGGGCCGTCAGCCCGCCCAGGCCATCTCCAGGATCCGCGCGGCATCGCCGCCCGCGCTGATGCCCATCACCGCGCCCCATTCGGGATCGAAGCGGCTGTCGAGGAAGGCGCGCGCGCAGGCCGCGTCGGCGTGCTCGAGCATCAGGCAGGCCTGCGCGGCCAGCACCAGGCGCGTGGTGGTGCGCCGCGCCTCCGCCTGCTGCGCCTGCTCCGGCAGGCGCAGTGCCTCGCGCAGGCCGGCCACGCAGGCCAGGATGCGGGGCTCGCCGGCACCCACGGCCTCCAGGCGCGCCAGCACGCGCAGATAGTCGTCGGGATTGCGGCCGATGGCGCGCAGGACGTCAAGGCACATCACGTTGCCCGAGCCTTCCCAGATCGAATTGACCGGCGCGTCGCGGAACAGCCGGCCCATCGGGCCGTCCTCCACGTAGCCGTTGCCGCCGAAGACCTCCATCGCTTCGCCGGTAACCTCCACCGCGCGCTTGCAGATCCAGAACTTGGCGGCGGGCGTGAGGATGCGGCGCCAGGCCAGCCGGTCGGCGTCGTCGGTGGCCTCGAACGCGGTGGCCAGGTCCATTGCGAGCAGCATCGCGGCTTCGGCTTCGAGCGCCATGTCGGCCAGCACGCGCGCCATCAGCGGCTGGCGCACCAGCGGCTTGCCGAACGCGCTGCGGTGCCGCGCGTAGTGCAGCGACTGCACCAGCGCCTGGCGCAGGAAGCCCGCGCTCGACAGCGCGCAGTTCAGCCGGCTGTAGGTGGCCATCTCCAGGATGGTCGGGATGCCGCGGCCTTCGTCGCCCACCATCACGCCCCAGGCGTCGCGGAACTCCACCTCGCTGCTCGAATTGGAGCGGTTGCCGACCTTGTCCTTGAGACGCTGGATCTCGATGGCGTTCTTGCTGCCGTCCGGAAGCCAGCGCGGCACGAAGAAGCACGACGAGCCGGCCTCGGTGTTGGCCAGCACCAGGTGCGCATCCGACATCGGCGACGAGAAAAACCACTTGTGGCCGGTGATGCGGTATTCGGCGCCGCGGCCCTCGCCGCGCACCGCGATCGCGCGCGTGGTGTTGGCACGCACGTCGGAGCCGCCTTGCTTCTCGGTCATTCCCATGCCCACGTTGATCGATGGCTTGTGCGCGATCGGCACGTCGCGCGGGTCGTAGGCCTGGGTCAGCAGCTTGTCCCCGAGCTCGGCGAACAGGCCCGGCTCCTTGCGCAGCACGGGGATGCAGGCCTGTGTCATGTTGGTGGGGCAGAGCGAGCCGGATTCGATCTGGCTGTGCATGTAGAGCGCCGCGCCATACGACGTCCATGCCGACGGACGCGCGTCGGCGAAGGGCAGGTTGGCCAGGCCGCTGGCGCGCGCGATGGCCATCATGGCGTGCCACGCGGGGTGGAAACGCACCTGGTCGATCCGCTCGCCGGCGCGCGAATGCGTGTGCAGCTCGGGATGGTGGCGGTTGGCGTCCTCGGCATGGCGCAGGGTTTCCTGCGCGCCGAGCAGCGCGCCCTGGCGCGCAAGCTCGGCGCCGCTCCAGCCGGCGCCGGCGCGTTCCACGGCGCGGCGGATGCCGGCGTCGCTGGTGTACAGGTTGTAGTCCTTGAGCTCCGGCACCTGGTTGGTGATGGTGTGGGTGGTCCAGTTCATCGTGGCGTCTCCTTGCTGTCTCGCGTTGCGCGGCCAGGCATGCCGGCGCGCCGGGCTACGTTGGAAAGGCCATTCTAGATACAATGCCCAGCCAGCATGTTCGGCTTTCGGAGCAGCATGAACCCGCAGCGCAAAGACCCGGCGAAGCCCCGCCGCAGGCCGGTGCAGTCACGCTCATGGCAGACCTCGCTGGCCATCCAGGAAGCCTTTGTTCGGCTTTTGGCGGCGCACGACTACGCGCAGGTGACCATCCGCGCCATCGTCGACCTGGCTGGCGTGGGCCTGGGCACGTTCTACGAATACTTCGGCAGCAAGGAGGAACTGGCGCAGGTCTGCCTGCACCTGCGCGCCAAGCGCATCGTGCTGGCCATGGACGCCTGCCTGGCGCAGCGCCGCGGCGAACCGATGGCAGCCCTGGTGGATGCGCTGATTGCCGTCAACGTGGCGCATCACCGCGAGACGCCCGAGCGCTGGGGGCCGATCTACCTGCTGGAGCGGCATCATTCGGGGCGCGCGGCGTACCGGAAGATGTACCGGCGCTTCGTTGCGCTGTGGAGCAGGGCGCTGCTGGGCGCGGCCGACGCGCCGCCGGCGGCGGTGGTCGAGGAAGCCTCGGTGACGCTGCAGGCCATCGTCTACGGCCTTATCGCGCATGCATGCATCGAGGAAGGGGAGGAAATCGATTTCCCGCGGCTGACGCGGCGCCTGCGCGGCGCGGCGCAGGGGTACCTGGCTACCTTGGGCGAGGCGCCGTTCGAACCGGACGAAGCCGGCCCGGTGCGCCGAGGCCATTCGCAATGACGGCGGCTGTCACGCCCTTCGCGCCGCGCCCCTTCCGCGCACGGGAGAGGGAAGCCGGCCACGGCAGGTCCAACGGCAACCCGTCGCCTAAATGAAAACCGGTGCCATCGGCACCGGTTTCCCTGCTGCATCGAGGCCGGATCCGCTTACTGGATCTTCGCCTTTTCCTTCAGCGCCTTCATCATGGCCTGGAACTGCTCGCGCTGCCAGTTCTGGTCGCCCATCAGCATCTGCGTGAGCTGCGGCTTGACTTCCTCGAACGTGGGGACCTTGGCGTCGCGCACGTCGTCGAGCTGGATGATGTGCCAGCCAAACTGGGTCTTGACCGGGGTGTCGGTCATCTGGCCCTTCTTCAGCGCGGTCATCGCGGCCGAGAATTCCGGCACGTAGCTGCTGCTGTTGGCCCAGTCGAGATCGCCGCCATTGGCCGCGGAGCCCGGGTCCTTGGACGAGGCCTTGGCCAGGTCTTCGAACTTGGCGCCGGCCTTGATCTTGGCGATGATGGCGCGCGCGTCGGCTTCCTTTTCCACCAGGATGTGGCGGGCGTGGTATTCCTTGCCGCTGCCGAACTGGGACTTGATCTTGTCGTACTGCTTGCGCAGCTCTTCGTCGCTGGCGCCGTGGGTCTTGACGTAGTCCTCGAACACCGCGCCGGCCAGCACGTTCAGCTTGGCCTGCTCCAGTTGTTCCTGCAGGTCGTCGCGCTGGGTCAGGCCGCGCTTGTTGGCTTCCTGCAGCAGCAGCTCACGGTCGATCAGCATGTTGCGGGCGCGGTCGCGCAACTCGGCATTGGGCGGCTGGCCGGTGCCGGCGATGAGCTTGTCCAGCTTCGCCGAGGGGATCGCCTTGCCATTCACGACGGCGGCGTTCTGGGCCAGGGCGGGCAAGCTGCCAGCGGCAAGCACAGCCGCCAGGCTGAACGAGAGGACGGTGGTCTTCATGGAATCAGGTCTGAGAGTTGCTCGAGGAATCGCGGGACGATTCGCGGGATTCAAGTTCTTGTTCGGTCAGCGCGGTGACAGCCAGCGCGTGAATTTGCGTGGGGAACAGTTCGCGCAGCGCATCATACACCATGCGGTGACGCGCTACGCGTGTGCTGCCGGCAAACCGGGAGCTGACGATGGTCACATGGTAGTGACCGCCGCCGGATGCGGCGCCGGCGTGGCCGGCATGCAGCGCGCTGTCGTCGCGCACGGCGACGCTGGTGGGGGAAAGGGCTGCGCGCAGCAGCGCCTCGATATGTGCGGGATCGGCGGCCATCTTGGGGTCTCTGTGGTGGGATCGGCCCCGGCGCAGGGCCGGAGGATGGAGCCCGGCGGGCGCACTGCGCTTGCAGCGCACCCGCGGTGTAGTCGGTGAATCCGGTGAGCCCGGCGCCTTATTCGGAGGGGGTTTCCTGCATGTGGCGCGACAGCCAGACGCTTTGCGCCAGGATGAACACCAGCATCAGGCCCATGCTGCCGAACAGCTTGAAGTTGACCCAGGCGTCGGTGGAGAACTGGTAGGCCACATAGAGGTTGACCACGCCCATCACGGCGAAGAAAGCGGCCCAGGCGGCGTTGAGCTTGCCCCAGGCGTTGTCCGGCATGCTGACCTGCTTGCCCAGCATGGCGCGGATCAGGTTCTTGCGCCACAGCAGCGCCGACAACGTCAGCGTGGCGGCGAAGAGCCAGTACAGCACGGTGGGCTTCCACTTGATGAAAGTCTCGTTGTGCAGCAGCAGCGTGGCGCCGCCGAACACCGAGATGATCGCCAGGCTGATCCATTGCATCGGCTCGACCTTGCGGTGGCGCAGCCAGACCCAGCCGATCTGCACCACCGTGGCGACGATGGCCACCCCGGTGGCGGTATAGATGCCCGCGAACTTGAAGGCGACGAAGAACAGGATGACCGGAAACAGGTCGAACAGGAATTTCATGCGGACAGGATAGATCGACGCAAAGGTCGGGGCTGGGTTGGCGGCGAACCGCCGCGCGGGCGGTTCGGCCTTAGCGCGGCGTGTCGGGCGATGTCGGCGCGGCGTCACCCGCCTCGAAATCGGCAGGGTCGCGCTCGTCGAATTTTAGCGCAGCCGAGTTGATGCAGTAGCGCAAACCGGTGGGCGCGGGGCCATCTTCGAAGACATGGCCCAGATGGCTGCCGCATTCCTTGCAGCGGACCTCCACGCGCAGCATGCCATGCGAGCGGTCGGTGTGCTCGTCGATCACCTCGCCGTTGATCGGACGGAAGTAGCTGGGCCAGCCACAGCCGGCGTCGAACTTGGTGCTGGCCTCGAACAGCGGCGTGCCGCAGCCGATGCAGCGGTAGGTGCCGCGGTCCCAGTGGTCCCAGTAGCGGCCGGTGAAGGGCCGCTCGGTGGCCGCTTCGCGGGCGACGCGGTATTCGATGTCGGAGAGTTGCGCGCGCCACTCGGCGTCGGTTTTCTGCGTGGTCATGCTCGGCTTCCTTTCTGGTTGGCCGGGTGGCGCGAGAGGCTGCATTGCCTGGCGTGCGCCGCCCGGAGCATTGGGTCTACTTGGTCGTTTCCGGCACGCGATCCTTACAGTCGTGCCTGCGGGCGGGGTGATCGCGGCGCGCCGCGTACCTGCCTGCCGGGGGGGCTCACGACGAACAGCTCACTTCCAGTCCCGCGGCCCAGTCCGGCGGCAGCGCGGCGTAGCCTTCGGCCTCCGGCTGCTCGTCAAAGGGTCGCGAGAGCACGTCCAGCAGGCGGTCCACCTCGGTGAAATCCTTCTCCCGCGCGCGCTGGATGGCGGTTTCCGCCAGGTGGTTGCGCAGCACGTACTTCGGGTTCACCGCCAGCATGCCCGCGGCGCGCGCCGCATCGTCGGACTGTTCGGCGCGCAGCCGGGCGCGGTACGTGCCGGCCCAGGCATCCCATGCCGCGCGGTCCAGGAACAGGTCGCGTACCGGTGCATCGCGGCTGCCGTCCGCAGACGATATGCGGGCGAGGTTGCGCCAGAACAAGGTGTAGTCCACGCGTTGCGCATGCAGCAGCTGGAACAGCTCGCTCAGCAGCGGCTCGTCCTCCTCGTCGCGCCCGCCCGTGGGCCGCAGGCCGAGCTTGTCGCGGTAGCGCTGGAAGAAGGCGGTGGCATAGCGCTCACGGAAGGGATCGAGCGCGGCGCGCGCGGCTTCGACCGCGGCCTCGCTCGCTGCCTTGCCTTCTTCGCCCTTGCCGTCGCCCTCGCGCCACAGCGGCAGCAGCGCCTGGGCCAGGCAATGCAGGTTCCAGAACGCCACCTGCGGCTGCTGGCTGTAGGCGTAGCGGCCCTGCGTGTCCGTGTGGTTGCAGATATGGTTGGCGTCGAAGGCGTCGAGGAAGCCGAAGGGGCCGTAGTCGATGGTCAGGCCGAGGATCGACATATTGTCGGTATTCATCACGCCGTGGCAGAAGCCGACCGCCTGCCATTGCGCCATCAGCTCGGCGGTGCGCAGCGACACCTCGCGCAGCAGCGCCTGGTAGGGCTGCTTGTCCTCGCGGCATTCGGGCATGAATCGGTCGATGACGAAATCCGCCAGCTGGCGCAGCGCGCTGGTGTCCTCGCGCGCAGCGAAATGCTCGAAATGGCCAAAACGGACAAAGGTTGGCGCCAGGCGTGTCACTACGGCTGAGGTCTCCATGGTTTCGCGCCGTACCGGGGCGTCCGAGCCGACGATGCACATGGCGCGCGTGGTCGGAATGCCGAGCGCGGCCATGGCCTCGGAGCACAGGTATTCGCGGATGGACGAGCGCAGCACCGCGCGGCCGTCGGCCATGCGCGAATACGGCGTCATGCCGGCGCCCTTGAGCTGGATTTCCATCGGGCCGGTGGCGGTGCGCGCCTCGGCCAGGCGGATCGCCCGGCCGTCGCCGAGCTGGCCGGCCCAGACCCCGAACTGGTGCCCCGAATAGACGCTGGCGAGGGGATCGGCCCAGTCCGGGACCTGATTTCCCGCAAAAGTTTCGATGAAGTTACGCTGCGTTGCGGCATGCGCGTCCCAGCCCAGCAGCGCCGCCGAGGACGGCGATACGCTTACCAGGTAAGGCGAGGGCAGCGGCGTGGGCGCGAGCCGGGTGAAGAAGCGCGGGCCCAGCTCCGCGAAGCCCGTCGCCGTCGTGAATGGCACCTGCGGGACGGCCGCGTCGGCTGGCGCGGCGCTGGTTCCGTCCGGCATCGTTTCGGACAGGGAGGGGGGGGCGGCGTTTGGCTCGGGAGAGTTCACGGGGGCTTCGTTGTGAGTGGCTGGGCGGTGCAGCGCCGGCTGGCCGAATTTCCCGCAAGTGCGCTTGCAGGCTAGGGAAAACGACATGTTGAGGTGCAACATGGCAGGCGTTATTGTACTTCCACGCCGTCATCTCCATCTGTGACTGCCGTTGCCGCCGCATTATTTCCGCATGTCCCTCGATCAGCCCTGCCGTGCATGCACCGACACAGGGCGCGAGCGCGGCTTGCCAGCGTTCCGGGTACGGCGGCGCACAACGGAATTCCGTTGACGTTTCATCAAAGGATGGGAACAATCGGCCAAAAAATAGAACGGTTGTTCGTTTTTTGGCGGATCTAAAAAACCACAGGAGACTATTCCATGGCATTGATGGGTCAAATGATGAGCGAGCCCCTGCTCATTTCCTCCATCATCAAGCACGCCGCACGCCACTACGGCAGCACGGAAATCGTCTCGCGACGGACCGAAGGCGACCTGCACCGCTACACCTACCGCGACTGCGAGCTGCGCGCCCGCAAGCTGGCCCAGGCCATCGCCGCGCTCGGCGTGCGCCAGGGCGAGCGGGTCGGCACACTGGCCTGGAATGGCTACCGCCACCTCGAAATCTACTACGCCGTGTCCGGCTCGGGCGCGGTATGCCATACCGTCAATCCACGCCTGTTCCCGGAGCAGGTGGCCTATATCATCAACCACGCCGAAGACCAGTACGTGTTCTTCGACGCCACCTTCCTGCCGCTGGTGGAAGGCGTGGCGGCCCATTGCCCCGGTGTGAAGGGCTGGGTGATGATGAGCGACCGCTCGCACATGCCGGCCAACCCCAAGGTGCCGCTGCTGTGCTACGAAGACCTGATCGACGCGCAAGACGGCAACTACACCTGGCCGCAGTTCGACGAGAACACCGCGTCGAGCCTTTGCTACACCTCCGGCACCACGGGCAACCCCAAGGGCGCGCTGTACTCGCATCGCTCCACCGTGCTGCATTCGTACGCGTCGGCGCTGCCTGACGCGCTGGGCTGCTCCGCGCAGGATGTGATCCTGCCGGTCGTGCCGATGTTCCACGTCAATGCCTGGGGCCTGCCGTACTCGGTGCCGCTGGTCGGCGCCAAGCTGGTCTTCCCGGGGGCCAAGCTGGACGGCGCGTCGCTATATGAGCTGTTCGAGCAGGAGAAGGTGACCTTCTCCGCCGGCGTGCCCACCGTGTGGCTCGGCCTGCTGCAGTATGTGCAGGGCAACCAGCTCAAGTTCTCCACCTTCCACCGCACCGTGATCGGCGGCTCGGCCGCGCCGCCGGCCATGATCCGCGCGCTCAAGGCACTGGGCGTGGAAACCATCCACGCCTGGGGCATGACCGAGATGTCGCCGCTGGGCACCTCGTGCAAGCTGCTGGCCCGCCACAACGACCTGCCCGAAGAAGAGCAGCAGAAGATCCAGGAAAAGCAGGGCCGCGTGATCTACGGCGTGGACATGAAGATCGTCGACGGCGATGGCAACGAACTGCCGTGGGACGGCAAGGCCTTCGGCGACCTGCATGTGCGCGGCCCGTGGGTGATCGAGCACTATTACCGCAACGACGCTTCGCCGCTGGTCGATGGCTGGTTCCCCACCGGCGACGTGGCCACCATCGACGCCGATGGCTACATGCAGATCACCGACCGCAGCAAGGACGTGATCAAGTCCGGCGGCGAGTGGATCTCCTCCATCGACATCGAGAACGTGGCCTCGGCCCACCCCGCGGTCCATATGGCGGCCTGCATCTCCTGCTACCACCCGAAGTGGGACGAACGCCCGCTGCTGGTGGTGGTCAAGCGGCCCGGCACCGAGGTGACGCGCGAAGAGCTGCTRGCGTTCTTCGAAGGCAAGGTCGCCAAATGGTGGATCCCCGACGACGTCGCCTTCGTCACCGAGATTCCGCTCACGGCCACCGGCAAGATGCAAAAGCTCAGGTTGCGCGAGCAGTTCAAGGACTACCGACTGCCGTCGGCCTGATTCCAAGGCGGCCACAGAGCCGCCGATGCTTGCCGGCCCATGCGGCCGGCGCCCGCAGGACAGGTCCGCGCCGCGCCGAGGTTTCGGCAGAGGGCGCTGCGCGAACCGGGATCAACGAAAGCCAACAAAAAAACCGAAGGAGACAAGCATGATCAGATTGCGTCCGCTCGTGGCCGCCACGGCACTGTTTGCGGCAATGGGTTCCGGGGTCGCGGCTGCTGAAACGGTAAAGATCGCCTTTATCGATCCGTTGTCCGGGCTGATGGCGCCGGTCGGCCAGAACCAGCTCAAGAGCTGGCAGTTCGTCGCCGACATCGCCAACCAGAAGGACTGGGGCGGCGGCAACAAGTTCGAGGTGGTCGGTTTCGACAACAAGCTGTCACCGCAGGAAAGCCTGACCATCCTCAAGCAGGCCGTGGACCAGGGCATCCGCTATATCGTGCAGGGCAACGGCTCCTCGGTTGGCCTGGCGCTGGAAGACGCGGTGGCCAAGCACAACGAGCGCAATCCGGGCAAGGAAATCGTCTACCTGAACTACGCCGCGGTAGACCCGGACATGACCAACAGCAAGTGCAATTACTGGCATTTCCGGCTCGACGCCAACTCCGACATGAAGATGGAGGCGCTGACCACCTTCCTGGCCAAGGATGCCAACGTCAAGAAGGTCTACCTGATCAACCAGAACTATTCGTTCGGGCATCAGGTGACGCGCGCCGCCAAGGATTACCTCAAGCGCAAGCGTCCTGACATCCAGATCGTCGGCGAAGACCTGCACCCGCTGGCCCAGGTCAAGGACTTCGCGCCCTACGCGGCGAAGATCAAGGCCTCCGGCGCCGACACCGTGATCACCGGCAACTGGGGCAGCGACCTGGCCCTGCTGATCAAGGCGGGCAAGGATGCCGGCCTGACCACCAACTACTACACCTACTACGGTGCCACCACCGGCGTGCCGACCGCCATGGGCGCGTCCGGCGCCGAGCATGTCAAGTACGTGGGTTACTACAACGCCAACAACAAGGGCTTCAAGGGTTCCGAGGTCATCGAAGGCTTCAAGAAGAAGTACAACGATGACTTCTACGTGATGGCCGCGTACACCGGCGTCGCCATGCTGGGCAAGGCGTTCAAGGAAGCCAAGTCGACCGATCCGGTCAAGGTGGCCAAGGTGCTCGAGGGCATGAAGGTCGACAGCATGAACGGCATCGTGGAAATGCGTGGCTCCGACCACCAGGTCCAGCAGTCGCTGGTGGTGGCCACCTGGACCAAGGTCGACGGCAAGGAAGTCAAGTACGACCAGGAAAACACCGGCTATGGCTGGAAGACCAATGCGCTGATGGACGAGTACGTGGCGGCGCAGCCGACTTCCTGCCAGATGAAGCGCCCGAGCTAAGCCTGCGTCCGGCGGAGGCGCGGCGGATCCCGGCGCGCCATCCGATCCTGCATACGCCGGCCGGCCCGGGTGGCAGCGGTCGCGCCGGGCGGGCTGTGTTCACCCCTGGAGCAGTCTTTTGTGACCGGCCGACCGCCGGCGGCCGCCCGGCTGGCCGGCGTCAGAATGAAGGACTTGTTGTGGAATTCTTCGTCATTTCCCTCCTGAACGGCATCAGCTACGGGCTGTTGCTCTTCATGCTCTCTTCCGGGCTTACGCTGATCTTCAGCATGATGGGTGTGCTGAACTTCGCGCATGCCAGTTTCTACATGCTGGGCGCGTATTTTGCCTATACCATCGCCAGCAAGATCGGCTTCTGGCCGGCGCTGATCTTCGCGCCGCTGCTGGTGGCAGGTGCCGGCGCGCTGGTCGAGCGTTTCGGCCTGCGCACCGTGCACAAGTACGGCCACGTGGCGGAACTGCTGTTTACCTTCGGCCTGGCCTACCTGATCGAGGAAGGCGTCAAGCTGGTGTGGGGCCTGGCCGCCGTGCCTTACCGCATCCCGGCCGAGCTCGATGGCCCGCTGTTCACGGTCTTCACCTCGTCCTTCCCCAAATACCGTGCATTCATGATGCTGGTGTCGCTGGCCATGCTGGTGGCGATCTACCTGGTGCTCACCCGCACGCGCATCGGGCTGGTGATCCAGGCCGCGCTCACGCATCCGGAGATGGTCGAGGCGCTCGGCCACAACGTGCCGCGCGTGTTCATGATGGTGTTCGGCGGCGGCGCCGCGCTGGCCGGGCTGGCCGGCGTGATCGGCGGCAATGCCTTCGTCACCGAGCCATCGATGGCGGCCGCGGTGGGGTCGATCGTGTTCGTGGTGGCGGTGGTGGGCGGCATGGGATCACTGGTGGGCGCGTTTATCGCCTCGCTGCTGATCGGCGTGCTGCAGACCTTCGCCGTCACGCTGGATGCCTCGGTGGCTGGCCTGCTGGGCACGATCGGATTGCAGGTGACCGACAGCACGCCGCTGTCCTCGTTGTGGAAGCTCACGGTGGCGCAGGTCGCCCCGGTGCTGCCATATTTGCTGCTGGTGGTGATGCTGATCTTCCGCCCGCGTGGTCTGATGGGTACCCGGGAGGGCTGACAGCATGGAGACGACAATGCAACAACGCCGCGAGGCGGTCGTGACCGGCCGCACCATGCGCTACCGCCCGCTGAACCTGGCGCGCTGGCTGATCTGGGGCAGCACCGCGCTCCTGATGCTGGTGCTGCCGCTGTTCTTCACGGGCGGGTTCGCCATCACGCTGATGTCGCAGATGGGCATCATGATCATTTTCGCGCTGTCCTACAACATGCTGCTTGGCCAGACGGGCATGCTGTCGTTCGGCCACGCGGTCTATGCGGGCCTGGGCGCGTTCATCGCCATCCACGTGCTCAATATGGTGGGCGCGGGCAAGGTGTGGCTGCCCGTGTCGCTGCTGCCGGTGGTGGGCGGCCTGGCCGGCGCCTTCTTCGGCGTGCTGTTCGGCTACGTCACCACCAAGAAATCCGGCACCACCTTCGCCATGATCACCATGGGCATCGGCGAGATGGTGTTCGCCAGCTCGCTCATGTTCCCGGATTTCTTCGGCGGCGAGGGCGGCATTTCCACCAACCGCGTGGTGGGCGAATCGGTGCTCGGCATCACCTTCGGCGCGGGCCGGCAGGTGTATTACCTGATCGCGGTGTGGTGCCTGCTGTCGATGGCGGCCATGTACGCGTGGACGCAGACGCCGCTGGGCCGCATCGCCAACGCCGTGCGCGACAATCCGGAGCGCGTGGAATTCATCGGCTACAACACCCAGCGCGTGCGCTACCTGGTGCTGATCCTGTCGGCCTTCTTCGCAGGCATCTCCGGTGCGCTGTCCGCCATCAACTTCGAGATCGTCTCGGCCGAGAACGTCAGCGCGGTGCGCTCCGGCGGCGTGCTGCTGGCGGCCTTCATCGGCGGCGCCGGCGTGTTCTTCGGCCCGGTGATCGGCGCCGTGGTGTTCATCCTGTTCGCGGTGGCGCTGTCGGACCTGACCAAGGCGTGGCTGCTGTACCTGGGCCTGTTCTTCGTGCTGATGGTCATGTTCGTGCCGGGCGGCATCGCCAGCCTGCTGATGATGCAGGTGCCGCTGCTGGCGCGCGGCAAGCTGCGCGCCATGCTGCCCGACTACGGCCGCGCCGCGGGTGCCGGGCTGGTGCTGCTGGCCGCGGTGATCCTCACCGTGGAGCTGGTCTACAAGGTGCAGGTGGACAGTGCCAACGGCACCGCCATGTCGCTGTTCGGCATCGGTTTCGACGCCGGCACCGCGGTGCCCTGGCTGGTGGCGGCCGCGCTGTGGGTGGGCGGGCTGCTGGCCTGCCGTGCGGCGCGCGCACGCGTGCGCGCCACCTGGGACAAGGTACAGGCCGAAATGGCAGCAGCAGGAGGCAAGGCATGAGCGCGGCACTGGAACTGAACGATGTACGCAAGAAATTCGGCCAGACCGAAATCATCCGGGGCGTCAACCTGACCATCCCCAAGGGCGAGCGCCACGCACTGATCGGCCCCAACGGCGCCGGCAAGTCGACCACCTTCAACCTGATCTCCGGCCGCTTCGCGCCCAGCTCGGGCACGGTCAAGCTCAACGGGCAGGAGATCGGCGGCCTGCAGCCCTTCGTGATCAACCGCATGGGGCTGTCGCGCAGCTTCCAGATCACCAATATCTTTCACCGGCTCTCGGTATTCGAGAACCTGCGCTGCGCCGTGTTGTGGTCGCTCGGCTACAAGTACTCGTTCTGGCACCGCCTGTCCGAGCTGCGCGACGCGCGCGAGCGCGCCGAGGAAGTACTGGAACTGATCGGCCTGCACCATCGCCGCAATACCCAGGCCAGCCTGCTCACATATGCCGAGCAGCGCGCGCTGGAGATCGGCATCACCATTGCCGGCGGCGCCGAAGTCATCCTGCTCGACGAGCCCACCGCCGGCATGAGCCGCTCCGAGTCCGACCATGCAGTCGAACTGATCCGTCGCGTCACGGTGGGCAAGACCCTGGTGATGGTCGAGCACGACATGAGCGTGGTGTTCGGCCTGGCCGACCGGATCTCCGTGCTGGTCTACGGCGAGGTGATCGCCACCGACACGCCGGAGGCTATCCGCGCCAACCGCAAGGTCAAGGAAGCCTACCTCGGCACCACCCTCGACGAACCCGCCACCGAAGGAGCGCACTGATGGGCAAGCGCATGCTGGACGTGCAAGGCCTGCACGCCTACTACGGCAAGAGCCACATCCTCCACGGCGTGGACGCCCATATCGACGAAGGCGAGATCGTCGCGCTGCTCGGGCGCAACGGCGTGGGGCGCTCCACCATGGCCAAGGCCATCCTCGGCATGGTCAAGGCCGAAGGCTCGGTGCGCTTTCGCGACGAAGAGATCCTCGGCCGCCGCACCTTCGAGATCGCCCACCTGGGCGTGGGCTACGTGCCCGAGAACCGCGACATCTTCCCCACGCTCACGGTGCGCCAGAACCTGCTGCTCGGCGAAAAGCGCAATCCGCGCCAGGCCAAGCCGCGCTGGACGGTGCAGGACATGTACAACATGTTCCCGCGCCTGAAGGAGCGCGAGAACACCGCCGCCGGCGTGCTCTCCGGGGGCGAGCAGCAGATGCTCACGCTGTGCCGCACCCTGATGGGCGACCCCGATCTCGTGCTGATCGACGAGCCCACCGAAGGCCTGGCGCCGATGATCGTCACGCTGGTCGGCGATTACCTCAAGACGCTCAAGGAGCGCGGCGTGTCCGTGCTGCTGATCGAGCAGAAGCTGGCCATCGCGCTGGACATCTCGCAGCGGGTCTACGTGATGGGGCACGGGCACATCGTGTTCGAGGGCACGCCGCTGGACCTGAAGGCGAACGCGGCCATCCGGAAGGAGTGGCTGGAGGTGTAGGAAAGCACTGCCGCACTTTCTGATGGCGTAGACGTTGGTACCGGGTCCCCCCACTTTGTTGGGGGGATTTGCATTTGGTGAGGCGCGCTCGCAGTTGCCGATTCTTTCGGTGTCACACATTATTCCATGTCGGGATAGATATCGGAGGAGGCGCAGCAAGCGAGGAATTTAGACAACTTGTCGGCGGATTCTTTACATCCGTTTACGGATAGATAGGCTATATCGAATGCCGGCAGTAGCAGCCCTCGTTCTTGCTGTTTCTTTCTATTAGCTGACTTATTTCTGTCTCACACCTACATATTTCAGCCATAAGTCTGTGGCCGTTTGCTGCCAGTCTCTTGCTGGCATGTCGTGCAACATTCGCACAAGCAATACCGGGCCCGGCCTTGACCACCGCCACTGAACAGGAACAGCGAACCCGCCAGCAGCAGGAGGCCCGCGAGCGCGCCGGCATTGTCAATGCTCCCGCCGTTCGCGCCGAAGTTGTCGCCCACGCCGAGTTTCCGGCCCTGCCGAAGGAAGACCCATGCTTCCGTATCAGCCGCTTCGTCCTGGGTGTTCCCAGGGACTTGCCGGCCGCGTTGCAGGCACGCGGTGCGTCGGCCCTGCCGATGGATCCCTTTGCCTTCGCACAACGGTGGCTCGACCACTACCAGGACGAATGCATCGGCAAGCAGGGTGTCGAGACGCTGGTGAAGGGTCTTTCCCAGACGATCCTGTCGAAGGGGTACGTCACTACGCGCGTGCTGGTGCCCGAGCAGGACATGGCGTCGGGCACGCTGACGCACCAGCGTTTTAGCTAACAAGCGTAAAGCGAATCCCCGTTGCGCCCTGCGCCATCAAAAGGTCCCGAATTCGCTCTGAGCATACGAGCCCAACCAACCAGCCTTTGGTTCGGAAGAGCCCGTGCCCTGCAGCCCTTGCAGGATCGATCCGCAAAATGTCGATGCGATAGTCGCCAATCTTGTCCGGGCGCCCATCATCCTCGGTCCAACGCGGAAACATGGAAAAACCCGTCCTCGTCTCGTCCACGCAATCAACAATGTCCAGCACGTTGAGGATTTCGTATGGCTCGCCGACGCCTTCTATCTCCACAGGCACCGCTTGCACAGTACCCTCAGGCAGGGCTGCCAATAGCGTATCCATCAATGTCTTTTTGACAAAATAGTCGCCGAGCCCACTGAGCGAAAAGGACACCGCATGCCCTGGATGGTAAATTCTGCTTCGGAGCGGGATTTTCGTGTCCCATGGCTTACCAAGGCCAAATCCGCCCGCAACCACCTCTTGCCCGGTATTATCAACAGGCTGCTCCAGATGCCACTGATCTGGGAAATTGAAATCAAGGCCGATCTTATAGAAATTCATCTCGTCCCTCATTTCTTGGTCACCAGGTTATTCAAGTTCGTGCCCGGTGTAGCTATTTCTGTCTTAATTTTTTCCAGTGCTGAGCTCAGAGCCTGTTGATACTCTGAGGTATTCCTCGGAATACCTCGCACTGCACTGTCCAATTCTCATACGCGGCTTCATGGGGGTCCCTTATGGCCCTCCACAAACACCTTGTTGGCCTGATCTTGTGATCGGCAGCGGCGGCCCCGCCGATGGCGTGCTGGTGATCGTACCGTACAGGGTCACGCTCGCCAATGGCGCCGCTTACCAGGGGATTGCCTCGTTCAGTTGCCGCGACTGACCGACTGACCTGCCATCCGGCGGGGCACGAAAAAGGCGCTTCGTCCCGCGCAGGGACCGAAGCGCCTTGTCATTTCCTGCGAACCTGCCGTCCTACTTCGCTTTCAGGAACTCCCCCACCTCCAGCAGCACCAGTTCGTTGTCGTCCGCCTTGTTCGGCTCGCGGCTGCTCGAGAAGGGCAGGTTGTTGTCGTTGCCCACCACGATGTGAGTGGGATCGACCACGTCGACGTTCTCGATGGTGAAGAACGGGAACTTGAGCACGCCGTCGTTGAGCGGCTTGCGCGCCAGCTTGTCGGGGTCGGCGATATTGAGCAGGTCGATGTAGCCGATCTTGCGCACGGCGCCGCCGGCGTTGGCCTCGGTCAGTTCGACCTTGTAGATGCGCTTGAATTTGGCGATATCGGCGAAGCAGTCGTCGCGCTTCTGGCCTTCGGGGCAGGCCTTGTCGGCTGTGCCTTCGCCGTTGTCGCGCTCGATGATGAGGCCGGTGGTGGCGTCGATCATGTTGAAGTCGCCGATGGCGTTGCCGTTGGCCTCGAGCGGGTACTTCCACGATCGCCCGGTCCATTTGCCGGCGAGCGTGTCGAACTCGAGCACGCGCAGCGCTTCCTTGCCGTCGATGCGCTCGTAGTCCTTTGCCTGGGCGTTCCAGACCGGGCCTTCGAGCAGCGCGTAGAGCTTGCTGCCATCGGGCGACGCGGCCATGCCCTCGAAGCCCTTGGAGCGCTTGATCTGGAAGTCGACCGCGCCACCGGGCACGCCGGGTGTCGTCACGGCCGGGTGGTCGGGCGAGCGCACGGGCTTGCCGTCTACCAGCGTGTCGTACACGGCCAGCACCTTGCCTTGCAGGTCGGCCTTGATCAGGAACGGCCCGAACTCTTCGCCGATCCACAGCGCGCCGCCGGCGAACTGGAAGCTTTCGGTGTCGAAATCGGAGCCGGTCAGGTAGCGTTGCTTCGTGCCTTCGTGGACGATGCGGAACGGCACCTTCTTGTCGGGATCGTGCAGGAACACGGTGCCCAGGCGCTGCAGCTTGCCGCTCTTGAAGTCCACCTTGTAGTGGTTCAGGTAGAGCATGAAGTCCGGCGAATTGGCCTTGCTGCCGGCGCCGTTGTCGGTCAGTACCCAGAAGCTGCCGTCGGCCATGTGCTTGATGCCGGAGTGGCCTTGCAGCGGTTGTCCCCTGAATGGCACGGAGACACCGGTCGGGCGCCCGTTCGACTTGCCTTCCACGCTGCCGATCTTCTCCGCGCGCCCGGCCGTGGTGAACTTGCCGCTCGTCTTCAGGTCCTGCGGCGCATCCTTGGGCGCGTCGATGAAGCTCTGCGCGGGCATGACCGCGTGGCCGGCGAGCGTGGCCGGATAGGCGGGCGCGGCGGCCGTCTGCGAGACGGCGGGCAGGGACCAGGCGGCAGCGGTGATGGCGATGACTGCGGTGACGGTCGCGGACGGAAGCAGGCGCATGTAGGCGGGGTGATCTGTTCGAAAGACCACTACGATGCACGGCCATCGTGACGGGCGCATGACAGTTCGAAGGCAGTCACAAACGCCACGACGGGCGAGGGTGCGTGATGTATCTCGCGCGCAACATGGCGGGCAACAAGTCGGAAGATCTGGCCTCTCGCTTGTCCGCCCTCCGGCCTCTCAGTCTGCCTGCGCGCGGCGCGCAGGGATGTCGAACGGCATGTCCTCGTAGCGGACGACGCGCGTCTTTCTGGCCAGGCGGTACCCCAGCCACAGCAGCAGGAACACCGGCACCCCGATATAGGTCCCGAGGATTTCCACCCACCGCCCGCGCACGTCGCCGAAGGCCTGGTAGTTCTGCCCCAGCACGATGATCACGCACAGCACGGTGGCGAAGATCGGCCCGAACGGGTAGAGCGGCGAGCGGTAGGCCAGGTCCGCGGCGCTGTAGCCCTGGCGAACCAGGCCGCGGCGGAAGCGGTAGTGGCTCACCGCGATGCCCAGCCACGCGATGAAGCCGGTCATGCCGGAGGTGTTGAGCAGCCACATATAGACGGCCTTGTCGCCGAACAGCGACGTCAGGAAGCACAGCGCGCCCACCGCGGCTGTCGCCGCCAGGGCCAGGTAGGGCACGCCGCCGGCCGACAGCCGCGCCAGCGCGCGCGGGGCCCGGCCGCTGACGGCCAGTCCATAGAGGATGCGGGTAGAGGCGTACATGCTGGAGGTGCCCGACGAGAGCAGGGCGGTGAGCACCACGGCGTTCATCAGCCCGGCGGCGAAGGCCAGGCCGGCGCGGCGGAACACCAGCGCGAACGGGCTCACGCCGATGTCGGTCACGTCGTTGCGCAGCAGGCTGGGGTCGGTGTAGGGAATCAGCACGCCGATGATGAGGATGGCCAGCACGTAGAACAGCAGGATGCGCCAGAACGTCTGGCGGATCGCGCGCGGAATCGTGCGCGCCGGGTCGGCCGCTTCGCCGGCCGCCACGCCCACGGTCTCCGTGCCCTGGAACGAGAACCCGGCGATCATGGCCACGCCGAACATCGCGGGGACGCCGCCCACGAAGGGCGCGTCGCCGACGGTGAAGTTGTGCCAGCCGGCCTGCGGGCCGCCGTGCAGGATGCCGAAGATCATCAGCAGGCCGGCGCCGAGGAATACCAGCACGGTGACCACCTTGATGAGCGCGAACCAGTATTCCGCCTCGCCGAAGCCGCGCACCGAGATCGCGTTGAGGCCGAACATCAGCAGCAGGAACGCCGCGCTCCACGCCACGCCGGGCACGCCCGGGAACCAGTACTGCATCACCAGCTGCGCCGCCACCAGTTCCACCGCGATGGTCACCGCAAGGTTGAACCAATAGCTCCAGCCGAGCGCGAAGCCGAAGCCTTCCTCCACATAGAGCGCGCTGTAGGTGACGAAGGACCCGGCGACCGGCATGTGCACGGCCATCTCGCCGAGGCTGGTCATCAGGCAGTACACCATCAGGCCGATGAGCCCGTACATCAGCAGCGCGCCGCCAGGGCCGGCCTGGGCGATGGAGGCGCCAGAGGCGACGAACAGGCCGGTGCCGATGGCGCCGCCGATGGCGATCATGGTGAGGTGGCGGGCCTTGAGCTTGCGCTGGAGCGCGTCGTGCTCGATGACGGGATGGTGCGGCTGGGCGAAAGAAGACGGTAGGGAGGACATCAGGGTCGCTGGCGTGTCGGCAGGGCGGCGCCCTCGTGGGGCGGCCGCGCGCGGCAAAGGGCGGGAGTTTACCGGCTTCTCAGGGTAAATCCGAGGGGCGTGGCACAGAACGCGCCGACTGTGATTAGAGGACATCGTCATATCGGGCGGGAAGTGCCGCATAGGGCGCTGCGCCTGCCCTGCGGGGACATTCGCATGCGGCTTGGCGGGACTGGCATGCACGCCGGCGAGGCCGGCCATAAAGGCGGCGCATGACACGCCTGCCGGACCGCCAAATTGAAATTGAACGACCGTGCTATTTTGTGTATGCTTGATCCGCTCGCACCAGGGCGGGCACCGGCGCAAGGGCGCCGGCAGGCGGTTTTCCCGGTAGCCGGAGGCGGCGGCAAGGCGGACAATGGGTTCGCCGCGCATGGTCCGGCCAATGCAGAAAAACATAATTCGAGAATTCGAATCCCGAGACAACTTCTAGTACAAAGGAACCAGCATGACAGCGCAGTATCAGGTTCAGGACGGCGTCGCCGTCATCACGCTCGACAATCCCCCCGTGAATGGCCTGGGCTATAGCACCCGGCTTGGCATCGTCGAAGGCTTGACCCGTGCGCTGGACGATGCGGCCGTCAAGGCCGTCGTCGTCACCGGCGCCGGCAAGGCTTTCTCGGGCGGCGCCGACATCCGCGAATTCAACACCCCCAAGGCTACCCAGGAACCGACCCTGCATTCGGTGATCCGTGCGATCGAAGCATCGTCCAAGCCGGTCGTGGCGGCCATCCACTCCGTGGCCATGGGCGGCGGCCTGGAACTGGCGCTGGGCTGTAACTACCGCGTGGCGGCCAAGGGCGCGCAGATCGCGCTGCCGGAAGTCAAGCTGGGCCTGCTGCCCGGCGCCGGCGGCACGCAGCGCCTGCCGCGCGTGATCGGCCTGGAGGCCGCCCTGAACATGATCGTGTCGGGCACCGCCATTCCGAGCGAGAAGTTCGCCGGCACCAAGCTGTTCGACGAGATCGTCGACGGCGACGTGCTGCCCGCGGCCGTGACCTTCGCCAGGAACGTGGCGGCAGCGCCCGGCCCGTACCCGAAGGTGCGCGACCTGAAGGTCAAGCACGAGAACGCGGAAGGCTTCCTGGCCTTCGCCCGCAACACCGTGGCCGCCGTGGCCAAGAACTTCCCGGCGCCGCTGAAGTGCGTGGATGCCGTGGCGGCATCGCTCAAGCCGTTCGAGGCCGGCCTGAAGGCCGAGCGCGAAGGCTTCATGGCCCTGGTGACCACGCCGGAATCGCGCGCCCTGCGCCATGCCTTCTTCGGCGAGCGCGCGGCCAGCAAGATCCCCGACGTGTCCGGCGACACCCCGGTGCGCAAGATCGAGCGGGTTGCCGTGATCGGCGCCGGCACCATGGGTGGCGGCATCACCATGAACTTCCTGAACGCCGGCGTGCCGGTGATCATGCTGGAAACCAAGCAGGAAGCGCTGGACCGCGGCGTGGCCACGATCCGCAAGAACTACGAGAACAGCGCCAAGAAGGGCAAGCTCACGCAAGAGAAGGTCGAGCAGCGCATGGCCCTGCTGACCACCACGCTGTCCTATGACGAGATCAAGGACGCGGACATGGTGATCGAAGCCGTGTTCGAGGAAATGGGCGTCAAGGAAATCGTCTTCAAGAAGCTGGACGAAGTGATGAAGCAGGGCGCGATCCTGGCTTCCAACACCTCCACGCTGGACGTCAACAAGATCGCCTCGTTCACCAAGCGTCCGCAGGACGTGGTCGGCATGCATTTCTTCAGCCCGGCCAACGTGATGAAGCTGCTCGAAGTGGTGCGCGGCGAGAAGACCGGCAAGGACGTGCTGGCCACGGTCATGCAGATCGCCAAGAAGATCAAGAAGACCGCCGTGGTGTCGGGCGTGTGCGACGGCTTCATCGGCAACCGCATGATCGAGCAGTACAGCCGCCAGGCAGGCTACCTGCTGGACGAAGGCGCGCTGCCGGAGCAGGTCGACAAGGCCATCGAGAAGTTCGGCTTCGCCATGGGTCCGTTCCGCATGGGCGACCTGGCCGGCAATGACATCGGCTGGGCCATCCGCAAGCGCCGCGCGGTGGACAAGCCGGACATCCAGTACTCGAAGACCGCCGACCTGCTGTGCGAGCAAGGCCGCTACGGCCAGAAGACCGGCGCGGGCTGGTACGACTACAAGGCGGGCGACCGCAAGCCGTACCCGAACCAGCAGGTCAACGACATGATCGTGCAGCACTCCAAGGACCTCGGCATCACGCGCCGCAAGATCTCCGACGAGGAAATCGTCGAGCGCCTGGTGTTCGCGCTGGTCAACGAAGGCGCCAAGATCCTGGAGGAAGGCATTGCTTCCAAGGCCTCGGATATCGACATGGTCTACCTGACCGGCTACGGCTTCCCGCTGTTCCGCGGCGGCCCGATGCTGTACGCGGACCAGGTCGGGCTGTTCAACGTGGCGCAGGCGATGAACCGCTATGCGAAGGGCTATCACGGCGAAGCCTGGAAGCCGGCCGCGCTGCTGGAGAAGCTGGCGGCCGAAGGCAAGGGCTTCAACGACTAAGCCGCAGGTGAGGGCGACGCAAGGGCGAAAGCAACCATGAGCTACGGCGCGCAGGACTGCCTGCTG
Organism: Cupriavidus sp. 2TAF22; assembly: GCF_052115045.1. Classification (NCBI taxonomy): domain Bacteria; kingdom Pseudomonadati; phylum Pseudomonadota; class Betaproteobacteria; order Burkholderiales; family Burkholderiaceae; genus Cupriavidus; species Cupriavidus sp. 2TAF22. The sequence continues at coordinate 26,893 of NZ_JBFRFX010000012.1, forward strand.
GTGATCGACGTGCAGAACGATTTCATGCCGGGCGGCGCGCTTGCCGTGCCGCGCGGCGACGAGATCGTGCCCGTGGTCAACCGGCTGGCGCAGGCGTTCGCGCATGTGGTGGTGACGCAGGACTGGCATCCAGCCGGACACGCGTCGTTCGCCGCCAGCCATGCCGGCACGCAGCCGTTCCAGAGCATCGCGCTGCCGTATGGCCAGCAGGTGCTGTGGCCCGTGCACTGCGTGCAGGACACGCCAGGCGCCGCGCTGCATGCGGGGCTGCACGTGCCGCATGCCCGGCTGGTGGTCCGCAAGGGCCATCACCGCGACGTGGACAGCTACTCCGCCTTCATGGAGGCGGACCGTGCCACGCGCACCGGGCTGGCGGGCTACCTGCGCGAGCAGGGCGTGCGCCGCGTGTTCTGCGTGGGCCTGGCGACCGACTACTGCGTGGCCTGGAGCGCGCTCGATGCGCGCGCCGCCGGCTTCGAAGCGGCCGTGGTCGAGGACGCATGTCGCGCCATCGACCTCGACGGTTCGCTCGAACGCGCCTGGCAGGACCTGTCCGCCGCCGGCGTGCAGCGCCTGCAGTCGGCCGACGTGCTTGCCGCCGTGCCCTCACCGCCCTCACGCTAGACAAACCGAACAACTCGCAAGAACACCTTGCGCAGACACCAAGATTCCGAGGAGCAACAAATGAACGAGGCAGTCATCGTATCCACCGCACGGACCGGCCTGGCCAAGAGCTGGAAGGGTGCTTTCAACATGACCCACGGCGCCACCCTGGGCGGCCACGCGGTCCAGCACGCCATCGCCCGCGCCAAGATCGAAGCCGGCGAAGTGGAAGACGTGCTGATGGGCTGTGCCAACCCGGAAGGCGCCACCGGCGCCAATATCGCGCGCCAGATCGCGCTGCGCGCAGGCTGCCCGGTCACCGTGCCCGGCGCCACCGTCAACCGTTTCTGCTCGTCCGGCCTGCAGACCATCGCCATGGCCGCGCAGCGCGTGATCGCCGATGAAGGCGACATCTTCGTGGCCGGCGGCGTGGAGTCCATCTCCTGCGTGCAGCAGGAAATGAACCGCCACATGATCCAGGAAAGCTGGCTGACCAAGAACAAGCCGGAAATCTACTGGAACATGCTGCAGACCGCCGAGAACGTGGCCAAGCGCTACAACATCTCGCGCGAGCGCCAGGACGAGTACGGCGTGCGCAGCCAGCAACGCGCCTTCGCCGCGCTGGAAGCCGGCAAGTTCAACGACGAGATCGTGCCGATCACGGTGCTGGCAGGCGTGGCCGACAAGGCCACCGGCCAGCTGATGACCAAGGAAGTCACGGTCTCGGCCGACGAAGGCATCCGCGGCGACACCACGCTCGAAGCCGTGGCCAAGATCCGCACCGCCATGCCCGGCGGCGTGGTCTCGGCAGGCAACGCGTCGCAGTTCTCCGACGGCGCCTCGGCTGCCGTGGTGATGAATGCGAAGGTGGCGGCGGCCAGGGGCCTGCAGCCGCTGGGCGTGTTCCGCGGCTTCGCCGTGGCCGGCTGCGAGCCTGACGAAATGGGCATCGGCCCGGTGTTCGCGGTGCCCAAGCTGCTCAAGAAGGCCGGCCTGAAGGTCGACGACATCGGCCTGTGGGAACTGAACGAAGCCTTCGCCGTGCAGGTGCTGTACTGTGCCGATACGCTGGGCATCCCGATGGACCGCCTCAACGTCAACGGTGGCGCCATCGCGGTCGGCCACCCGTACGGCGTGTCGGGCGCGCGCCTGGTCGGCCATGCGCTGATCGAAGGCAAGCGCCGCGGCGTCAAGTACGTGGTGGTGACCATGTGCATCGGCGGCGGCCAGGGCGCGGCCGGCCTGTTCGAAGTCCTCTGAGCGGCGGCACGGCACCGTGAACGATCACGCCGATCCGTTGCTCGCGCATGGCCGCGCGGTGCTGGCCAGCCAGCCGTTCTCGGTGCTGGTTGGCGCGGAGCTGGCCGTGCTGAGCGCGGAGCGTGCCGAGCTGCGCCTGCCGATCCGGCAGGACCTGCAGCAACAGCATGGCTTCCTGCACGGCGGCGTGGTCAGCTACCTGGCCGACAACGCCCTGACCTATGCGGGCGGCGCGGCCATGGCGGTGCCGGTCGTGACCTCGGAGTACAAGATCAACTACCTGCGTCCGGCGATCGGCGACCTGCTGATCGCCCGTGCCGAATGCGTCAGCCGCGGCCGCCAGCAAGCGGTGGTGCGCTGCGATGTGTTCGTGCGCAAGGACGGCGAGGAGAAGCTCTGCGCGGTCGCGCAGGGCACCATCGCACGCCTGGGCGACGGTAGCTAGCAGCAAGGGCCGGGCAGGAAAGGGCGCGCGAGCGCCTTTTTCATTCGCCGTGCCGTCAACATAGACAGAACAGAAACCGAATTCGCGGCGCGCCATGCAGCGTGCCGCCGTGGAGACAGCGACGATCCCAGCCGCCAGGCCGCCGGAACATGCGGTGCGCAGTGGCCGGATCGCGCATTCCTGATTTTCCCTTTCAGTCTGGGAGCCATTTCCTGCCATGTCGCTGATCCTTTCCCGCCGTGACCTGAATTTCATGCTGTACGAGTGGCTCAAGGTCGAGGAGCTGGCCCGCATCCCGCGCTACGCCGACCATTCCCGCGAGACCTTCGACGCCGCGCTCGATACCTGCGAGAAGATCGCCACCGACCTGTTCGCGCCGCACAACAAGAAGAACGACCAGCACGAGCCGCATTTCGATGGCGAGACCGTCACCATCATCCCCGAGGTCAAGACCGCGCTGAAGGCATTCTGCGAGGCCGGGCTGATGGCTGCCGGGCAGGACTACGAGATCGGCGGCATGCAGCTGCCGGTGGTGGTCGAGAAGGCGGGCTTTGCCTACTTCAAGGGCGCCAACGTCGGCACCAGCTCGTACCCGTTCCTGACCATCGGCAACGCCAACCTGCTGCTCACGCACGGCACGCCGGCGCAGGTGGAAACCTTCGTCAAGCCGGAGATGGAAGGGCGCTTCTTCGGCACCATGTGCCTGTCCGAGCCGCAGGCCGGCTCGTCGCTGTCGGACATCACGACGCGCGCCGACCATGAAGGCGAATCGCCGCTGGGCCAGCAATACCGCCTGCGCGGCAACAAGATGTGGATCTCGGCCGGCGAGCACGAGCTCTCCGAGAATATCGTGCACCTCGTGCTGGCCAAGATCCCCGGCCCGGACGGCAAGCTGATCCCGGGCGTGAAGGGCATTTCGCTGTTCATCGTGCCGAAGTACCTGGTCAACGCCGACGGCAGCCTGGGCGAGCACAACGACGTGGTGCTGGCCGGCCTGAACCACAAGATGGGCTACCGCGGCACCACCAACTGCCTGCTGAACTTCGGCGAGGGCATGAAGTACCAGCCGGGCGGCAAGGCCGGCGCCATCGGCTACCTGGTGGGCGAGCCGCACAAGGGCCTGGCCTGCATGTTCCACATGATGAACGAGGCGCGCATCGGCGTGGGCCTCGGCGCGGTGATGCTGGGCTATACCGGCTACCTGCACGCGGTGGACTATGCGCGCAACCGCCCGCAGGGCCGGCCCATCGGTCCCGGCGGCAAGGATCCGGCCAGCCCGCAGGTGCGGCTGGTGGAGCATGCCGACATCCGCCGCATGCTGCTGGCGCAGAAGAGCTATGTGGAAGGCGGGCTGGCGCTCAACCTGTATTGCGCGCAGCTGGTGGACCAGGAGCGTGCCGCCGAGGGCGCCGCGCATGAACGACTGGCGCTGCTGCTGGACATCCTCACCCCGATCGCCAAGAGCTGGCCGTCGCAATGGTGCCTGGAAGCCAACAACCTGGCGATCCAGGTGCACGGTGGTTATGGCTACACGCGCGAGTACAACGTCGAGCAGTTCTACCGCGACAACCGTCTCAACCCGATCCACGAAGGCACCCACGGTATCCAGGGGCTGGACCTGCTGGGCCGCAAGGTGGTGATGAAGGACGGCGCGGCATTCAAGGCGCTCGGCGAGGAAATCCAGGCCACCATCGGCCGGGCGCTGGCCAGCGGCGACGCCGCGCTCGGCAGCCACGCCCGCGCGCTCGGTGCTGCCGTCAAGCGCGTGGCGGAAGTCACGCAATTGCTGTGGGCGGCGGGGGATGCCAAGGTGACCCTGGCCAACGCCTCGGTCTACCTGGAAGCCTTCGGCCACGCGGTGGTGGCATGGATCTGGCTGGAACAGGCGCTGCTGGCGCAGGCTGCGCTCAAGGGCGCCCCGGCCGGCGACGACGAGGACTTCTATCGCGGCAAGCTGGCAGCGGCGGCATACTTCTTCCGCTGGGAGCTGCCCAAGATCGGGCCGCAGCTCGACCTGCTGGCCTCGCTGGACCGCACTACGCTCGATATGCAAGACGCCTGGTTCTGAGGATCCGGCGGCCCACACGACAACACCAGTGCGCGCCTGCCCGGGCGCGCGCAATTCCAGATCGGGAGACACCATGAACACCATCCAGCAACTGTTCGACCTCAAGGGCAAGACTGCGCTGATCACCGGCGGCTCGCGCGGGCTCGGCCTGCAGATCGCCGAGGCGCTCGGCGAGCAGGGCGCGCGCCTGGTCCTGTCGGCGCGCAAGGCCGACGAGCTGCAATCGGCCCAGGCCCACCTCAAGGCGCGCGGCATCGACGCCGAATGGATCGCCGCCGACGGCGCGCGCGATGCGGATATCGCCCGCCTTGCCGACGAGGCGCTGGCCAAGCTCGGCCATGTGGACATCCTTGTCAACAACGCCGGCGCCACCTGGGGCGCGCCTGCCGAAGATCACCCGGTAGAGGCCTGGGACAAGGTCATGAACCTCAATATCCGCGGCGTGTTCCTGCTCTCGCAGCGCATCGGCAAGCTCTCGATGATCCCGCGCCGCTATGGCCGCATCATCAACGTGGCCTCCATCGCCGGGCTGGCGGGCAACCCGCCGGGATCGATGGAAACCATCGCCTACAACACCTCCAAGGGCGCGGTGATCAACTTCACGCGCACGCTGGCCGCCGAGTGGGGCGAGCACAACATCACGGTCAACGCGCTGGCGCCGGGCTTCTTCCCCTCCAAGATGACGCAGGGTTCGCTGGACCGCATGGGCGTGGACGCCATGTGCGCCGGCGTGCCGCTGCACCGCCTGGGCGACGACGAAGACCTGAAGGGCGCCGCGCTGCTGTTCGCCAGCGCGGCCGGCAAGCACATCACGGGGCAGGTACTGGCCGTGGACGGTGGCGTGAGCGCGGTCTGAGCCATGCTTTAATTCGGTCGGAGCGGCGGGCATGCTGCTTGCGTTTGCATGCCGCCCGCAGACCGATATCGTTTCACGCATCACTAACGAACCATGACCGACACCAACGGCTTTCCCCTCAAGATTCCCTTCCTCGCCTCGCTCGGCGTGCTGTGCAACCGCATGGACAAGGAAGGCAGCGAAATCGAGCTGGCGCTCGAAGAACGGCACCAGAACAGCTGGGACATGGCCCACGGCGGCGTGCTGATGACGCTGCTCGACGTGGCGATGGCCATTGCCGGGCGCGGCGCCGACACCGAGGGCCGTGGCCTGGTGACCATCGAGATGAAGACCAGCTTCATGGCACCGGGCCGGGGCAGGCTGCGCGCGCGCGGCGTGTGCGTGCACCGCACCAGCACCATGGCGTTCTGCGAGGCGGAGATCGTCGACGAGGACGGCAAGACCGTATCGCGCGGATCGGGCACGTTCAAGTACGTCAAGCGCGTGCCGCCGCAGCGCGCGTCCGCCGGCGCATCGGACAGCGGCGCTGACGGCTGAGTCCGCATTGCCTGTGATGCCCGAACCTTCGGAGGGGTGAGCAGAGGATGTCAAGACCGGTGGGAAAAGCCGGCACGCAGCAGCTATAAAACCAAAAAAACGGAGACAAGATGCTGTTTGAACGGATCGCCGCCGCGCGGCGCCTGAGACTGACCGTACTCGCCGCGTGCGGCGCAGGAGCCCTTGCCATGTACCAGCCGGCCCAAGCCCAGAATGCCCCTGTTCCCGCGGCCGGCGCGCCGGTCGCCGCTCCGGTGGCGCAGGCCGTGCCGGTGTTCCCGGATGCCGCCGCCACCGATCCCGTCACCGCGGGCTGGATGCAGGGCTTTCCGCCGGTGCCGGACAAGGTCATCAGCTTCGCTCCCGCCAGCAATGGCTTCCCGCGCACACGCTGGAGCTTCTCGCATATTCGCGAGCTGGTGCCGACCGCGGCGGTCTGGCACGGGCGCGGTCCCGCGTCGGCCCTGCCGCGCGCCGAGCGCGACATCGGCGGCACGCCCTTCACCGATGCCGACGGCACGCGGCGCACCTTCGCCGACATGCTGGGGCTGACCTACACCGACGGCATCCTGGTGATGCACAAGGGCCGCGTCGTCTACGAGAAGTATTTCGGTGCGCTAGACGACCATACGCCGCACATCGCCATGTCGGTGACCAAGTCCTTCGTCGGCACGCTGGCGGCGATGCTGGTGGCCGACGGCAAGCTCGATCCCGCCGCGCCCGTCACGCGCTACCTGCCGGAGATGGCGGGCACCGCCTACGGCGACGCCACCGTGCGCGAGGTGATGGACATGACCGTGGGGGTGAAGTACTCGGAGAACTATGCCGACCCCAAGGCCGAGATCTGGGACTACAGCCGCGCCGGCGGCATGATGCCGCGCGAGCCGGGCTATCGCGGCCCCGGGACGTTCTATGAGTTCCTCGCCACGCTGAAGAAGGAAGGCGAGCACGACCAGGCCTTCGCCTACAAGACCGTCAATGCCGAAGTCCTGGCGTGGATCGTCAAGCGCGTGTCCGGGCAGCCGCTGGCCAGGCTGCTGTCCGAGCGGGTGTGGCAGAAGATGGGCGCCGAGAACGATGCCTACTTCATGGTCGACAGCGTCGGCAGCGAATCCGGCGGCGGCGGGCTCAACACCACGCTGCGCGACCTGGCTCGCTTCGGCGAGACCATGCGCAACAACGGCCGCTTCAACGGCCAGCAGATCATCCCGGCGCAGGTCGTGGCCGATATCCGCGGCGGCGGTGACCCGGCCAAGTTCGCCAAGGCCGGCTATGCCACCTTGCCAGGCTGGAGCTACCGCTCGATGTGGTGGGTCTCGAACGACGACCACGGCGTGTTCGAGGCGCGCGGCATCCACGGCCAGCGCATCTATGTCGATCCCAGGGCGGAACTCACCATCGTGCGCTACGCCTCGCACCCGATTGCCGCCAACGGCGCCAACGATCCTGTCACGCATCGCGCGTACCGGGCCCTGGCGCTGGCATTGATGAAGTAAGCCGTCCGGCAACTGCGTAGCGACGGTCCACCAGAACAACGAACGACAAAGGACGCGTGTCCTTGTCCATTTCACCGTAAGGAAGCCAAAATGTCGAACACCTTCAAGCGTATCGTCCTGGCCTCGCGCCCCACCGGCGCGGTCACGCCCGACAATTTCCGGCTGGAAGAAGCGCCGGTGCCCGAACTGGCCGAAGGCCAGGTCCTGGTGCGCAACCACTACCTGTCGCTCGATCCGTATATGCGCGGGCGCATGAACGACAGCAAGTCCTACGCCACGCCGCAGCCGCTGGGCGAAGTCATGATCGGCGGCACCGTGGGCGAGATCGTGGCGTCGAAGAACGCCAGGTACGCCGTGGGCGACAAGGTGGTCGGCATGCTCGGCTGGCAGGAACTCGGCGTGAGCGACGGCACCGGCATCCAGAAGGTCGATACCACCCATATCCCGCTGTCGGCCTACCTGGGTTCGGTCGGCATGCCGGGCGTGACGGCCTGGTATGGCCTGAACAAGATCATCGCGCCCAAGGCTGGCCAGACCGTGGCGGTCAGCGCCGCGTCCGGCGCGGTCGGCAGCGTGGTGGGCCAGCTCGCCAAGCTCAAGGGCTGCCGCGTGGTGGGCTTCGCCGGCGGCAAGGACAAGTGCGACTACGTGGTGAATGAACTGGGCTTCGATGCCTGCATCGACTACAAAGCCGCCAAGGACAGCAAGGAGCTGTACACCATGTTCAAGGAAGCCACGCCGGATGGCGTGGACGGCTACTTCGAGAACGTGGGCGGCGAGATCCTCGACACCGTGCTGGCCCGCATGAACGCCTTCGGCCGCATCGCGGTCTGCGGCATGATCGCCGGCTACGACGGCCAGCCGATGCCGCTGAAGAACCCGCAGCTGATCCTGGTATCGCGCCTGACCGTGGAAGGCTTTATCGTGTCCGAGCACATGGACGTGTGGCCGCAGGCATTGCAGGAACTGGGCGCCGCCGTGGCGCAGGGCAAGCTCAAGTTCCGTGAAAGCGTGGCGCAGGGGCTGGCCAGCGCGCCCGAGGCCTTCATGGGCCTGCTCAAGGGCAAGAATTTCGGCAAGCAGCTGGTCAAGCTGGTGTAAGCCGGCAAGGTGCCTTCGGCCGTCCCGGGCATGGCCCGGTCCGGCCGCCAAACAAAAAAAGGAGACTCCCCATGAATGCCCCGGCAGAAAACACCATGCCGCAAGACAACCCGGACGACATGGCCGCCGGCCTGTCCGAAGAGGTCAAGGCCAAGTACCGTGTGCTCCCGCGCCCGCCGAAGTTCGACACCCCGGCCGAGGAACGCCTGCACCGCAAGCAGCGGCTGGCGGCGGCATTCCGCCTGTTCTCGAAGTTCGGCTTCGACGAAGGCGTCGCGGGCCATATCACCGCGCGCGACCCCGAGTTCACCGACACCTTCTGGGTCAATCCCTTCGGCGTGCATTTCAGCCAGGTCAAGGTGTCCAACCTGATCCGCTGCGATCACCACGGCAATGTGGTGGAGGGCGACTACCCGGTCAATGCCGCGGCCTTCGCCATCCATTCGCGCGTGCACCAGACCCGCGAGGACGCCGTGGCCGCCGCGCATTCGCACAGCACGCACGGCCGCGCCTGGTCCACGCTGGGGCGCCCGCTCGATCCGCTGACCCAGGACGTGTGCGCCTTCTATGGCGACCACGCGGTCTACGACGAATTCGGCGGCGTGGTGGTGGAGCTGGACGAAGGCCAGCGCATCGCCAATGCGCTCGGCGCCAACAAGGCGGCCATCCTGCAGAACCACGGCCTGCTGACCGTGGGCAAGACGGTGGACGAGGCCGCGTGGTGGTTCATCACCATGGAACGCTCGTGCCAGGTGCAGTTGCTGGCCGAAGCCGCCGCCGCGCGCACCAATGCGCCGCTGAAGATGATCTCGGACGCCGCGGCGCGCCAGGCGTATTCGATCGTCGGCACGGCGCAGGCTGGCTGGTTCCAGTTCCAGCCGCTGTACGCCCGCATCGTGAAGGAACAGCCCGACCTGCTGGACTGAGACCATGGCCGCCCTCGCATCCTTCACGGGAAAGGTGGTGCTGATTACCGGCGCCTCGGACGGCATCGGCGCGGAGCTGGCCATGCTGCTGGCGCGGCAGGGCGCGCGGCTGGCCCTGGCGGCACGCCGCGTGGACATGCTCGACGCCCTGGCCGAGCGCATCCGCCGCCAGTGCCCGGCCGCCGAGGCGGCGGTCTGGCGCGTCGATGTGTCGGACGAAGCGGCCGCCGGCACCTGGTGGCCGACGTGGTCGGGCATTTCGGCGGGCTGGACGTGCTGGTCAACAATGCCGGCGTGTCCGCCCATGGGTATTTCGAGCAGGTGTCGGATTTCGGGTACTACGAGCAGGTCATGCGCGTGAACTACTTCGGTGCCATGTGGTGCACGCGCGAGGCGCTGCCGCACCTGCGCGCGCGCGGTGGCTTGATGGTGGCGGTGTCCAGTCTCGCCGGCAAGATCGGCGTGCCGGGCCGCACCGCGTATTCGGCCAGCAAGTTCGCGCTGGCCGGCTTCTGCGAGGCGCTGCGCGCGGAACTGCGCGGCACCGGCGTGGACGTATGCGTGGTCTTCCCCGGCGTGGTGGCGACCGACACGCGCATCAACGGCTTCGGCCCCGATGGGCGCGCGCTCGGCGAAAGCCGCCTGCGCGAGGACGGCGCCATGAGCGCGCAGGAGTGCGCGCACCAGATGCTGCGCGCCATGGCCGCGCGCAAGCGCGAACTGGTGATGACCGCCAAGGGCCGCTTCGGCCTCTGGCTGCGCCTGCTCGCGCCGGCGCTGGTGGAAAACATGGCGCTCAAGGCGCTGAAGCAGGCAGGGCGCTGACGGGCAACCGCCGGCGCCCTTGCGCGCAGGCAATCACAGGCAACCACGGCAAGACAAACACGGGGCGATCACCGACAACATGGCAGACTTCATCCTCCACCAGTACGCAACCTCGCCGTTCTCCGAAAAAGTACGCCTGCTGATGGGTGCCAAGGGCCTGGACTGGCAGGCGGTGGAAATCCCGCCGATCCTGCCCAAGCCCGATGTGGTGGCGCTCACCGGCGGTTACCGCCGCACGCCGATCCTGCAGGTCGGCGCCGACATCTATTGCGACTCCGCGCTGATCTGCGAGGTGATCGACGCCGCGGCGCCGGCGCCGGCGCCGGCGCTCTATCCCGCCGGGCAGGCGGCCGCGGCGCGCATCGCCGCGCACTGGCTCGACACGGCGCTGTTTACCGTCGCCGTCACCTACCTGTTCCAGCCGGCCGGCGCGCAAAGCATGCTTGGCCATCTCACGCCCGCGCAGATCCAGGCATTCACGGCGGACCGCAAGGCCATGCGCGGCGACGGCAACGGCCTGCGCATGCCGCTGTCCGAGGCCATCGCGCTGCTGCACGAGACCTTCGGCCGCCTCGAGCAGCAGTTCAAGGCAGGCGTGGCCCACGTGGCGGGGCCGGCGCTGTCGGTGGCGGACTTCTCGCTCTACCACAACGTCTGGTTTATCCGCCGCGCCAGCGAGCTGGCCAGGCTGCTCGACGCGTATCCGGCCGTGCAGGCCTGGTATGCCCGCATGCAGGCCTTCGGCCACGGCAAGGTGCGCGTGATCGACAGCGGCGCGGCGCTGGACGTGGCGCAGCATGCCGATCCCGTGGCGCAGCCCGGCAGCGTGTCCGCGGGCTCAGGCTTCGAGGCCGGCGAAGCGGTCACCGTGACACCGACCGACTACGCGCGCGATCCCGTGGCGGGCGTGCTGGTGGCGCTGGACGCGCAGCGTGCCGTGCTGCGGCGCCAGGACCCGCGCGCCGGCGCGGTCAACGTGCATTTCCCGCGGCAGGGTTACGAAGTCAGGCGGGCCGGCTAAGGCCGGCGGCGCACAGGGAAGGCATCGCAGCAATGCCAATACGACAACGTATCAACGAGAGGCAGACAACATGAAGCAATTCCAGGGCAAAGTGGCAGTGATCACTGGCGGCGCATCCGGTTTCGGCAAGGAGTTCGCCAGGATCGGTGCCGGGCTCGGCATGAAGCTGGTGCTGGCCGATGTGCAGGAGGACGTGCTGGACGCCACGGTCGCCGAGTTCAAGGCCCAGGGCGTGCAGGTGATCGGCGTGCGCGTGGATGTGTCGAAGGCCGAACAGGTGCAGGCGCTGGCCGATGCCGCGATGACCGCCTTCGGACAGGTCAACCTGCTGTTCAACAACGCGGGCGTGGGCGCGGGCGGCCTGATGTGGGAAAACTCCGAGCGCGACTGGGAGTGGGTGCTGGGCGTCAATCTCTATGGCGTCATCCACGGCGTGCGCATCTTCACGCCGCTGATGCTGGCCGCGGCAGAGAAGGATCCTTCGTTCGAAGGCCATATCGTCAATACCGCCTCGATGGCCGGGCTGCTCAGCCCGCCGGCGATGGGCGTGTACAACGTGTCCAAGCACGCGGTCGTCTCGTTGTCGGAATCGCTGTACCAGGACCTGAGCCTGGTCAGCGAGCAGGTCCATTGCTCGGTGCTGTGCCCGTATTTCGTGCCGACCGGCATCACCAAGTCGGGCCGCAACCGCCCGGCGGACCTGGCCAACGAGGGCCCGCTCACGCGCTCGCAGCTGGTCTCGCAGGCCATGTCGGACAAGGCGGTCAGCTCGGGCAAGGTGACGGCTGCGGAAGTGGCGCAGATCACCTTCGACGCGATCCGCGACAATGGCTTCTATATCTACTCGCATCCGCAGCAACTGGCTCCCGTGCAGCAGCGTTTCGAAGATATCATCAACCAGCGCAACCCCAGCGACCCGTTCAGCGACAAGCCAGAGGTGCGCGCGGGGCTGGTGGCGGCGCTGCGCGGGTAACCGGGGCGGCAACGCAGCGAGGCTATCCTTTGGAGCGCCGGCGGCGGGCATCCGCTTCCGGCGCGGCAGTCACAGACAATCGTCCATCGCGGCAAGGGAGGAATCCATGACCAAACCTGCAGTCATTCGTCACCTGCAGTTCGCCACCCTGCCCAACGGCACGCGCCTGCATTACGCCAGCGCGGGCGAGCGGGGCAAGCCGCTGGTGCTGTTCGTGCACGGCTTCCCGGAATTCTGGTTCGAGTGGGAAGCCCAGCTCGCCGAATTCGGCAAGACCCATTTCGCGGTGGCGCCGGACCTGCGCGGCTTCAACCTGTCCAGCAAGCCGGCCGAGGTGGAGGCTTACCGGCCACGCCACATCGTCGAGGACCTGGTGCAACTGGTCAACGCGCTGGGCTATTCGCGTTGCGTGGTGGTGGCGCATGACTGGGGCGGGGCGATCTGCTGGAACCTGGCCATCCAGTTCCCGCAACTGGTCGAGCGGCTGGTCATCATCAATTCGCCGCATCCCTATCTGTTCGCCAAGGCGCTGGTCGGCAATCCGGAGCAGCAGGCCGCATCGGCCTATATGAACTGGCTGCGCCAGCCGGGCTCGGAAGAGGCGCTGGCCGCGGACGGCTTCGCCAGGCTGGAGAGCTTCCTGCACGGGCAGGGCAAGCAGCCGGCGCCCTGGTTCAGCGGCGAAACCCGCGAAAAATACCACGCGGCCTGGTCGCAGCCGGGCGCGGCCGGATCGCACTCGCTGACCGGCGGCGTCAACTACTATCGCGCCTCGCCCATGCATCCGCCGGGCCCTGGCGAAACGCCGCCCGATATCTCCAAGCTGGATCCGGCCGCCTTCACGGTGCGGGTGCCCACGATGGTGATCTGGGGCGAGCGCGATACCGCGCTGCCCAAGAGCCTGCTGGACGGGCTCGAGCAGTTCGTGCCGGACATGCGGCTCGAACGTATCCCCGACGGCACCCACTGGGTGGTGCACGAGCAGCCAGAGCGCATCAACCTGCTGATCCGCAGCGCCTTGCCCTGAGCGCCGGGCGGCCGGGCCGGCCTGGCAGCGCTGGCCCGGCCGCAATGCCGGCCACTGTGCATGGGGCGGGGCGCCGCCGCCTGCTACAGTGGCCCGATTCGGACAGCGCCGGGTGCGCAGGGAAGGGCAAGATGAAAACCATCGGACTGATCGGCGGCATGAGCTGGGAGTCCTCGGCCGAGTACTACCGGCTGATCAACCAGGACATGAAACGGCGCCTCGGCGGCCACCACAACGCGCGCAGCGTCATGGTCACGGTCAGTTTCGAGCAGGTCAAGGCGCTCCAGCATGCCGAACGCTGGGACGAGCTTGCCGAGGGCATGCAGGAAGCTGCGCTGCAGGTACAGGCCGCCGGCGCGGATTTCGTGGTGCTCTGCACCAACACCATGCACCGCGTTGCACCCGCCATCGAAGCGGCCCTCGACATTCCCTTTCTCCACATCGTCGACCCCACCGCGCAAGCGCTGCGCGATGCCGGCATCATGCGTGTGGGCCTGCTCGGCACCGCCTTCACCATGGAACAGGACTTCTACCGCGGCCGCATGCTGGAGAAGCACGGCATCGAGGCGGTGGTACCCGGCCGGGAGGAGCGCGCGCTGGTGCACGGCATCATCTACGACGAGCTCTGCCACGGCGTGGTGCGCGAAGCCTCGCGCGAGGCGTACAAGCGCGTCATCGACGGCCTGCGCGCGCAGGGCGCTGGCGGCGTGATCCTCGGCTGTACCGAGATCGCGCTGCTGATCGGCCAGGACGACGTGCCGCTGCCGGTGTTCGACACCACCGCGCTGCATGCGCAGGCGGCGGTGAGCCGGGCGTTGGAGGGAGTGGTGGCTGCATAGCCGCCTGCGCGCGCATGGCCGCGCGCGCAGGGCGGCCGGCTTCAGCTCAGGCGCTGCCGGTAGAGCCTGTAGTTCTCATCATCGAAGCAGACAAAACTGACTTGCTCGATGCTGGGCGCAGAGGCCAGCGCCTTGCGCACCGCGTCGATGGCGATGTCGACGGCGCGCTCGCGCGGGAAGCCGTAGATGCCGGTGCTGATATTGGGAAAGGCGATGGTGCGCAGCTTGTGCTGGGCGGCCAGCGCCACGCTGGACTGGTAGGCACTGGCGAGGAGGGCATCCTCGTTGTTGTCGCCACCTTCCCAGACCGGGCCGACCGCGTGGATCACATAGGGCGCGGGCAACAGGCCGCCGGTGGTGATGACCGCCTGTCCGGTGGGACAGCCGCCCTTGGTTTCCCGGATGCCGCGGCAGGCAGCCATGATGGCTGGCCCGCCGGCGCCATGGATGGCGCCATCGACGCCTCCCCCGCCGAGCAGGCCACTGTTGGCGGCGTTGACGATGGCGTCAACCTCCATGCGGGTGATGTCTCCGTGCAAGACCTGCAGGTGTTCCCCTGTCATAACTTCTCTCCGTGCTGGTGGGATGAAGCTGAATGAACCTGGATGAAACTGGATCTTCACGGCGGTCCTGCACGCCTGGCTGGCCGGCCCGCCGCCCTACTTACATGGATTCCTCCAGCATACGCCGGTAGTCCGCCGCGCTGGCCTCTTTCGGGTTGGTCTTGTGGCAATGATCCAGCAGCGCGCCGGAGATCACCTTGTCGAACATGTCCTCGGTGACGCCCATCTGGCGCAGCCCGGTGGGCAGGCCGAGGCGGGCGGTCATGTCGTGCACGGCCCGGGCCAGGTCGGCGCCCTCGGGCAGGCCCATGGCGTGGCGCAGGCGGGCGTAGCGATTGTCGCGCACCACGCCGGGCGCGTCGGCGTTGAAGCGCAGCACCGCGGGCATCACCACGGCGTTGAGCGTGCCGTGGTGCAGGCCGGTCCTGCCGTCGATCTTGAGGCCGCCGAGCGGATGCGACAGCGAATGCACGCAGCCCAGTCCCTTCTGGAAGGCCATCGCGCCCTGCATCGAGGCGCTCATCATGTTCAGGCGCGCGTCGCGGTCCTGGCCGTCGCGCGTGGCGCGCTCGATATGCTTCCAGCCGCGTTCCAGGCCATCCAGCGCGATGCCGTCGGCGGGTGGGTTGAAGGCGGGGGCGAGGAAGGTCTCCACGCAATGCGCGATGGCGTCCATGCCGGTGGCCGCGGTCAGGCCCGCGGGCAGGCCCAGCGTGAGGCCGGGGTCGCAGATGGCGGATTTCGGCAACAGGTGCCAGGAGTGGAAGCCGAGCTTGCGCCCGTCTTCCAGGATGATGATGGCGCCACGCGCCACTTCGCTGCCGGTGCCGGAGGTGGTGGGCACGGCGATCAGCGGCGCGGCCTTCTCGGTGATCTTCGCGCTGCCGCCTTCGATGGTGGCGTAGGTGGTCAGCTCGCCGGGGTGAGTGGCCAGGATGGCGATGCCCTTGGCCAGGTCGATGGACGAGCCGCCGCCCACCGCCACCAGGCCGTCGCAGCCGCCTTCGCGGTAAAGGGCCGCGGCCTTCTTGACCATGGCTTCGGTCGGGTTGGAAGGCGTTTCGTCGAACACGGCATGGGGCAGGCCGCCCAGCGCATCGATGGCCTGTTGCGCCACGCCGGCGGCAACCACGCCCTTGTCGGTCACCAGCAGCGGGCGGCGGATGCCGATGCGCTCGCACTCTGCCTTGAGCTGGCCGATGGTGCCGAAGTCCAGGTGGATGTGGGTCAGGTAATAAATGAAGGCCATCTATGCTGTCTCCGTCGGTGAGGATGTCTTATTGTTTGACGATGGTCGATGATCGCGCAAAACGTGCCGGGCTGACCAGCCCCGGGGAAATTTCCATTGCTTTGCTGCCGAAACATCTGGAATCATACTAAAATCGAACGATCGTTCACAATTCGAACCCGGGCGGGTCGCATCGCCCGGATTCCGACCTCCGGCTCGCGCCGGAAGTCTGCCAACCCTGGACTGACCGCCTATGACCGCTGCTCCTGCCTCGCCAACCGGGTCCGCCCAGCTTGCGCCTGCCATGCCCGGCATGCCTTCGGCTGCGCTCGATCCGCAGGTGGCGGCGCTGCTGGAGCTGATCGGGCGAGTCAAGCGGCCCAGCATCCATGAGCTGGACCCGATCGACGCCAAGACCGCGTACGAGAAGAGCGCGCCCATCATGGATATCGCGCCGCTGCCGGTGCACAGCGTGGAAAACCTGACGGTGCCGGCGCGCGATGGCTATGAGATCCCCGCGCGCCTGTACGCGCCGCGCGCGGCCAGCTGGGCCGAGCCGCTGCCGCTGCTGCTGTACTTCCACGGCGGTGGCTTTACGGTTGGCAGCGTCAATTCGCACGACCCGCTGTGCCGCCTGCTTTGCGCGCACGGCGACTGCATGGTGCTGTCGGTGGACTACCGGCTCGGTCCGGTGTGGAAGTTTCCCTATGCGGCCAACGACGCGTTCGACGTCATGCAGTGGGTTTTCCACGAAGCCGCCCGCCTTGGCGCCGACCCCGCCCGCATCGCATTGGGCGGCGACAGCGCAGGCGGCACGCTTGCCGCGGCCTGCGCCGTGCACGCGCGCGACCTTGGCCTGGCGCCCGTGCTGCAGATGCTGGTCTACCCCGGCACCAGTGCGCGTCAGGACACGCCTTCGCACCGTGCGCTGGCCGAGGGTTACTTGCTGACCGGTCCGATGATCCAGTGGTTTTTCTCGCAGTACCTCGATAACGAGGCCAGCCGCGACGACTGGCGCTTCGCCCCGCTCGATGGCGGCGGCTGCGGCGCCGATGTGCAAGGCTGCTGCCCGGCCTGGATCGCCGTGGCCGGCTATGACCCGCTGCACGATGAAGGCGTGGCCTACGCGGCCAAGCTGCGTGCCGCGGGCGTGCCGGCGGTACTGGCCGACTACCCGGGCATGATCCATGATTTCTTCAAGCTGGGACGTTTCGTCCCGGCGGTGGCGGGCGCCCACGCGGATGCCGTCGCTGCCTTGCGTACCGCTTTCGGCCACGCTTGAGCAGGGCTGCCGCTGGCAGCCATCAGGACGCGGCCGCAAAACCCGATGGCCCGGCTTCACCCGCAGGGCCCCAGGCGTATCGCTTGAATCAGAAGTAGATGCAGAAGCAGAAGCAGAAGCAGAAGAAGCAATAGCAATAGCAACAGCAACAGTAGCAACCGTAGCAATAGGAGACAGAGACTCATGCAACGCCGCCAATTCCTCGCCCATGCGGGCGTGCTCGCCGCCACCGCGGCATCCCTGGGCCTGGCCAGCGCGCCCGCCCAGGCACAGGCGGACAAATTCCCGCAACGGCCGGTGCGCCTGATCATCGGCTATACCGCCGGCGGCTCGACCGACCTGCCGTTCCGCGTGCTGGCGGAAAACGCTTCCAAGATCCTCGGCCAGCCGGTGATCATCGAGAACAAGCCTGGCGCGGGTGGCGTGCTGCCGGCCCAGCTGATGCAATCGACCCAGCCGGACGGCTACACGCTGGCGCAGGTCGCCATGCCCGTCTACCGCCTGCCGTACACCACCAAGATCAACTGGGATCCGGTCAAGGACCTGAGCTACGTGATCAACCTGGCCGGCTATTCGTTCGGCCTGGTGGTACCGGTGGATTCGCCGATCAAGACGATGCAGGAATACATCGCTTACGCGCGCGCCAATCCGGGCAAGCTCACCTACGGCTCGCCGGGCTCGATGACCACGCTGCACCTGACCATGGAAGAACTCGCCATGAAGCAGAACGTGCAGTTCTCGCATATCCCGTACAAGGGCAACTCGGAATCGATGCAGGCCCTGCTGGGCGGCCACGTGATGTCGGTGGCCGATACCCCGGCCTGGGCGCCGTATGTGGAGTCCGGCAAGCTGCGCCTGCTGTCGACCTGGGGCGAGAAGCGCTCGGCGCGCTTCCCCAACGTACCGACGCTCAAGGAACTGGGCATCGGCATCGTGCAGACTTCGCCGTTCGGCATCGTGGCGCCCAAGGGCACCGACCCGGCTATCGTCAAGAAGCTGCATGACGCCTTCAAGAAGGCCATGGAGATGCCGAACTACCGCGAGTCGCTGGCCAAGTTCGACATGGAGCCGTACTACATGAACAGCGAGCAGTACGCCCGCTTCGCCGCCGAGACGGTGAAGAAGGAAAAGGCCATCATCGACAAGCTGGGCCTGAACAAGCCGCAATAATCGACGACTGGGGCGCTGCCGCGCCCGCAGCCTCACGGCGCCGGCCCGTCATGGGCCGGCGCCGCTTTACCATCCAGGCCCCGCTTTGGCCCAGGCCGCTGCGCGGCCGCCAGGAGACAAGCCGCATGGCCAAGGAACAATTCCGCCACAGCATGCCGCTGCGCGTGCGCTGGGCCGAGGTCGATCCGCAATCGATCGTCTTCAATGCCCACTACCTGACTTACTGCGATATCTGCGTGACCGAGTATTGGCGCGACGTGGGCATCCGTTATCCCGAGGACGTGCTGCACGCGCATGGCGTGGATATCTTCGTGGTCAAGTCGACGCTGGAGTACCACGCTTCGGCGCGCTTCGACGATGTGCTGGACATCCGCGGCCGGATTGCCCGCATGGGGCGCTCGAGCATGCTGTTCCGGGTGGAGATGTACAGGGGCGACGAGCACCTGATCACCGGCGAGATCGTCTATGTGTGCGCCGATCCCGAGAGCCGCAAGTCGACACCCGTCCCGGGCGCGGTGCGGGAGAAGATCCTGAGCTACGAGGTGGTGACGCCGGAGGGCTGAGCAGCGCCCGGCGCGGCTTCCGTGGCAAGGCGGCAAGGCAGCTTCGCGGCGCACCTGATGCCGCAAAGCTGATGCCGCGAAGCCGACTGTTTCACGGGGTCACGCCGCGATCCCGGCATCCTCCATATAGCCGCGGATCACCGACTCGAACCTGTCGTCGCCGACAAAGCCAAGCGCCAGCGCCCGCGCCGTATTCCAGGCCGCCGGCCAGGTGCCGACGATGTTCTCGATGCGCGCATCGCGCTCCCAGGTCACGCGGTCGGCGACGAAATCGCCGGCCACTTCCCGCAGCGCCGCCACCATCTGCCTGGGCGTGACCGACAGTCCGGGCAGGTTGACGGTACGGCGTTCGCCGAAGGCCTCGCCGTCGAGTTCCATGCCGCGCACGAGCGCCGCGATGGCGCCGCGCGGGGACAGCAGCCACAGCGGCGTATCCGGCGCGACGGGGCAGTTGGCGGCTTCGCCGGCGAGCGGCTCGCGGATGATGCCGCTGGCGAACGACGAGGCCGCGGCGTTGGGCTTGCCCGGACGCACGCTGATGGTGGGCAGGCGCAGCACGCGGCCGTCGACAAAGCCGCGCCGGCTGTAGTCGGACAGCAGCAGTTCGCCGATGGCCTTCTGCGCGCCGTAGGACGATTGCGGGTTGAGGGCGGTATCGTCCTGTACCACGGCGGGCAGGGTGCCGCCGTACACCGCGACCGAGCTGGTGAACACCACGCGCGGGCGGTGGCCGTGCTGCTGGTGCAGCGCGCGGCAGGTTTCCAGCAGCGCGCGGGCGGCATCCAGGTTGACGCGCATGCCGAGTTCGAAATCCGCCTCGGCCTGGCCGCTGACCACGGCCGCGAGGTGGAACACGGCGCCGGTGCGGGCGTCGATGGCCTGCGCCAGCACGGCGGAGTCCGACAGGTCGCCGGTGACCACGCGCACGCGCGCGTCGTCGAGCGGAGGCGGCGCGACCACGTCGAGCAGCGTCAGGCCTTCGATGGCGACGGGCTTGCCGCCGATGTCCAGGGAGCCGCGCTTGAGCAGCAGGCGGGCGAGCTGCAGGCCGAGAAAGCCCGCGCCGCCGGTGATCAGTACGTGCATCTTTGTCTTCCGGTTATGCCGCCGGGGGCGGCATGCGTTGCTTGATTTGCTTGATTTGCTTGACGCCTTGAAGCGTTCAGCCCTTGAGGTAGGGCTTGAGCCAGCCCAGCCCGGCCGAGGTGCCGGCGCGCGGGCGGTATTCGCAGCCGATCCAGCCGTCGTAGCCCAGGCTGTCGATCACCTCGAACAGGTAGGGATAGTTCAGCTCGCCCAGGTCCGGTTCGTGCCGCTCGGGCACGCCGGCGATCTGGATATGGCCGATGCCGGCGAAGTCGCGCTTGAGCTTGACGGCGAGGTCGCCTTCCACGATCTGGCAGTGATAGCAGTCGAACTGCACCTTCAGGTTGGCCGCGCCGACTTCGCGGCAGATGGCCTGGCCGTCGTCCTGGCGGCTGAGGAAATAGCCAGGCATGTCGCGCCCGTTGATCGGCTCGATCAGCACGGTCACGCCCTGCGCGGCGGCGGCGCGCGCGGCATACGCCAGGTTCTCCAGGTAGCAGGCGCGATGGCGCGCGAGGTCCGCGCCGGCGGGCACCAGCCCGGCCATCACGTGGATCTTGTCATTGCCGATCACGGCAGCGTATTGCAGCGCGCGGGCCACGGTCTCGCGGAACTCGGCCTCGCGCCCGGGCAGGGCGGCCATGCCGCGCTCGCCGGCGTTCCAGTCGCCCGGCGGCGCGTTGAACAGCGCCTGCGCCAGCCCGTTGGCATCCAGGCGCGCGCGGATCTCGGCGGCGGCGTGCTCGTACGGGAACAGGTACTCCACGGCCTTGAAGCCGTCCGCCGCGGCGGCGGCGAAGCGGTCCAGGAAGGCGTGCTCGGTGTACATCATCGAGAGGTTGGCGGCAAAGCGCGGCATGCGGTACTCCAGGAGAGATTGCGTTGTTGTCTCGTCGTGCTTGTCTTGGTGGCGAGCCTCAGCGGTTCACCAGCTTCGCCGGCGTCAGCCAGACCAGCGTGGCGCCGATCACCAGCATGGCCGACAGCACATACATGCTCGACTGCGTGCTGTGCGTGAGGTCGGTCAGGAAGCCCACCATGTAAGGTGCCACAAAGCCCGCCAGGTTGCCCACCGAATTGACCACCGCGATGCCGGAAGCGGCGGCCACGCCGGACAGGAAGGCGGTGGGCAGCGACCAGAACAACGGGGCGCAGGTCAGCACGCCGGCGGCGGCCAGGGACAGCGCGGCGATGGCCACCACCGTATTGTGGGTAAACGAGGCCGCGATCGCAAAGCCGACGGCGCCCATCAGCGAGGGCACGATCAGGTGCCAGCGGCGCTCGCGGCGGGCGTCGGCGCTGTGGCCGAGGACGTTCATCACCACGATGGCGCAGAGGAACGGAATCGCGCTGAGCAGGCCGATATTGAGGTTGCCCTGCACGCCGCTGGTCTTGACCAGCGTGGGCATCCAGAAGGTCAGTGCATATTGCCCGGTGACGAAGCAGAAGTAGATCAGGCACATCCACCACACGCGGCGGTCGGAGAACACGGCGCGCAGCGAGTGGCCCGTGCCCGAGGCATCGGCCTGGCGCGCGTCTTCCTCGATATTGCGCTTGAGCACGCGTCTTTCGTCGGCGTCCAGCCACGGCGCCTGGTCGATGCCGTTCTTGAGCACGAACACCGTGACCACGCCGATCAGCAGCGCGGGCAGGGCCTCCAGCAGGAACATCCATTGCCAGCCGCGCATGCCGCCGTAGTCGTGGAAGGCGTCCATGATGAAGCCCGACAGCGGATTGCCGAACATGCCGGCCACCGGAATGCCCGACATGAACAGCGCGATCATCTTGGCGCGCCTGTGCGCGGGATACCAGTAGGTCAGGTAGAGGATCACGCCCGGGTAGAAGCCCGCTTCGGCCAGGCCGAGCAGGAAGCGCATGATGTAGAAGGTGGTGGGCGTCTTGACGAACACGAACAGCGCCGAGATCAGGCCCCAGGTGATCATGATCCGCGCGATCCAGATGCGCGCGCCGAGCTTGTGCATCAGCAGGTTGCTGGGCACCTCGAAGAGAAAATAGCCGATGAAGAACAGGCCGGCGCCGAGGCCGAACACGGTCTCCGAGAAGGCCAGGTCCTGCGCCATCTGCAGCTTGGCGAAGCCTACGTTGACGCGGTCGAGATACGCGATCACGTAGCACAGCATGAGGAAGGGCATGATGTGCCAGAACACCTTGCTGTAGGCGCGCTTCTCGATGTCGTGGTCGAGCGCGCTGGCGGCGCCCTTGGGGGCGCCGGGCATGGCTGCCCGGGAGGCCTCGGTGGATGTGGTCATTGTCGTCTCCTGGTTGCGCGGGCCGTTGCGCGGCTCGCGGGCGAACGCTGTCCTTGCCGCGGCCCGGGCGTCAGCGGCGGGCGTGCGGTGCAGCGGTCCTGCTTGGTTTGTGATCGGTTCCTGCCGGCGCCCGGCCTGGCCGCGCGCCGTGCGGGCCTGGCGCTACCAGCGCGCCTTGAAGGTGTCGCGCAGCTCGGCCAGGGCGTGCTCGTCGAGCGGATCGGGCTTGTCCTTGAGCATCAGCCAGAGCCTGGCGGTTTCTTCGAGTTCCTCCAGCGCGAAAGCCGCGCGCGAAACCGTGGTTTCCCACACCACCGGCCCCAGCCGGGCCAGCAGCACGCCGCGCACTTCCGCGGCCAGCGCGGCGACGCGCGCGGCGACGGCCGGATCGCCCGGGCGGTGATACGGAATCAGCGGGATATGCCCGACTTTCATCACGTAGTAAGGCGTGATCGGCGGCAGCACGTCGTCCGGCTGCCAGGCGCCCGCCAGGCTCAGCGCCACCAGGTGGGTGGAATGCGTGTGGACCACGCCGTTGGCCTGCGGGTTGTTGTCGTAGATGGCACGGTGCAGGGTCAGCGTCTTGGAGGGCTTGTCGCCCGCCACCCAGGCCCCGGCGCTGTCCACCTTGGCGATGGCGGCCGGGTCCAGCATGCCGAGGCAGGCGTCGGTCGGCGTGATCAGCCAGCCGTCGTCGAGCCGGGCGCTGATATTGCCGGCGCTGCCCACCGTGTAGCCGCGCTGGTAGAGGCTTGCGCCGATGCGGCAGATCTCCTCGCGCAGGCCGGCTTCCTTGCTCATGCCTGGCCTCCCAGCTGGCGCAGCGCTTCGTCGAAGAAATCCACGCCGCCGAAGTTGCCGGACTTGAGCGCCAGCGCCAGCGGCTGCGCTTCGAGCGTGACGGTGGCCGGCACGCCCGGCGCGATCTGCGCGCCGATGCGCAACGCCTGCACGCCGAGTGCCTGCACCACGGCGCCGGAGGTCTCGCCTCCCGCCACCACGAAGCGGCGCGTGCCGCGCGCCTTCGCCTGCGCGGCGATGGCGGCCAGGGCCTGCTCGACCAGGTGTCCGGCACGTTCCACGCCCAGCGCCGCCTGCGCGGCCTTGACCTGTTCGGGCGTGGTGGTGGCGTAGACCAGTACCGGCTCGCGGTGGGCGGCGATCAGTGCCAGCGCCTCGTCGACCAGCGGCGCGCCTTCGGCCAGCGCCAGCGGATCGAGGCGCAGGGCGGGGCGGTTCTGCGCCAGCCACTGCGCCACCTGGCCGTTGGTCGCCTTCGACGCGCTGCCGGCCAGCACCAGGGCCGGGCCGTCGACCGGCGCGACCTGGTCGGCGTCGGCGCGTTCGGGCAACAGGCCGGCGCGGCGGAAGTTGGCCGGCAGCCCGAGCGCCAGGCCGGAGCCGCCGGTGAGCAGCGGCAGCCCGGCACAGGCCTCGCCAAGCGTATGCAGGTCGGCATCGCTGAGCGCATCGGCGATGGCCATGCGCACGCCATCGCCGCGCAGCGCGGCGATGGCTTGCCCGGTGGCGTCGCTGCCGCGCGCCACGGTGTCGTAGCGCAGCAGGCCCACCTTGCCCTCGCTCTGGCGCTGCAGCACGCGCACCAGGCTGGCGTCGTGCATCGGCGTGAGCGGGTGGTTTTCCATGCCGGATTCATTGAGCAGCGCGTCGCCCACGAACAGGTGGCCGCGGAAGATGGTGCGGCCGTTTTCCGGGAAGGCCGGGCAGGCGATGGTGAAATCGCTGCCCAGCGCGGCCAGCAGCGCCTGCGCCACCGGGCCGATATTGCCCGCGTCGGTGGAGTCGAAGGTGGAGCAGTACTTGAAGAAGAACTGGCGGCAGCCCTGGGCCTGCAGCCAGCGCAGCGCGTCCAGCGATTGCGCGACGGCGTCGGCGGCGGGAATGGTGCGCGACTTCAGTGCCACCACCAGCGCGTCGGCCTGTTCCACGCCGGGCAGCGTGGCGCCGCCGGCGGGCACGCCGATGGTCTGCACGGTACGCATGCCATTGCGCACCAGCGTGTTGGCGAGGTCGGTGGCGCCGGTGAAATCGTCGGCGATGCAGCCGAGCAGGGCGCGCGGCGGATTGGGCGTGGTCATCTCGTTTGTCTCGTTCGCTCTTGCATGGCGTCTCGCGCGGGCTTTCGTCTGGCCGCGCGCGGACCTGTCTGGCCTGGCCTTAGATGGCCTCAGCTGGCCTCAGTTGGCCTCAGCTGGCCTCAGCTGGCTTTGGCCGGCGGCAGCTCGATGCCGGGGAACACCTTGATCACGGCGGAATCGTCTTCGCCGCCATGCCCGGCACTGGAGGCCATCATGAACATCTGGTGCGCCGCGGCCGACAGCGGCAGCGGGAATTTGCTGGCGCGCGCGGTGTCGAGCACGAGGCCGAGATCCTTGACGAAGATGTCTACCGCCGACAGCGGCGTGTAGTCGCCGGCCAGGATGTGCGGCACGCGGTTCTCGAACATCCACGAGTTGCCCGCGCTGTTGGTGATGACTTCGTACAGGGCGTCGGCGTCCACGCCTTCGCGCAGGCCCAGCGCCATGGCCTCGGCGGCCGCGGCGATATGCACGCCGGCCAGCAACTGGTTGATGATCTTGACCTTGGACCCCGCGCCGTGCGCGTTGCCCAGGCGGTAGACCTTGCCGGCCATGGCGGCCAGCACGTCTTCGGCGAGCGCGTAGGCTTCGGCGGGGCCGGAGGTCATCATGGTCATCTCGCCGCTGGCGGCACGGGCGGCGCCGCCGGAGACCGGCGCGTCCAGCAGCAGGATGCCGGCCTCGCCCAGGCGCTTGCCCAGTGCTTCGGCAAAGCTCGGCGGCACGGTGGCGCTGGCGATCACCAGCGTGCCGGGGCGCATCGCGCCCGCCGCGCCGTTCTCGCCGAACAGCACGGCTTCGGTCTGCGCGGCGTTGACCACCAGCGTCACCACCACATCGCACTGGCGGCCGAGCTCAAGCGGGCTCGCGCAGGGCGTGCCACCGGCGTCGGCAAAGCGCTGCAGCACTTCGGGCCGCAGGTCGCAGGCGTGCACCTTGAAGCCGGCGCGCAGCAGGCTATGCGCCACGCCATTGCCCATCGCGCCAAGGCCGATGACGCCAATCGATTTACTCATGAGGGAACTCCTGCGAAAAGGGCGGCGGTCAGTTGGACGGACCACGCGGGGCGGCACCACCGAGGTCGGCCCCGGTGTCCGGCTGGCTGCCTTGCGACAGGCGCCGGGCCGCGTTGTACATATGGGTCTGGGCCGCGTTGCGGGCGGCCAGCGCGTCGCCGGCGCGGATTGCCGCGACGATGGACTGGTGCTCCTCGCGCACCTGCCGCGAGAAGTCCGCGCGGCGTGCTTCGTTGGTCCGGGTCACGCGCGTGGCGGTTTCCAGGTACTGGCTGAGGAAGGCCAGCGTCTTGAGGAAATAAGGGTTGCCGGTGGCCTCGGCAATGGCGCGGTGGAAGGCCACGTCCGCAGCCACGCCGTCGCCGCCGGCGGCTTCCTCGGCATCGATGCGTGCCAGCGCGGCGTCGATGGACATCATGCTGGCATCGGTGCGGCCGCGCGCGGCCTGCGCCGCTACCTCGGCCTCGATCGCGCGCCGCAGCTCGACGATCTGCAGCACGGATTCCAGCGTGTCGATGTCGGTGTAGTCGATGCGCAGGGGCTGGATGCCCGCCTGCTCGGTGACGAATACGCCGCTGCCCTGGCGCGATTCCACCACGCCTTCGTGGCGCAGCCGGGCAATGGCCTCGCGGATCACGGTGCGGCTGACGCCGAATTCCTCGGACAACACGGCCTCGGTAGGCAGCTTGTCGCCGCGCGCGAACGCACCGCCATTGATCTTCTCGAGCAACTGCTCGGCAACGGTATCGGTCAGGGCGCGGGCCGGGACTTTCTGGAACACGGCGGTCTCAAGTGATTAGGTAATATGGTCATCATACAAATTTAGACGCGGAAATGCCGATCGGGAATTACCCCTAGCGCGGCTGCGTGACGGGCGCGCCGGGTGCGCCGAAATGGCCGCGCGGCGGCCGCGCCAGCCGTCTGCGCGCGTGGGTAGTATCATGACGGCCGCCCGGGCAGGCCTGCCTGCCGCCGGCCTCTCACCTTTGCTGCAGCAGATACACCATGACCACTTCCATCCGCCTCGCTCCCTGGTCCGAAGTGCGCGAAACCGCGCGCGCCATCCGTTACGCCGTGTTCGTCGAAGAGCAGGGCGTGCCGGTGGAACTCGAGTGGGATGAATGGGACGACGTGAGCTGGCATGCGCTGGCGCTGGCCGGGGACGGCAGTGCCCTGGCCACCGGCCGGCTGCTGCCCGATGGCCATATCGGGCGCATGGCCGTGCTCAAGGCGGCGCGCGGCACCGGCGTTGGCGCCAAGGTGCTGGAGGCGCTGATGGCCAAGGCTGTCGAGCTTGGCTATCCCGAACTGGTGCTCAGCGCCCAGAGCCACGCGGCGCCGTTCTATGCGCGCGTGGGCTTCGAGCAGGTCGGGGAGCCGTTCGACGAAGTCGGCATTCCCCACGTGGAGATGCGCAAGTCGCTGCGCTGAGCGGCGTTACGCGCGCGGGAAGAGCGGCCGGGCGAGCAGCGCGCAGGCGCTCGCCGCCAGCCAGACACCAGGCCAGCCAAAGCCGGCGGCCATCCCCGGGATCGCCAGCGGTACCAGGAAGAAACCGGAAAAGGCAAAGGTATTGCCCAGTCCGAGCGCGGTGCCGGCGCGCGCCGCGCCTGCGATGGTGGCCAGCTCGGTAAAGGCCACGCCGTGCCAGGCCGAGGCGCAGATGCCGCCCAGCACCAGGCAGGCCATCAGCGCCGGCAGCAGCAGGGCGCGCCAGCCCGGCGCGGCGGCACTGAGCCAGGTCAGGGCGGCCAGCGCGGCAAAGACGAACAGGGTCACCAGGCTGCAACCGCGCATATAGCCGCGCCGATTGCCGCGGCGGTCGGTCCAGCGGCCGCTCCACACACGCATCACGGCGGCGCCGGTCTGCACCGCGGCCACCGTCATGCCGGCGGCGGCGACGCCGATGCGGCCGAAGTCGTGCAGGAACACCGTGGCGAACGTCAGCACGGCCACCTGCGGCGCGCACATCAGCCCCATGCCGCCCACCAGCCGCCAGACCCGCGCATCGCGCAGCGGGCCGCGTCCCGGGCCGGCAACAAGCGACGGGCCGCTGGCCGGCTGCGCGGACGGCGGCTCGTGGACCCAGCACCAGGCAAACACCGCGGTCACCGCGCAAAGCACGGCGAGCGCACCGTAGACCGCGGCGAAGCCCAGGGCCTGCGCCAGCAACGGCAAGGCCAGCGCGCCCAGGCCGCCGCCGGCCGGCACCGCGGTCTGGCGGATGCTCATGGCCAGGCCGCGTTCGCCTTCGCGGAACCATGCCATCACCGCGCGGCCGCTGGAGCCGTTGACGCTGCCGCCCAGCAGGCCGAGCACCAGCAAGCCCAGCGCCAGCAGCGCGTGGCCCGGCACATGGCTTGCCGCCGGCGCCATCGACGCTGCCATCAGCCCCAGCCACAGCGCGGTGGCCAGCAGGCCGGTCAGCAGCACGCGCCGGTCGCCCCAGCGGTCGGTCAGCAGGCCCCAAGGCACCTCGCTCAGGGCGATGCCGAGTCCCATCATGCCGAGGCAGAAGCCCAGTTCGCCGTCGTCCAGCCGGTAGCCGCTGCGCATCAGCACGGCCGTGGTCGGGATGCCGGCAAACGCGGCGGCAAAGCTGGCATTGGCCGCCACGCCGGTGGCCAGCACTTTCCAGCGGTGGCCGGGCTGGTGGCGTGGGGAACCTGGCAGGCTCGCAGGCCGGGCGGCGGCGGGCAAAGTGGCTGGAGATGAAGCGCGCGACATGGAATCCCCTGGGAAGAAGCGGCACGAATGGCCTTGACGCCCCGATTCTCTCAGTCGAAAATAATCCCGAATATCAGATAATTTTTTACTGAACATCCCAAATATCAGGACGATTTACATGGCTTCGGTGAATTTCGACCTCGACGTGCTGCGCAGCTTCGTGGCGGGGATGGAACTTGGCAGCTTCGCGCGGGCCGCCGACCGGCTCGGCCGCTCCACCTCGGCGGTCAGTGCGCAGCTCAAGAAGCTGGAGGAGCAGGCAGGCACGGCGATCTTCCGCAAGGCCGGGCGCGGCCTGGCCCTGACCGAGGCCGGCGAAACCATGCTGGCCTATGCGCGCAGGCTGCTGGAGCTCAATGACGAAGCCGCCTCCGCGGTGCATGGCGTGGCGCTCGAAGGCTGGGTGCGCTTCGGCTTGCAGCAGGATTTCGGCGAGATGCTGCTGCCGGAGGTGCTGGGCCGCTTTGCACGCGCGCATCCGAAGGTGCGCATCGAAGCGCGCGTGGCGCGCAATGCCGAGCTGCTGGACGGCGTTGCCGCCGGCCGGCTGGACATGGCGCTGGCGTGGGACGATGGCGTGCGCATGCCGCATATGGAGCGCGTGGCGGAGTTGCCGATGTGCTGGATTGGCCCCGCCGCCGCGCACGTGCCGTGGCACGAGGGCGAACCGCTGCCGCTGGTCGCGTTCGAGCCGCCATGCCGTTTTCGCTCGGCCGGCACCGCCGCGCTCGATCGCGCCGGCATTGCCTGGCGCGTGGCCTTCACCAGCCCGGGCCTGGGCGGCCTGTGGGCCGGCACGGCCGCGGGGCTGGGCCTGACGATCCGCACGGCGATGGGCCTGCCGTCATCGGTCCGGGCCTGGGATGCGGGCGAGGGCGGGCTGCCGCGGCTGCCTGCGCTGGCGCTGGCGCTCTACCGCAAGGATGACGAACTGGATGCGCCGGCCGCACGGCTGGCGGGCATCGTCGCCGAGGCGGTGCGCGAGGCGCTGCCGGTCAGGCTGGCCCAAGCCGCTTAGCCTGGCGTACCGGACCGCCCGGTGAACCGGCCCGCGGGGTCGTCTTTCTCCGGGCTCCGATGGCGCCGGACGCGGCAGCCCGCAGGATGCGGCGGAAGGTAGGGCATTCCAGGTGACTCGGCTCGGGGCAGGCGGCGGCGTGCCGCAGGCCGTCGCGCAGGGCGCTCAGGTTGCGGATCGTCTTGTCCAGTTCCTCCGCCTTGGCCGCGAGCATCTGCCGGTCGATGCGCGGGCGCCCGTCCGGCGCGAACATGAGCGCGATCTCGTCCAGCGAAAAGCCGGCGGCGCGCCCCAGCGCGATCAGCGCCAGCCGCTCCAGCACGCCGGGACCGAACAGGCGGCGCAGGCCGCGCCTGCCGATCGAGGCGATCAGCCCCTTCTCCTCATAGAACCGCAGCGTCGAGGCCGGCACGCCGGATCGCTGCGCCACCTCGGCTATGTCCAGGTTCATGTCCGGATCTTTCACCCTCTTGACCTCAAGTCGACTTGAATTTGTATAGTGCAACCTCCGCTACTTGAAGGCAAGCAAAGGGGGGATGATCATGGAAGTCATGCAGCAGGCTGATGATGAGCAGGGAAGGCTCTGGAACGGTCACGCCGGGCGCGCCTGGGTCGAGGCGCAGGCATCGCTGGACGCTATGTTCAGGCCGTTCGAAGACCTGCTCGTCGAAGAAGCCGCCTCGGCCGGAACCGCAGGCCGGGTGCTCGACGTGGGCTGCGGCACGGGCAGCACGACGCTCGCCGTTGCGCGGCTGCGCGGCGCAACGGCCCGCTGCACCGGCATCGACATTTCGCAGCCGATGATCGCCGCCGCGCGGGCCCGCGCCGCACGGGAAGGCATGCCGGCAAGCTTCATCTGCGCCAACGCGCAGGTCCACGCCTTCGAGCCGGCAAGCTTCGACATGATCATTTCGCGCTTCGGCGTCATGTTCTTCGATGACGCGGTCCGGGCCTTTGCCAACCTGCGGCGAGCCGCGCGGGACGACGCCGGGCTGCGGTTCGTCGCCTGGCGGAGCGCCGCGGAGAATCCGTTCATGACGACGGCCGAGCGCGCCGCGGCACCGCTTTTGCCGAACCTTCCCGCCCGCCGGCCGGGCGCGCCGGGACAGTTCGCCTTCGCCGACCAGCACCGGATCTGCGCCATCCTGGCGCAGAGCGGCTGGGCCGGGATCGATGTCCGTCCGATCGATGTGGCCTGCACCCTGCCCGAGAACGAGCTGGTCGGCTACCTGACCCGGCTCGGTCCCGTTGGCCTGATCCTGCAAGAGGCGGACCAACGCACCCGCACGCAGGTCATCGAAACCGTCCGCGCCGCCTTCGCGCCTTATGTGCATGGCGCCGAAGTCCGCTTTACCGCTGCCTGCTGGATGGTCGGTGCCCGCGCGCCGTCCGCGCCAGCGGCCGTTGCTGGCGCCTAGTACCTGGTACCAGCTACGAAGCGGCGGCGCGCGGGGCGGTATCATCGCGGTCTTTGATTTCTTGCCGCCCGCCTTGCGGTGGCGCCCGCTTCCGTCCACGCCATGCCAGAGAACCGTTCCCGCCTGCTCCAGGCCCTCGCCGATGCCATTCCCGCCCTCGAATCCGCCGCGGCGCCAGTCGGCGATCCGCCGGCCGGCGAGGCCCTGTTGTCAGCCTGGCTCCATCCCTGGCTGGCGGGACATTGCCTGGCGCAGGTGGACTGGCGCGAGTTCAGCACGCATGGCGCCCAGGTCGTGGCCGCGCTCGCGGTGCTGCGCGCTGCCGGCGTGCGCGCCATCGATGTCGACGATCTCTACGACGAAGACGGCATTCCGCTCGGTGGCGACGACAATGATTTCGATATGGAGCCCGCGGCCCTCTACCTGAGCCATGTCAACCGCGAGCTGGCGCCGCACGGCATGCAACTGCTGGAGATCGGGGGCTTCGACGATGCGTGGCTGCTGGCCGTGCGCAACGACCCCGGCGCGATCCGCGCGCTCGACGCTGCGCTGCGGCCGCTGGCACTGCAGGCGCGGCAGTACTGAGGGTTCCGGCGCCGGCCGGCAGGCAGGGAGTGGCGCCGCAGGCCGGCGCTCGCGTCTCAGGGCGCGGGTACCTGGCCCGCGTCGCGCGCCACGCGCAGGTGGCCGCGGTAAGAGACTTCGCCAGTGCGGCCGCTGGCATCGAAGCTACGTTCGTTGAGCTCGAAGCGGCCGTCGTGGCGCACCCGCAGCACAGTGCTGGCGCGCGTGCCGTAGCTGGGCGAGCGGATAAACGCCGACGAGAGCACCTTTTCCCATTCCGGCGTCACCCCGGTACGGGGGAGTTCGAAATCCAGCGCCTGGCGCGTGTCGGCCAGCAGGTCGAAGTAGGGATCGGCGCTGGCGCCGATCTGGCCGGTATCGGCCGCCAGCGTTTCCGCCAGCGCGCCGACTCGGCTGACCACCTTGGGCCAGGGGGTGTCCAGCAAGGCGTTGGACAAGCCGTACAGGCCCGCCTTCAGCCGTTGCGGATAGGGCGCCGTGCCGCGGTTGCTGTACCACCAGAGCTCGCGCAGGTCGCTCGCCAGCAGGTTGAAGCCGTTGTACGCGCCGGCGCGCGGCTTCAGCCCGGACAGGTAGCTATGGGGATCGTCCTCGCCGCGCAGGAATCCGGCCACCAGTTCGCCGCGCGAGCGGGCCTCGGTGCGCTTCTCGGACGGCGCGCGGTAGTTGGTCAGGGCCGCGAAACGGCCGTCGCCGGCCAGCCCCATCCACGTGCCCGGCTCGCCGATCACCTCAGCCAGGTCGCGACCCGCCAGCACCTGCGGGGCATCTTCCCACCAGTGCACCGGCGCCGCGGGGCGGGCGTAGAACTCGTCGCGGTTGCCGGCCACCACCAGGGCATAGTCGGGGTGGGATTGCCAGGCCACCAGAATCAGGCACATAGTGCTTCCTTTACTGCATTTGCTGCATTCACTGCGATCACAATATCCATGGCGCGCGCGCTGCAGGTGCGCCGCACGTCCACTGCGTATCCGGTTTGCGCTGCGCCGCGCGGCGAGGCCGGCTCAGAGCTGGTCCAGGTCGACAAACCGCTCGACCTGCCGCTCGCCGCTGACGAAGCGCTGCAGGCCGCTCTGCCGCCACAGCCCGTCGAGCAGGATGTCGAAGGCGGGCGGCACGTCGGCATAGGCTTCCATCCAGGTCTGCATGCCGTCGCGCGTCTCGGGCCTGCGTAAGAGCGTACCACCAATTCCGCCCGCCTCGGCAACGGTCTCCATCCAGCGGTGCCAGTGCGGCAGCGCTTGCTCGGCCAGGGTTTCCGGCACCCGGAAATAGACGTAAAGGTGATCGCTCATGACTGCCTCTCGCTCGCGCCGGCGGATGCTCAGGCCGCTTCGCCGAATGGTACCGCGTAGGGCAACTCGCCCGGCCGCACCGGGCTGCCCGTGGCGCTGCCCAGGTGCAAGGCCCCGCCGGCGGCATCGATCTTCAGCTCGGCGAGTCCGTCCCAGCCGCCTTGCGGCGCGGCGGCTGCATTCACCACCATGCCGCAGGGCTGGCCGGGGTCTTCGGGGCGGAAGATCTCGGTGGCCGCGGCCGGCACTTCGCCTTCGCCGTGGATCAGCCACATGCGGCGCTTGAGCGTGCCGCGGTACTGGCTGCGCGCGACGATCTCCTGGCCGGGGTAGCAGCCCTTGCGGAAGCTGACGCCGCCCACCAGTTCCAGGTTGATCATCTGCGGGACGAACTGTTCCTGCGTGGCGGCGGCGATGCGCGGCACGCCCGACTGCACGTCCAGCCAGTCCCACACGGCAGCATCCGCCGGCTGCAGGGTGGCCGACAGCGCGGCCTGCATCTGCGGCGCCTGTTCGGCCGGCAAGGCGATCTGCCAGCGCGGCAGGCCGGCAGCATCCGGCAGGCGGATCACGGTGGCGCCGGCCGCCGCGGCGGTCTGCCAGGGCGCGGCCGGGGCGGGCAGTCCGGCGCCCTGCAGCGCGGCGGCCGCGCCGGGGCCGGCCACGCCGATCACTGCCAGCGCCGGGGTCAGGTCGGTCAGGCGCGCCTTGGCACGCAGCACGAACATGCCCAGGCGCTTCTGGATGGCGGCCTGGATGTCAGCCGACAACTGCAGGACGATGCCTTGCTCGTCGCGCCAGACCAGGAAGCTGGCGAGCAGGCGGCCCTTCGGCGAGCAATAGCCGGCCAGGCGCGCGGTGCCGGTGGCCAGGTCGTCGATGGCGTTGGTCAGCTGGGTATGCAGGAAACTGCCGGCGTCGTCGCCGGCAACCCGGATCAGGCCCAGTTGTGCGGGTCGGCAGACAACACCGCCCTGGCGCACGGCTTCGAACTGGGTAGCAAGGTCTGGGGCAGGGGAATTCATGGCAGGTATGGGCCGGTTAGGCTGGGCAAGTGGCGCGCGGGCGCGCCGGATGACGGGTGCGACATGCTGCGCACGCTCGTGGTGGCGCAAGGCTCCCGGTATTATATGGGCCTGTCGCCATTTCGGCCGGCGCGCCCGCCGTCCTTGCCGCGGGCCGCCGTTGTTGCCGCGGCGCGCGCGGGCGCACGGGGCGCCGCTATTTCCATCCCTACATGAAACGTATTTTCCTGCGACTGCTGATGGTCGCCGTGGTGTTTGCGATTGCCGCCGCGGGCGCCTTGGCCTGGTGGGCCAACCGCCCGCTCGACCTGCCGGCCTCGCCGGTCGAGGTGGTGATCAAGCCCAATTCCAGCGTGGCCAGCGTGGGCCGCCAGATCCAGCGCGGCGGCGTGCCGGTGGATCCGCGCCTGTTTGCCCTGCTGGTGCGGCTGAGCGGACACGGCGGGGATCTCAAGGCCGGTGGCTACGAGTTCGAGACCGGCGCCACGCCGCTGTCGATGATCGGCAAGATCGCCCGCGGCGAGGTCACGCACTATGTGCTGACCGTGATCGAAGGGTGGGAATTCCGCAAGATGCGTGCCGCCGTGGATGCCCACGCGGCGCTCAGGCACGACAGTCGCGGCCTGTCCGACGCCGAGCTGATGAAGGCCATTGGCGCGCCTGAGCCGGCGCCGGAAGGCATGTTCTTCCCGGATACCTATCTGTTCGCCCGCGGCAGCAGCGACCTGGAACTGTATCGCCACGCCTACCGCGCCATGCAGCGGCGCCTGACCGATGCCTGGAACGCCCGTGCGCCGGACCTGCCGTACAAGACGCCATACGAGGCCCTGGTCATGGCCTCCATCGTGGAGAAGGAAACCGGCCAGCCCGGCGAGCGCGCCATGATCGCCGCCGTGTTCGTCAACCGCCTCAGGAAGGGCATGATGCTGCAGACCGATCCCACCGTGATCTACGGCATGGGCGAAGCCTTCGACGGCAATATCCGCAAGCGCGATCTGCAGACCGACACCCCGTACAATACCTACACGCGTACCGGCCTGYCGCCCACCCCGATCGCCTTGCCCGGGCTGGCTTCGCTGGCCGCCGCCACCGCGCCGGCGCCGTCCGATGCGCTGTATTTCGTGGCGCGCGGCGACGGCAGCAGCCATTTCTCCAACTCGCTTCCCGAACACAACCGCGCGGTCGACAAGTACCAGCGCGGCAAATAAGTCTCTCCCCATGCGCGGAAAATTCATCACATTCGAAGGCATCGACGGTGCCGGCAAGAGCACCCACATTGAGTGGGTGGCCGAGCGCCTGCGCGCGCGCCTGGCCGGCGGCGCAGCCGTGGTCACCACGCGCGAGCCCGGCGGCACGCCACTGGGCGAGGACCTGCGGCAGATCCTCCTGCACCGCAAGATGCACCTGGAAACCGAGGCCCTGCTGATGTTTGCCTCGCGCCGCGAGCACATCGCGGAAATCATCGAACCTGCGCTGGCGCGTGGCGACTGGGTCGTCTCCGACCGCTTCACCGACGCCACCTTCGCCTATCAGGGCGGGGGCAGGGGCCTGCCGCGTGCCCGCCTCGAGGTCCTCGAGACCTGGGTGCAGGACGGCCTGCAGCCCGACCTGACCCTGCTGTTCGACGTGCCGCTGGAAACTGCCAGCGCACGCCTGGCCGGCGCCCGCGAACCCGACAAGTTCGAGGCCGAGTCGCGCGCCTTCTTCGAGCGCACACGCCAGGAATACCTGCGGCGAGCGGCGGAAGCGCCGCAGCGTTTCCGCGTGATCGACGCCACGCGGACCATTGCCGAGATTCAGGCGGAACTTGAAAACATTCTCGCAACGCTTTGATTCAGTGGCACTATCATGCCTTGCTGATATCGCAAGAAGCTGATGAAGTCCTTCACCTAACTCCCTGATTCGCATGCTTTATCCCTGGCAGACAGAAGACTGGCAACGGCTGACCGGCTTGCGCGAGCGGCTCCCGCATGCGCTGCTCATCCACGGCCAGCAAGGCATCGGCAAGCGCGACCTGGCGCTGCATTTCGCCCAGGGGCTGCTGTGCGACACGCCGCGCGCCGACGGCCAGCCGTGCGGCAGCTGCGCGGCCTGCCACTGGTTCAGCCAGGGCAACCACCCGGATTTCACCGTGGTGCGCCCCGAGGCCATGGAAGCCGCGGGCGAAGCGGAAACGGACGACAGCGGCAAGAAGAAGGCGCCAAGCAAGGTCATCCGCATGGAGCAGGTGCGCGCCCTGATCGATACCGTGGGCATTGGCACCCACCGCGCCGGCCTGCGGCTGGTGGTGGTGTATCCGCTCGATGCCCTGCAGAACGAAGGCGCCAACGCCTTGCTGAAAACGCTGGAAGAACCGCCGCCGTCGACCGTGTTCCTGCTGGTCACCGACCGGCTGGACCGCGTGTTGCCCACCATCCTGTCGCGCTGCCGCCAGTTCTCGGTGCAACGGCCGACGCCGGCCGAGGCCTTGTCCTGGCTGCGCGGGCAGGGCGTGGGCGACGCCGAGGCCCAACTCGCGCTGGCCGGCGGCTCGCCGCTGACCGCGCTGCACGCCGCCGAGGCCGAGGAACAGCCGCTGCAGCGCTGGCTGGTGGCGCAGCTCGGCGGGGGCGCCGGGTTCGATGTGCTGGGCGCGGCCGAGCACCTGCAGAAGATGCCAGTGCCCGCGGTGCTTGGCATCTTGCAGCGCTGGACGTACGATCTGCTGTCAGCATGCCTGGCGGCGGCACAGGCGCCGCGCTATTTCCCGCGCGAGCAGGCTGCGGTCGCGCGCTGCGCGCAAGCCACCGATGCGCATCGCCTGCAGGCCTTCCTGGCACGGCTGGCGAACCACCGCCGCAGCGAGAATCATCCGCTCGCCGCGCGGCTGGTGATGGAGGCGGTGTTTCTCGAGTACCGGCAGTTGTTTCGGTAGCTTGTTTCGGTAGCTGTTTCGGCAGTCGTATCGGCGTAGTCGTGTCGCTGCAATTGTCGCGCTGCAGTTGTCTCGCTGTCGTTGTCTTGCTGTAGTTGTCCAGGTCAGTCATTCCAATAAGGCCAAAAGGCCGCGGTTCGCAACAAGGGGTCAGTCATGAACACAGCAGCAGCAGGGGACCGGGGCCAAGGCGCTCCCGGCGCCGCAGGCTTGGGCGCGGCGCCGGCCGGCGCGATAGGCGCGATAGGCGCGCCGACGGTGCCGGGCGCCGCGCCGGGCGCGGCGTCGCGGCCGAACGTGCTTTCGCTCTCCATCAAGGACCAGGCGGGGCTCTACGCCGCCTATATGCCGTTCCTGCAGCGCGGCGGCGTCTTCGTGCCGAGCAACCGGCCGTTCCGGCTCGGCGAGCAGGTATTCCTCGTACTGTCACTGCTGGACCGGCCGCAGAAATACCAGATCGCGGGCCAGGTGGCCTGGATCACGCCGGTGGGCACGCCCAACAAGACGCCCGGTATCGGCATCCACCTGCCGGACGACGACAACGGCCGCAACCTGCGCCGCGCGGTGGAAGAGATCCTGGGCAAGGCCATGGAGTCCGGCCGGCCCACGCAGACGCTGTAGGCGACCGCGCCGGCATGTCAGGTGAAACATTGGCTTTCGCGTCCATGGCATTGATTTCAAGACGTTAAAGAAGAAGCAAGAGCAACGAGCATGAGTAATATCGCTTTCACGATTCGAAACGCGGAGCCGCAGGACCTGCCCGGCATCGTGGCCATCTACAACAGCACGGTCGCCTCGCGCATGGTCACGGCCGACACCGAGCCGGTCACGGTGGCATCGCGCCAGGACTGGTTCGATGCCCATCCGCCCGAGCGCCGCCCGCTGTGGGTTGCGCAGGACAGCGCAGGGCGCATGGCCGGCTGGCTCAGCTTCTCCGATTTCTACGGCCGCCCGGCCTACGGCGCCACCGCCGAGGTTTCCATCTACCTGGATGCCGACCGGCGCGGACAGGGCCTGGGCCGGCACCTGCTGGAGAAGGCCATCGGCCATGCCCCGCAGATCGGCGTGCACACCTTGCTCGGCTTCATCTTCGGCCACAACGAGCCCAGCCTGGGCCTGTTCGCCTCGCTGGGTTTCGAACGCTGGGGCAACCTGCCGCGCGTGGCCGTGCTCGACGGCGTGGAGCGCGACCTGGTCATCCTGGGCCGGCACCTGACCAAGCCGGCAGCCTAGGCAAGGCGCGAGGCGGAGCGCTTGCCGCCTCGCCTCGCGCGCGCATCGGCCGCGCTTTTCGCGCTTTCGGCTCCTTCCGCTGCTTCCGCTCCGGCGGCACCGGATGCCGCGCCGCCCGGCGCGCCGGACTCGAGCGCCGCGAGCAAGCCCAGCACGGCGGGGGCCTGTTCGTCGTCGCGCCAGATGCCGTGCAGCTCGGAGCGCCGCCCCTCCTTCGCCAGCGGCCGGCAGGCCAGGTTGGGCAGCTGCATCAGCTGCACGGATTCCGGCACCAGCGAAACACCGAAGTTCTGCGCCACCAGCGTGGCGATCGTCAGCATATGGCGCACCTCGTGCCGGATGCATGGCGTGAATCCCGCGCGCATGCACAGCGCAACGATCTTGTCGTAATACTCCGGGGCGAAATGGCGCGGGAACAGGATGAAGTCTTCCTGTCGCAATTGCCTCAGGTCGACCGCTGCATGCCCGGCCAGTACATGGCGCGAGGGCAGCAGGCAGATAAAGCGTTCGGTGTGCAGCACCCGTGCCGACAGTCCGGCCGGAATGACGCGCGGATGGGCGATGGCGATATCGATCTGCCCTCGCTGCAGCACGTCGATCTGCTCGAAGCTGTTCAGCTCGTGCACTACCACCTCGACCCCGGGCCGCGCCGTGGCAAACGCGCGCATTGCGGCGGCCAGCCGGGTCAGCAGGGCGGAACCCACGAGGCCCACGTGCACCGTGCCGGTCTCGCCCTTGGCGGCCCGGCCCGCCAGGCCCTGCGCATCGCGCGCCAGGGCCAGGATCTTGAGCGCCTCCTGGTACATGACCTTGCCCGCCGGGGTCAGCGCCACCTCCCGTGTGCTGCGTCGCAGCAACTCGAAACCCAGTGATGTTTCCAACTGCCGGATATTGAAGCTCAGCGGCGGCTGCGAGATCGAAAGGCGTTCCGCCGCCCGTCCGAAGTGCAGTTCTTCCGCGACCGCAACGAAGTAACGCAGCTGCCTGAGGTCCATGGGTGCCCGGTAGATTGATTCAATATCAATATAAATAGCGCAAAAAACGATATTGGACTAGATAACTCGCGACGCCGAGAATGATTTTCAGCCTGGCCGCCGCAGCCGTCCCCCGCGGCACTCGCGGCGCATGGCACAAAAAAAGAACCGAGGAGACCGCCATGAAGCTGAAGATCTTTGCCGTTCTGCTTTCCGTCCCCCTGCTGGTCGCCAGCGCCGCCGCCAGGGCCCAGGCTCAGCCATATCCGAGCCAGCCCATCCGCATCGTCGTGCCCTACGCGCCAGGCGGCATGACCGACGTGGTGGCGCGCGTGATCGCGCAGCGGCTCGGCGTGCGCCTGGGCCGCCCGGTGGTGGTGGAGAACCGTCCCGGCGCGGCCACCATCGTCGGCGCCGAAGTGGTGGCCGGCGCCAGCCCGGACGGCTACACGCTGCTGGCGGCCACCAATACCACGCTGACCATCAACCCCTGGCTCTATCCCAGGCTGCCCTACGATCCGCTCAAGAGCTTCGCCCCGATCGCCCTGGTCGCCAGCGCACCGAGCGTGATCGTGGTGAATCCCGGCGTGGCGGCCAGGACCGTCGGCGAGGTCGTGCAGCTGTCGCGGGCCAGGCCGGGCAGCCTGAGCTACGCCTCGTACGGCAACGGCTCGAGCGCGCACCTGGCCGGCGAGATGCTCAAGGCGCGCACCGGCATCGACCTGCTCCACGTGCCGTACAAGGGCAGCGCGCCCGCCAAGGCCGCGGTCATGGCCGGCGAAGTGTCGATGACCTTCGAACCGGCCTTTACCGGCTTGCCGCAGATCGCCGCCGGCAAGCTGCGTGCGCTTGCCGTGATGAATGCCAGCCGCTCCGCCGTGCTGCCCGACGTGCCGACCACCGCCGAGCTGGGCTATGGCGGCATCGAGATGTCGGCCTGGGTGGGGCTGGTGGCGCCGGCCGCCACGCCGCCCGCCGTGGTCCAGACGCTGGCCGGCGAGATCGAAGCCATCATGGCCGACCCTGCCGTGCGGCAGACCCTGCTGCGCAGCGGCGCCGAACCGCTGGGCTACTACCGCGAGGCCTTCGGCACGTACATCCGCGACGAGACGGCGCGCTACGGCAAGGTCATCGCCACCGCGCACATCCGCGCCGAATAAGAAACGCAATCCGAGGCGAATCACAGGAGACAAGCCAGCATGCACAAGCCGCTATCCCATATCCGCGTGCTCGACCTGACCAGGGTGCTGGCCGGGCCCTGGTGCACCCAGAACCTGGCCGACCTCGGCGCCGAGGTCATCAAGGTGGAGCGGCCCGGCGAGGGCGACGAAACGCGCGGCTGGGGGCCGCCGTGGATCCCGGCCGGGGCGGGGCAGGAGCGGCGCGATTCCACGTACTACGCGTCGGCCAACCGCGGCAAGAAGTCGGTCACGGTGGATTTTTCCAGCCCGGAGGGCCAGGCCGTGGTGCGGCGCCTGGTGGCCACCTGCGACGTGCTGGTGGAGAACTACAAGGTGGGCACGCTGGCCCGCTACGGGCTGGGCTACGAAGACCTGCGCGCGGACCACCCCGCGCTGGTCTATTGCTCGGTCACCGGCTATGGGCAGACCGGGCCGTACCGGCACCGTCCGGGCTACGACTTCGTGTTCCAGGGCATGAGCGGGCTGATGAGCCTGACCGGCGCGCCCGACGAGGCCTGCGGGCACTGCGAAGGCGGCGGCCCGCAGAAGTTCGGCGTGGCGGTGGCCGACTTGGCCACCGGGCTGTACGCCAGCCTGGCGATCACGGCAGCGCTGGCGTGGCGCGAGCGCGGTGGCCTGGGCCAGCATATCGACATGGCCTTGCTCGACTGCGCGCTCGCGCTCGGCAGCAACCAGGCCGTGGGCTACCTGACGACCGGCAAGGTGCCGCGCCGCTACGGCAATGCGCATCCCAACGCGGCGCCTTACCAGGTCTTTTCCAGCAGCGATGGCAAGCTGATCGTGGCAGTCGGCAACGACAGCCAGTTCGCCGCCTACTGCGCGGTGCTGGGCAGGCCCGAGCTGGCCGCCGACGACCGCTTCGCCCGCGTCAGCGGCCGGCTGGTCAACCGCGAGGTGCTGCTGCCCCTGCTGGCCGGTGTCATGCGCACCGACACCACCGCGGCCTGGCTCGCGCGCCTGGAGGCGGCCGGCGTGCCGTGCGGGCCGATCAACGATTTCGCGCAGGCCTACGATGACCCGCAGGTCCGCGAGCGCGGCGTGCGGGTGGACCTGCCGCTGGCTTTCGGCGGCACCTGTCCCAGCGTGGCCAGTCCGATGCGCTTCTCCGCCACGCCGCTGGACCACCGCGTGGGGCCGCCCATGCTCGGCGAGCACACCGACGCGGTGCTGGCCGAATGCCTCGGCATGGGCGCGCACGAGCTTGCGCGCCTGCGCGGCGCCGGCGTGATCTGAAGCGCGCCGCGCCGGACCCGCCGATCCCTGAATCCTTTTTCTTGCCGGAGACCCCGATGCCGTTCCAAGCCCGCTACGCCGAATTCACCAGTCCGCGCCCGGCCGATGCCGGAACCAGTTCCCGCCACCTGGCGCCCGACTGCGCCGGCCTGGATTTCCTGGCGCTCGATCGCGGCCTGCAGGACCTGCTCGCGCTATACCTGCCGGGCGCCGAGCACCGGCACCTGCTGCCGCATTTCCAGCGCATGGGCCAGTTGGCCGGCGGGCGCCTGAACACGTTGGCCAGCGTGGCCGACAAGCACGGTCCGGTACTGCACGCGCGCACGCGCTGGGGCGAGGATCACGACTGGATCGAATACCACCCGGCCTATCAGGAGATGGAGCACATCGCCTTCGGCGATTTCCAGTTCCACGCCATGAGCCACCGCGCCGGCGTGCTGGGCTGGGACGCGCCGCTGTCGCCGGTGGCGAAGTATGCCTTCCAGTACCTCTTCGTCCAGTCCGAGTTCGGCCAGATGTGCCCCATCAGCGTGACCGACACTTCGGTCCACCTGATCCGCAAGTTCGGCAGCCCGGCGCTGCAGCAGCAGTTGCTGCCGCGCATGCTGGCGGCCGATCCGGCGGCACTGTGGAAGGGCACGCAGTTCATGACCGAGAAGGCCGGCGGCTCGGACGTGGGCGCCATCGAGACGGTGGCCCGCGAGGAGGGCGGCCACTGGCGGCTGTACGGCGAGAAGTGGTTCTGCTCGCATGCCGACGCGGACGTGGTCCTGCTGCTGGCGCGGCCCGAAGGCGCGCCGGCCGGCACGCGCGGACTGGGGCTGTTCGCCCTGCCGCGCCGGCTGGAGGACGGCAGCCGCAACGCCTATCGCATCGTGCGCCTCAAGGACAAGCTGGGCACCCGCTCGATGGCCAGCGGCGAGGTCAGGCTCGAAGGCGCGCTGGCCTATCCGGTCGGCGCGCTCGACCAGGGCCTCAAGCAGATGATGGAGCAGGTCAACCTGTCGCGCCTGTCGCACGCGGTGCGCGCCGCCGCCATGATGCGCCGCTGCCTGAACGAGGCGTTGCAGGCGGCGCGGCACCGCAGCGCGTTCGGGCGCGAGGTGATCGGGCATCCGCTGCTGCGCCGCCAACTACTCAAGCTGATGGTGCCTGCCGAAGCCGCCTTGTCGATGTCCATGGCCACCGCCGACGCCATGCGGCGTGCCGGCGAGGGCGACGCCACCGCGCACCAGGCGGTGCGGTTGCTGACGCCGCTGATCAAGCTGCGCGCCTGCCGCGACAATATCGCGGTGGCCACCGGCGCGATGGAGGTGCGCGGCGGCAACGGCTATATCGAGGATTTCGTCAACGCGCGGCTGGTGCGCGATGCCCATATCGGCGTGCTGTGGGAGGGCACCAGCAATATCAACGCGCTGGACGCCATCCGTCGCGCCGTGGGCAAGGAGCGCGCGCACCGCGCGCTGCAGACATTGCTGGTGGCGCGCCTGGAACAAGCCGAGATGCCCGCGCCGCTGCGGCAGGCCTTGTGGCAGGCCTGGCAGCGCGCCGCCGCGCTGGCCGAGGCGGTGGCTGCCGCAGACGCGCACGAGGCCGATACCCGGCGCGCCGCCAGCGCGCTCTATTACGCCAGTGCTGCCATCCTGATGGCCTGGGAAGGCGGCCAGCCAGGCACCGATGCGCGCCGGCTGCTGCTGGCCCACGCGCTGCTGCGGCACCGCCTGCAGCCGGCGGATCCGCTGGCCGCCCCGGGCGCGGCCGGGGCGGCGGGCGAGTCCGCCTGCGGCGACCTGCTGCTGGGGAGCGCGCCGGTCACGCCCGCGCAAGCCAGCGCCGCCATCGCGCTGGCCGTCTGAGGCGGGACGCCCGGCAGCGGGCTGCCGGGATGCGACCGGATACAATGTCAGGTGGCGCCGCCCCAGGCCGAATGGCGGCGCCGATTTCCGGATACCGTCCCCATGTTTGTCGATTCCCACTGCCATCTAGATTTCCCCGACCTGGTCGCGCG
The DNA here is from genome assembly GCF_052115045.1 of Cupriavidus sp. 2TAF22. NCBI lineage: Bacteria > Pseudomonadati > Pseudomonadota > Betaproteobacteria > Burkholderiales > Burkholderiaceae > Cupriavidus > Cupriavidus sp. 2TAF22. The sequence continues at coordinate 69,779 of NZ_JBFRFX010000012.1, forward strand.
CCTGCCCGAACTGCTGGACAATATGCGGGCCAACCAGGTCACGCATGCGCTGTGCATCTCGGTCACGCTGGAAGATTTCCCGAAGGTGCTGGCGCTGGCCGAGCAGCACCCGCATCTCTATGCCTCGGTCGGCGTGCATCCCGACTACGAAGAGGGCGAAGATCCCACTCTCGAGCGCCTGCTGGCGCTTTCCGCGCATCCGCGCGTGGTCGGCACCGGTGAAACCGGGCTTGACTACTACCGTCTCAACGGCCGCAGCATCGCCGACATGGAGTGGCAGCGCGAGCGTTTCCGCACGCATATCCGTGCCGCGCGCCAGACCGGCAAGCCACTCATCATCCATACACGCTCTTCCGCGGACGACACGCTGCGCCTGATGCGCGAGGAAGACGCGGGCGCCGTCGGCGGCGTGATGCACTGCTTTACCGAAACCTGGGAGATCGCGCGGCAAGCGCTGGACGAGGGCTTCCATGTCTCGTTCTCCGGCATCGTGACCTTCAAGAACGCGGTGGAGTTGCAGGAAACCGCGCGCAAGGTGCCGCTGGACCGCATGCTGATCGAGACCGATTCGCCCTACCTGGCGCCGGTGCCGTACCGCGGCAAGACCAACCAGCCCGCCTGGGTGCGCCATGTGGGCGAGTTCATCGCCAATCTGCGCGGCATGCCGGTGGAAGCACTGGCGGAACAAACCACGGAAAACTTCTTCCGTCTTTTCAAGCATATAGACAGGAATGCTCATGCTTAACATGAAATACATCCGGTGCCTGGCCGCTGCCGCCGTCCTGCTGGCGGGCAATGCGGCATGGGCGGCACCGGTGGACGACCTGCGCAAGGCGGTCGAGTTCGACGACGCCAATACCGCACAGAAACTGCTGGCGCGCGGGGTCGGTCCCAACCTGGTCGATGCCAAGGGCAATCCGATGCTGGTGGTGGCCCTGCGCGAGAAGTCGCTGAAGGTGGCGGCGGTGCTGATCCGCGCCAAGAACATCGATTTCGACAAGGCCAACGCCGCCGGCGAGACCCCGCTGATGATGGCCAGCCTGCAGAACGAGTTCGACATGGTCAAGCTGATGGTCGACCAGATGGAGGTCGAGATCAACAAGACCGGCTGGACGCCGCTGCACTACGCGGCAACCAACGGCAACAACGAGATCGTCAAATACCTGGTCGACCACGCGGCCTATATCGATGCCGAAAGCCCCAACGGCAGCACGCCGCTGATGATGGCGGCACGCGGCGGCCATATCGAGACGGTGAAGCTGCTGCTGGACGAGGGGGCGGACATGCGCCTGCGCAACCAGCAGGGCATGACGGTGATCGATTTCGCCGAGCGCTATCACCAGGCGGAGATCGCCAGCGGGCTGAAGGCGCGCTGGCAGAAGCTGTATCCGCAGACGCCGATGGGCGCCCAGGCGCCGCAGAAGGGCTGGAACTGAGGGGCTGGGACTAAGGGGCTGGAACCGAGCGCCGGCCTCCGGTTGCCCGGCCTATGCGTCGTCGGCCAGCCGGACGCCGGTGAATTGCCAGCGCTGGTGCGGGTAGAAGAAATTGCGGTAGCTCGCGCGGATATGCGATTCCGGCGTCACGCATGAGCCGCCGCGCAGCACCATCTGGCTGCACATGAACTTGCCGTTGTACTCCCCGACCGCGCCGGCGCTCGGCCGGAAGCCCGGATAGGGCTGGAAGCCGCTGGCGGTCCATTCCCACACGTCGCCGAACATCTGGCGCAATGCCCCGGCCGTGTTCTGGCGGTCAGGCAGCGGGCGCAGCACGCGGCCTTCGACAAAGTTGCCGGTGGCCGGCAGGTTGCGCGCGGCGTGCTCCCATTCGGCTTCGGTCGGCAGGCGCCGCTCGGCCCAGCGCGCGAAGGCGTCGGCCTCGTAGAAGCTGATATGCGTGACGGGGCTGTCCGGGTCCACCGGCTGCATGCCGCGCAGGCTCATCTGCCACCATGTGCCTTCCCGTTCTTCCCAGTACAGGGGCGCTTCGATCCCCTGTTCGGTCACCCAGCGCCAGCCGTCGGACAGCCACAGCCCGGCGGTGCGGTAGGCGCCGTCTTCGATGAACTCGAACCATTGCCGGTTGCAGACCGGATGTGAGCACAGCTGGTAGGGCTGCAGCAGCACGTTGTGGCGCGGTCCCTCGCAATCGAAGGCGAAGCCGTCTGCGTCATGGCCGATGGCGACCACGCCGCCGGCAAAGCGGATCCACTCCGCCGCCGGCCGCGGATCGGCGATCACCGGCGCCAGCAGTTCGGGGGCAAAGGCCGGCTTGAGCGGGTTCTGCGCGAACAGGTGCAGGATGTCCGTCAACAGCAGTTCCTGGTGCTGTTGTTCGTGGTTCAGGCCAAGCTCGATCAGGGCCGCCTCGGCATCGGTCTGCGCATGCATCAGCAGGCCGAGCATGGCCTCGTCGACCGCCTCGCGATAGGCCAGCACCTCGTCCAGCGAGGGCCGCGTCAGCAGGCCGCGGCGCGGCCGGGGATGGCGCGCGCCGACCGCTTCGTAGTAGGAGTTGAAGAGATACCGGTAGCGTTCGTCGACGGGCTCATAGTCGGGGATGCGGGCCGCCAGCACGAATTCCTCGAAGAACCAGGTGGTATGCGCCAGATGCCATTTGGCCGGGCTGGCGTCGTCCATCGACTGCACGGTGGCGTCGGCGTCGGTCAGGTCGGCCACCATCGCCTCTGTCGCTTCGCGCACATGGCGATACCGTCCGAGCAGGGCGGGTTCGTGCGGAGGATGCAGGGCGCTGGCAGGCAGCAGGGCAGAAGACATGCGGGCTCCCGGATCGGACTTGGCATCTGCCGCGGGTGCCGCTCGCGCAAGCGGTCGGCCGTGGCGTGTGGGTGAGGCAGGTCAATGCCCGGGCCGAGCTGCGTGGCGCTGCGAGCGTGTCCCTGGAAGGATCCGCACGCGAACGGCGTGCGTCCGGAACCATGATAGACCCGATCGCGCAGCGGGCATAGCCGGCGCGTGCCTACTAAAGAGGGGGAAGCGCAGCAGCTGACACGGCGGCGGGATCGGCGCGATCGGCGGGACAGGGCTGGCCGAACAGGCCGGTGATCACTTGCCCCACCTCGGCCTGCATCGCCGCGACGGCGCCGGCGCTGCCGGACAGATGGGCCAGCAGGCATTGCTGGAACAGGCCGTCGAGCACGGCATAGGCCGCCGCCGGCGACAGGCTGGCCGGCGTGCCGGAGAGCGCCGAAAAGCGGCTGACGATGCGCCAGGTCATGTCCTGCAGGCTCTTGTCGATCTCCGCCACGTCCGCCCTGAACGCTTGCTCGAACAGTGACTGGGCGCGCAGGTCGTACCAGAGCCGGTGCATATGGGCTTCGTCGCGCAAGGTGCTGCCGAGGATCTCCAGGAAGCCTGCCATGAGGCCGCCGTAGCTGCTTGCTTCGGCCAGCACGCGATCATAGCGCGTGACGCAGCGGGCCTTGTACTGGCGCACGCTGCAGACGATCAGGTCGGTCTTGTCGTTGAAGTAGTAATGCAGCACGCCATGCGAGAACTCCGAGTTCTGCGCGATCTCGCGCAGGCTCGTGCGTGCGTAGCCCAGCGTGGCCAGGGTTGCCAGGGCGGCTTCACCCAGTTCGGCACGGCGTTCGGCGAACTTGTCGATGCGCTTGCGCGGCACGCGCTGCGCGCTTTTTTCCTGTGTGGACGGCATGGTCTGATGCTTGCCCGGCAAAGTGTTCACGAAGCATAGCACGGCGCTTTTCGGCATTACGTACTGCACAGCAAAAAACTTGACACTTGACCAATAAAAACTTGACGAGTGTCAAGACGATTTCTAGCATGAAGTCTCCATCCGCAATCAAAAAACCAGACAGGAGACAGCGATGGCTAGATTCGACCTCACGAGGCGCAAGGCCCTGGTGACCGGGGGCGCGCGCGGTATTGGCGCAGGTATTGCAGAAGCGCTGGCCGGCGCCGGCGCGGCCGTGATGATCGGCGACCTGCTCGCCGACCTGGGGCGCGAGACCGCGGCCCGGATTGCCGCGTCGGGCGCCAAGGCCAGCTTCGTGCCGCTGGACGTGACCAGGGAGGAGAGCTGGATCGAGGCGGTCGCCGCCACCGGCCACGCGCTCGGCGGCTTCGACATCCTGGTCAACAACGCGGGCATCGAGATTACCTCGCTGGTGGCGGATATCGACGCTGCCAGCCTGCGCCGCATGTTCGACGTCAACGTGATCGGCACCGCGCTGGGCATCAAGCACGCTTTTCGCGCCATGCGCCCGCAGGGCGCCGGCCAGTCGGGTCCAGGCGCGCAGGCAGGCAAGGGCGGGGCCATCGTCAATATTTCTTCGGTCGCCGCCACCATCGCGTTCCCGGCCATCGCCGGTTACTCGGCCAGCAAGTCAGCGGTGGACCGCCTCACGCGCGTGGCCGCGCTGGAGTCCGGCAAGCTCGGCTACGGCGTGCGGGTCAACTGCGTCTACCCCGGCCTGGTGCCGACCCAGATGGGCATGCAACTCGCCGACGACCTCGTCGCCGCGGGCTTCTGGCCGACGGCCGAGGCGGCCGTGACCGAGGTGATCGGCCAGACCCCGCTGGCGCGCCTGGGCGAGGTCACCGACATGGCCGACGCCGTGGTCTTCCTGTGCTCCGATGCCGCGCGCTTTATCACTGGCGCGGGCCTGCCGGTCGATGGCGGCATGGGCATGTAGCGCGCGGGGCCGGGGCAGGAGGGCAGGAGGGCAGGAGGGCAGGACAAGCGATAACCAGGCAAGCGAGAACCAGGCAAGAAAACAGGAGACACATCATGAGCAAGAAGAAACCCGTCGTGGTCTACGGCGCTTCGGGCTACACCGGACGGCTGGTATGCGAATACCTGCGCGAATTCAACGTGCCTTTCATCGCCGCGGGGCGCGACGCGGCGCGCGTGCAGGCGGTGATGGACCGGATCCCGGGCATCGAGACCGCAGACTACGAAGTGGCCGAGGTGGATCACGACGCGGCCGCGCTGGCCGAGTTGTTCCACGGCGCCAGGGTGGTCTGCAATATGGTCGGGCCGTTCATCAAGTTCGGCGGCGAGGTGGCGCAGGCCTGCCTGTCGGCCGGTTGCCACTACATGGACACCACCGGCGAGCAGGACTGGCTGCTGGATGCGCAGGCGCGCTTCGGCGCCGCCTTCCAGGAAAAGGGCCTGCTGCTGTCGCCGGGCCTGGCGCAGATGTACACCACCGGCGAGATCGCCGCCAATATCTGCCTGGAAATGCCGGGGCTCGACACGCTCGACATCCTGGTGCTGTGGAAGGGCTTCCCCACCTATGCGTCCACCCAGACCATCTTCACCATCCTCAAGGCCAAGTGGTACCACCTGGTCAACAACCAGTATGTCGAATGGGCGCCCGGCACCAGCTTCGAGGTGAACGTCCCCGGCCAGCACGAAAGCGCGCTGGCGCTGCCATGGGGCGGCACCTCCCATCCGGTCTGGTTCAAGGACGATCCGCGCGTGGCCAACTGCAAGGTGGCCGGCGGCGTGTTCTCGCGCGAAGTCATGAAGGGCGTGATCGCGACCGCGCAGATGGTGGAAGAGAAGATCAAGGTGCTGCCGCTGGACCAGCAGGAAGCCGCGCTGGCGGACATCGCGGCGTCGGTGCAGGCCGGCATGCCGCCGCGCGAGAACCCGCGACTGAACAACTCGCTCGATTCGGTCTATGCATCCGGGCCGCTCGGGCGCGCGCACTGCGTGATCCACGGCAACTGCAATTACAAGCAGACCGGCCTGCTGCAGGCCTATGCCGCGTACTCGCTGCTGCAACAGGCGCCACGGCGGGCGGGGCTGGCCTCCGGCTGCCAGGCCTTCGGGCACCGCGAATTGCTGGGCGTGCTCAAGAGCTTCGGGCTGGTGATGGAACCGGTGCTGACGGTTCATCGCTAGCACGGCCTGCGCCGGGGCCGGCGGGCCCCGGCATTCCCTCTCGCGGAGAACCGCATGCGTTTGATCGACTACCTGGACAAGGGCGCGTCGCTGGATCCCGCCGCGCCCTGCCTGACCATGGGCGAGGCACGGCTGTCCTACGCCGACGTGCAGCAATTCAGCAACCGTGTTGCGCGCGCCTTGCAGCGCAACGGTATCCGGCCGGGCGAGAAGGTGGCGGTGCTGTCGTCGAACGACGCCAGCGCCTTTGCCTGCGTATTCGGCCTGTCGCGCGCCGCGGCGGTCTGGTGCCCGGTCAACCCGCGCAACGAAGCGACCGAAAACCGCTACGTGCTCGACGCCTTCGATTGCGCCTGCCTGATCTTCCATAGCGACTACGCGCCACTGGTGGCGCAACTGCGCGCCGACCTGCCCAAGCTGCGCGAAGTGGTGTGCCTGGACCGCGCCCAGCCATTCGCGCCCTCACTGGAACAATGGCTGGCGGGCTGCTCCGGCGAGCCGCTGGAGCAGCCCGCGGCGGATGACCTCGTCATGATCGCCGGCACCGGTGGCACCACCGGCAAGCCCAAGGGCGTGATGCTGTCCGGCCGCAACCTCGAGGCCATGTCCGCGCTGACCCTGATGGGCTATCCGTTCCGCGGGCGGCCCGTCTACCTGGCGCTGGCGCCGCTGACCCATGCGGCCGGCGTGCTGTGCCTGCCGGTCATGGCGCTAGGCGGAGAGGTCGTGATCATGCCGAAGCCGGACCTCGGCGAATTCCTCCGCCTGGTCGCGCTGCGCCGCGTGACCCATACCTTCCTGCCGCCCACGCTGATCTACATGCTGCTGCAGCATCCGGACTTGCCTGCGGCCACGCTCGATTCGCTGCAGTGCTTCTGGTACGGCGCGGCGCCGATGTCGGCCGCGCGTCTGGAAGAGGCGCTGCAGCGCCTTGGCCCGGTCATGGCCCAGCTGTTCGGCCAGACCGAGGCGCCGATGATGGTCTCGATGATGTCGCCGGCCGAGCATTTCAATGCCGACGGCTCGGTGGCCCGCCACCGCCTGGCTTGCGCCGGGAGGCCGGGCCCGCTGGTGCAGGTGGGCATCATGGACCCGGACGGGCGGCTGCTGCCCGCCGGCCAGGGCGGCGAGATCGTGGTGCGCGGGTCRCTGGTGATGATGGGCTACTACAAGGATCCGGCAGCCACGCAGGAAGCGTCGCGCCATGGCTGGCACCACACCGGCGATATCGGCTACCTGGACGCGGACGGCTTCCTCTATATCGTCGACCGCGCCAAGGACATGATCATATCGGGTGGCTTCAACGTCTACTCCACCGAGGTGGAACAGGTCCTGATGCAGCATCCCGACGTGCAGGACAGCGCGGTGGTAGGCCTGCCCGACGAGAAATGGGGCGAGCGCGTGGTGGCCGTGTTGCAGCTCCATCCCGGCCGGCAGGTGGACGGCGACGAGATCAAGGCCTTTGCCAAGGCGCGCATCGGCAGCGTGAAGGCGCCCAAGCAGATCGAAATCTGGCCTGACCTGCCGCGCTCCAAGGTTGGCAAGGTGCTGAAAAAGGACATCCGGGCCAGGCTGCTGGAGGATCCGCACTAGCACTGGCACTACCACTGGCACTAGCACTAGCGCCATGCCGATGCCCGCAATGAAAAACTCCCGCCGGCGGCAATCGCGGGCGGGAGTCTGGCCGTGCGCCTGTGCCGGGCGGCGCAATGCCGCCTGGAGGGCGATCAGGCTGCCAGGGCGGCGGCGTCGTTCAGTGCTGCCACTTCGGTGCGGGCCGACACCAGGGCGGCTTCGCGGGCGTCGGGGCCGAAGGCCAGGCCGTGGGCGCGCACGTAGGTGATGTCGGTGATGCCGAGGAAGCGGAACACGACGTCCACGGTCTGCTCATGCAGGTCCAGGGCGGATGCATCCGCGCGCACGCCGCCGCGCGACGAGACCACGATCACGCGCTTGCCGCCGGCCAGGCCTTCCGGGCCCTTCTCGGTGTAGCGGAAGGTGCGGCCGGCCTGGGCGATGCGGTCGATCCACGACTTGAGCTGGCTGGGAATGCCGAAGTTGTACTGCGGCACGCCTACCACCAGCACGTCGGCTTCCAGGAATTCCTTCAGGAAGGCTTCGGTGCGTTGCAGTTCGGCTTCCTGCACGGCGTTCAGGCCGTCCTTCGGGCCGCCCAGCACCGGCAGCAGCGCGCCGGACAGGTGGGCGGGGGCGTCTTGGTCCAGGTCGCGCACGGTCAGGCTGGCGGCGGGGTTCTTGGCGCGCAGATCGGCCACGACCTGTGCGGTCAGGCTACGGGAAGCGGAATGGCCGCCAAGTACGCTCGAGTCGATTTGCAGGATGTTCATGTTCAGCTCCACTGGGGAATTTGTGTTTCGGGGTTAGGTGAAGCAAAAGATAGCGGTCTGCCATTGATGCCGGTAGTGGTGCAAAATAGAACTTATTGTTCCAAGGGCAGAACACCTGGCTAAGCAACTCCAGCCGGTGGCCCCGGCCCGTTACCCGAAAGGCAGTCCGATGCAAGACCTGAACGATCTTTCGCTGTTTGCCCAGGTAGTCCAGCACGGCAGTTTTTCCGCTGCCAGCCGTGCCAGCGGCGTGCCGAAATCGCGCCTGAGCCGGCGCATTGCGCAGCTCGAGCGCGAGCTGGGCGTGCAATTGCTGCGGCGGACCACCCGCCAGGTGCGCGTGACGCCCATCGGCGAGGCCTATTACGAGCGCTGCCGGGCCATGCTGGCTGAGGCGGAAGCGGCACACGAGGTGATCGAGCAAGCGCGCGAACAACCTGGCGGCACCTTGCGCGTGAGCTGCCCGGTGGCCATCGCGCAAAGCTTGCTGGCGCCGGAGATCGGCCGCTTCATGCAGGCCAATCCCGGCGTGCGGGTGGAGATCGAAGCCACCAACCGGCGCGTGGACGTGATCGGCGAAGGCTTCGACCTGGCGCTGCGCGTGCGCGATGTCATGGACGATTCCTCGCTGGTGGTGCGCACCTATGGCGAGAGCCCGCTGATGCTGGTGGCCAGCCCCACGCTGCTGGACAGCATCGGCCGGCCCCGCACCCCCCAGGCGCTCGACGGCATGCCCGGCGTGAACCAGAAGCCGCACGACGGCAAACACGTATGGACGCTGAGCTGCGACAGCGGCCAGGCCTTGCACATCGCCTACGATCCGCGCCTGATCACCGATGAATTCGCACTGCTGCGCGAGGCCGCCATCGCCGGCGTCGGGGTGGCCATGCTGCCCCGCATGTTCTGCCGCGAAGCCATCGAGAGCGGCGAGCTGGAGGTGCTGCTGCCGCAATGGATCATGCCGGTCGGCACCTTGCACGCGGTATTCCCCTCGCGCAAAGGCATGCCACCGGCGCTGCGGCGCTTCCTCGATTTTCTCTCCGAGATCCTGCCGGAGACCGCGCGCAAGGCCGGCATGCAGTTGCGCCAGCCGGGCATGCACCGGCCGATTGGCCAGGCCTGACAGCGCCTGCCCGGCGCGCGGCCACCGTGCCGTGACGCGTGCGCGCAACTTGTGGCTTTACCTTCACGGCGGCGCGCACTAAGGTACAGATGCGCGCCCCGCGTGGAGCGAAAGGCGCATCGGCCACCGGCCGGCGTCCCGGTTCTCCGGGCGCTTTCCGGGCGTTTCGACCGGACAAGACCGGACAAGACCGGACAAGGAGTGACGACCATGAGCGGTACTCAGGCAACCCAGGACCTCGGCAAGGCGATACTGCGCATCGTGCTCGGCGCGCTGATTCTCTTCCACGGCGTCGCCAAGCTGATCAACGGCCCCGGTTTCGTCACGCAGATGGTGGCGCAGGCGGGCCTGCCGCCGGCCGTCGCATACCTGGTCTATATCGGCGAAGTGGTGGCGCCGATCCTCCTGATCATTGGCCTGTGGACGCGCATCGCGGCGCTGATCGTGGCCGTCAACATGCTGGTGGCGGTGGCGCTGGTGCATACCAAGCAGCTCGGCCTGATCAACGACACCGGCGGCTGGGCGGTGGAGCTGCAGGCACTGTACCTGGCCAGCGCACTTGCGGTGCTGCTGCTGGGCGCCGGGCGCATGAGCGTGGGCGGTATCGCCGGGCGCTGGAACTAGCGCCCGCCCGGGCCCGCCGGCGCGCCTCCTCAGGTGGCCCAGCGGCCCAGGGCCTCGGCCACGAACATATCGGGCGGCAGCGCCGGCGACCACAGATAGCCCTGGCCGAGGTCGCAGCCCAGCGCCTGCAGCGCATCGCGCTGCGCGGGCGTCTCGATGCCTTCGGCCACGCACTCCAGCTTGAGATCGCGCGCCAGGTTGATGATATTGCGGCAGATCGCCGCGCGCTGGCTGTTGCCCGGCACCGCTACCACGAAGGAGCGGTCCAGCTTGACCTGCGTGAAGGGCAGGTCGGCCAGCAGCTTCAGGGTGGCGATGCCCACGCCGAAATCGTCGATCGCCACGCCGTAGCCGAGCAGCCGCAGGCGGTTCAGCGCGATCGACAAGGCGCGCGTGTCGTGTACCGGATAGCCTTCGGTCAGCTCGATGATCAGCAACTGGCGCGGCATGCCGCTCGCTTCCACCATGGCATCGAAGGCATCCAGCACGCCAGGCCGGCACAGCGTCTGCGCCGATGCATTGATGCTCAGCGCGATGCGTACGCCGCGCGCGAGCAATTGCCGTTGCACCGCCAGGCACTGCTGGCCCGCCAGCTGGAAAATCGCATCCGCCTCGCCCAGCGTTTCCAGCCGCGGGATAAACAGGTCGGGCCGGATCAGGCCCAGCGAGGGATGGCGCCAGCGGCAGAGCGCCTCGGCTCCCGCCAGCTTGCCGCTGACGATATGGAACTGCGGCTGCAGCATGATGAAGATGGCGCCGGACGTGCGCAGCGCGGCCAGCAGCTCGGCATCGTCTGGCTGGTTCTGCGCGGCCACCGGCGCCGCGGCGGTCAGGTCGCGCGCCAGCACGTCCTGCAGGATCTCTTCCAGCACCACGGCGGAGATCGGCTTGCGCACGGCCCGCACATGGGCAAGCCCGACCGAATCCGCCAGGCTCACGTGGGAATCGATGATGTCGTCTTCCAGCGCCGACACCCATACCCACAGCGGCTGCGCCCCCACGAAGGCGTGGTCCGCACGCCGGGTCAGCTCGTCCATCATGGCCGGCCCGTTGAGGCCCGGCATTTCGATATCGCACAGCACCAGGTCGAACTTGCGCGCAGCCAGCAGGTCCAGCGCGACGCGGCCGTCGGCTGCGCCATGGACGTCGGTGACACCCAGCTGCGTCAGCAACTGCTCTGCCGCCAGCAGCTGGAATGGGTGGTCATCGACCACCAGGGCCGACAGTCCGGCATAGCGTGTCTGCATGATTGGCTCGGCGGCGGGAGCGCCAGGGTTCGGCTTCGATTGGGTCAGGCCGCGCCTCCGGCAATCGGGGCGGGCGTCGCGCCATAGTAGCTCACATGCCGCGCGGCGGGCATGCCGTCGTGCGCGCCGTTACCGCCGCGCCCGGCGAACAAGCCAGTGCGCGCCGCCACAGAAATGCGGGTATTCCGCCACGGTAGCCAAGTTGCGCGGTGCCACGGCGTCCAGACCCGCTACAATCGCTGCCCGAGGTATTTGATGATGGCGTTTCCATAATGGGTTTTGGCTGGTTCGGATTTTCGACCTTGTGGCTGCTGCCGCTGCTGTGGCGCATGGTGACGCGCCTGCTCGCCGGCGAGCGCCGCTTCTTCAGTGGACGCGGAACGCTGCGCGTCTGGGTGGGCACGGTGATCGTGCTGTGCGCGAGCGCGTCGCTGGAGGCGCTCACGGGCGCCGCGGGCGAGGGCGGCATGGCGGCAAGCACGTCGGGAGGCGGCGCCGGGCGCGCGCTCGGCGGGCTGCTGAGCGGCATGCTCGGCTGGAGCGTCAGCTTGCTGATCATGCTGGGGGTGTTGGCACTGGCCGCTCCCATGGTCTTCGGCGAGACCTGGCGAAGCCTGTTCTCGCGCAAGCCGCAGGTGGCCGAACCGGAAGAGGAAGATTTCGCACCGGTCCGTACCCCGGCACGCGCGCCGGCCCGGGGCGCGCGCGAGCCTGACAGCTGGGAGACGACGCATCTGGGCGCCACCCATTCCGCCATCCCGGGCGCGGTCGACTACGTGCCGCGCCACAAGGGCATCGAGGCGGTTTCGGCACGGCGCCAGCCGGTCTGGCAACCGCCCACGCGTACCCGCAATTCCCCGCCGCAACCGGGCGAGATCTGGCTGCAGCAGGCCGCACCGCCGGGCCCGGTCACGCCCGAACCGGTGGCGCCGGTGCCGCCGCCGGTGGCCGCGCGGGCACCCTCCCGGCCAGCCCAGGAACGCCCGGCCAGCCAGCCGCAGGATGCCACGCGGGCTGCCGGGCGCGCGGCCGCGGTAGCGCAGGCGCGCGCCGCCGTCGGCTTGCCCGTTGCCGCGGCACCCCGCGCGACCGTGGTCAGCAGCCCGTTCCGCCAGCCGAACGCCGCGCAGCGCGCGGCCATCACGACCCTGCCCGAAGCCGCGCAGGCGCGCCGCCCGGAGCCGGCCGGCGCAGCAGCGGCTGCGGCGTCCCCGCCCGCGGCCGAGCCCGCCGCGGCCGGCATCGCGCAAACAACCGCGCAGTCCGCGGCGGCCCCCGAACACGAACCGTTGGCCGCCAGGTCTGACGTCATCGCCCAGCCGCAAGCGCAGTCGGCCGCGGAAGCCGCCACCGAGACGCCCGAGGCCGATGTCCTGGTGGCCGATGCCCCGGCCACGGCCCCCGAAACGCTGCAGCCGGTGGCTGTGCTGTCCGCGGAGGATGTGGCCATTCCACCCGCTGCTGCCGCCGCCGGCGCCGGCATCGGCGTCGAGACGCATGATGTGACGCTGGAACAGATCCGCCAGGAGGCGGAGACGCTGCTGGCCGAACTGAAGGCGCTGGCTGCCGGCCGGCAAGCGGCGCCGCAGGCGGACGCAGGGGCGGATGCGCCGGTGGCCGGGACGGTCGGGCAAGCCGGGATAGTTGAGCAAGCCGACCTGGCCGAACAGGTCGAGGCCCGAACGCCTGGCGCCACCGATAGCGACGCCGCACCGGATACCGCCGGTATTCAGGCCGCGCAGCCGGCGATCGCCGAAGCGGCTCCGGCTGCGTTGCGCGAGCCCATCCTGCTCGCTGACGCATTGGAGGCGCCCGCCGCGGACGAGCCGGAGGCGATAGCCGGGACGGAGACCGGCACGGAGACTGGCACGGAAGAGGGCGCCGACAGCGTGCTCGATGCCAACCTGCTGGTCGAGCATCGCGGCGAGAGCATCGCGGCGGCTGCAACTGCCGCCATCGCGCAAAGCGTTGCCGTGGCCGCCGGCCAGATGGCGTCCGAGGCAGACCGGGCCGGTCCGCAAGCGCAGCCGGAAGTGGAGCCGGAGGTGGAGCCGGAAGTAGAGCCAGAAGCAGGGCTGCATGTTGCCGACGATGCGGGAGCCCGGGCAGGGGCCGAGTCTGGAGCGGGGACGGATATCGATGCCGATGCCGCTACGGATGCAGGTGCCGGCGCCGGGCCGGAGGGTCATGTTGTCCACGCACCCGAAATCACCGAATCCGAACAAGAAGTCGTAGCCGAAGCCGTAGCCGTAGCCGAAGCCGAAGCCGAAGCCGAAGCCGAAGCCGAAGCCGAAGCCGAAGCCGTAGCGCAGCCCGAGCCGGCGCCGGAAATGGAAACGGCCGCGGCCGCGCCCGCGCCCGCTCCACAGCCCGGGACGGCTCCCGCCGCCCCCACGCCGAAGCCCCGTATCGTACTGCCCGCCGTGGTCGGCAAGACCGTGCCGCTGGCCCCCGCTGCACCGGCGCTGCCGCCCGCGCAGGCCATCGCCGTCACGCCTGCGCCCGCCCGCATCGCCGACTACCGCCTGCCGCCGCTGGCGCTGCTGGAGGCCGCCTCGTCCGATGTCGAGCAGGTCAGCGAAGAACGCCTGCAGGAAACCGGCAACCTGATCGCGCAGCGCCTGGCCGAGTTCAAGGTGCCGGTGTCGGTGGTCGGCGCCTCGGCCGGCCCGGTGATCACGCGCTTCGAGGTGGACCCCGCGATGGGTGTGCGCGGCGCGCAGGTGGTCGGCCTGATGAAGGACCTCGCGCGCGCGCTGGGGGTGACCTCCATCCGCGTGGTGGAAACCATTCCCGGCAAGACCTGCATGGGCCTGGAACTGCCCAATGCGCGGCGCCAGATGATCCGCCTGTCCGAGATCGTGGCGGCTTCGTCCTTCCTCGCGCACAATTCGCACCTGGTGCTGGCGATGGGCAAGGACATCACGGGCAATCCCGTGCTGACGGACCTGGCGCGCGCGCCGCACCTGCTGGTGGCCGGCACCACCGGCTCGGGCAAGTCGGTGGCGGTCAATGCCATGATCCTGTCGCTGCTCTACAAGGCCACGCCGGACGATGTGCGCCTGATCATGATCGACCCCAAGATGCTGGAGCTGTCGGTCTACGAAGGCATCCCGCACTTGCTCGCGCCGGTGGTCACCGACATGAAGCAGGCCGCGCACGCGCTCAACTGGTGCGTGGGCGAGATGGAAAAACGCTACCGCCTGATGTCCGCGCTGGGCGTGCGCAACCTGGCCGGCTTCAACCAGAAGATCCGCACCGCCGAGGCCGCGGGCGAGCACGTGCCCAACCCGTTCTCGCTCACGCCGGACGCGCCCGAGCCGCTGCGCAAGCTGCCGCTGATCGTGGTGGTGATCGACGAACTGGCCGACCTGATGATGGTGGCCGGCAAGAAGATCGAGGAACTGATCGCCCGCCTGGCGCAGAAGGCGCGCGCGGCCGGCATCCACCTGATCCTCGCCACGCAGCGGCCTTCGGTGGACGTCATCACCGGCCTGATCAAGGCTAATATCCCGACCCGCGTGGCCTTCCAGGTCTCGTCCAAGATCGACTCGCGCACCATCCTCGACCAGATGGGCGCGGAGAGCCTGCTGGGGCAGGGCGACATGCTGTTCCTGCCGCCCGGCACCGGCTACCCGCAGCGCGTGCACGGCGCTTTCGTGGCCGACGAGGAAGTGCACCGCGTGGTCGAGCACTGGAAGCAGTTCGGCGAGCCTGACTACGACGAAGCGATCCTCGCCGGCGACCCGGGCGAGGCCGCGGCCGCCGACCTGTTCGGCGAAGGCGGTGGCGATATCGAGGCAGATCCGCTCTACGACGAAGCCGCGGCCTTCGTGCTCAATACGCGGCGCGCGTCGATCTCCGCCGTGCAGCGCCAGCTGCGCATCGGCTACAACCGCGCGGCGCGCCTGATCGAGCAGATGGAAGTGGCGGGCCTGGTCTCGCCGATGGGCCGCAACGGCGCGCGCGACGTGCTCGCGCCAGGCTCCGGCGACTAGACCGCGGCGGGGTCGGGGCCGGGGTTTGCGGCGCCGATCCCGCCTTGCCGGGCTGCCGGCATGCAAGAAGACGCACATCCCGTGCGCAATGGCCGAATAGCGCCATCTTTTCCTCGCTAATGTCCGCCTGCGCGTCGCGCCGCCTCCAATATGCTGGGGTCATCGAACTTCGGCAGGCCAGCATGGGCGAAGAACAGACAATCCCGGTTTCCCTTTCCCTCGACCAGCTCAAGGCGTTCGCCACCGTGCTGACGCAGGGCTCGCTACTGCAGGAGGCGACGCTGCGGGTCGTCGCCGAGTGCGAGCAGAAGGCGATCATGGCCAATCAGATGCGCTGCGCACGACAGCGCCAGTGGGATTGACATCTCTGCAACCGGTTCCCGAGCGCTAAAGGATCTCCAGTGAAAAATGTCGCCGAACAGTTCTTGGATGCGGACAACTATGAGCCGCCTCCGCTCAGGCAGGTCCTTGGCGAGGATGCCGACGCCATCGACGCCATCGACGCCAACGACGCCATCGATGGCAGCGAGCTTGCGGATCCCGCGACCGGCCAGCCCGATGGCAAAGAGGGCCCGCGCCAGTTCCCGCGGCTGCTGCCGGTGGCGGTCGCCTCCGCCCAGTCCGGCGCGCGCACCGTCAAGGTGGCCGACATCGCCGGGTTCGAGCGACTCGTCGAGCAGAACGCGCTGACGGAATTCCGCGTGTTCCGCAGCTTCGGCTACTCAGTGGTCCTGTTCTTCCACGCCGCGGAGATGGTCTTCTATACCGTGCTCTACCAGGACGGTTCTCCCTGGCGCGTGATGACTTCCGTCGATCACGAGGCCAGCGAGTCGGTTTTCGTCCACTTCGAGGAGCGTACACGGCGCTGGGCCGAGGGCGAGGCACGCTGCGCGCTGGTCAAGGCAAGGAACGAGCAGATGGCGCGGATGTTCGAGCAATCGGAGCAGAGAGCGGAGCGCCTGCGCAGCGACCTGCAGCGCGTTGCCATGCAGGACCAGGCGCTGGGCAGCCGCCAGCAACAGGTGCGCAGGGAACTGGCCCGGCTCGAGGGCCTGCGCGTCACCGCCCAGGCCCAGCTCAACAAGTCCACCCGCCAGGCCCACCAGCTCATGCTGGCCGAGAGCGAAGGCTTGCCGCATCTGCCGGGCCGCTGAGAACGCGTACGGCGAGCCGCCCGGCACGCCTCGGCACACCTGCGCACAATTTGCCCGCGTGAGCCGGCACAATGCGGGACCGGCATGCATTGCGCCATGCCGGCCGCCCGCGCTGTGGAGACGATGATGGACACGACAGACAAGCCGGCCGGCGCCACGCCGCCGGCAATCCCGCATGGCAATCTGCTGGCCGGCGTGCCGGTGGAGCGCGCCGCCGAGCGCTTCGACGCCTTGCTCGAGCGCCCTGGCCTGAAAATCGAGCGCATCGTCTCGAATGGCCAGGCCAGCCCGCCGGACTTCTGGTACGACAGCGCGCAGGACGAATGGGTGCTGCTGCTCAGCGGCAGCGCCGGCCTGCACATCGATGGCGAAGCCGAAGCGCGCCGCCTGCTGCCCGGCGACTGGCTGTATCTGCCGGCGCATTGCCGCCATCGCGTGGCCTGGACCGATGCGGCGCAGCCTTCGGTCTGGCTCGCCGTGCATTGCGAACCGGGTGCGCAAGGCTGAGCCAGCGCTCGTCCCGCATCCGCATGCCCGACACCCGCATACCCATATGCGGGCCGCTGCTCTATGCATAGACGAAATGCGCGCTTCGGCGCGGGGCGCCGCTCGGCTATCGTGTGAGCTTGGCAAGCCAACCAGTCCATAGCGGGCTCGCCGCGTATCCAGCGGCCTGATAACCCGCCCATCCCGAATCATGTCTTTCCCGCTCCAGGCGCGGCTACCCGCGCGGCTCCCCGAGTCCTCGCCAGCGCGGGCACGCGCCGCCACTGTTGCCGGTGCAACAGCGATTCAACAAGCTGCGCCTGCAGCTGCTGCGATCGCGCCGCCGATCGTCGCAGGTGGCCGCAAATGGCCGCGGATAGCTCCAATCGCGGGCGATCCGTGCGGGCTTGCTTCTTGCGTCGTCAGCCGACAAGCGCACGCGGCAAGCGCCGGCGGACGGCCGATCGTTTTCCCCGCGGCGTCAATCCGGATCCATTCCTCAGGAGGTTTTCTCAATGGCTAAACCGCTGAACGTAGTTGCCGTCAACGGCAGCGCGCAGCAACCGTCGCGCACGCTGGCGCTGGTCCAGGCACTGCTGGACGAGCTGGACGCGCGGCTCGCGATCCAGCGCCGCATCGTCAACCTGGGCGACATCGCGCGGCCTCTGGGCGCCGCGCTGACACGCGCGGAACTGCCCCACGAGATCGAAAGCGAGCTGGTGGCGATCGAGCAGGCGGACCTGCTGCTGGTGGCGGCGCCGGTCTACCGCGGTTCCTATCCGGGCCACTTCAAGCACCTGTTCGACCTGATCGGGCAGGAGGCGCTGGTCGACAAGCCGGTGCTGCTGGCCGCCACCGGCGGCAGCGACCGCCACGCGCTGGTGCTGGAGCACCAGTTGCGGCCGCTGTTCGGCTTCATGCAGGCGCTGACCTTGCCGATCGGCGTGTACGGCAGCCCCGGCGAGTTCGAGCACTACAAGGTGAGCAGCCCCGCGCTGGCCGAGCGCATCCGCCTGGCCGCCGATCGCGCCGCGCCGCTGTTTGCCGCGCACCGCCGCACGGCGCTGCAGCGCGCCGCCTGAGGAGCACGCCGGCGATGAACGTATTCTGGTTCCTTCCCACCCACGGCGACGGCCATTACCTCGGCACCACCGAAGGCGCGCGGCCGGTCTCGCTGCGCTACCTGAAGCAGATCGCGCAGGCCGCGGACGACCTCGGCTACTACGGCGTGCTGATTCCCACGGGACGCTCCTGCGAGGACTCCTGGGTGATCGCCTCGGCTGTCGCGCCCTGGACCGAGCGGCTGCGCTACCTGGTGGCCATCCGCCCGGGCATCATCTCGCCCACGGTGTCGGCCCGCATGGCGGCCACGCTGGACCGCATCACCAACGGCCGGCTGCTGATCAACGTGGTCACCGGTGGCGATCCCGACGAGAATCGCGGCGACGGCCTCTACCTGGATCACAGCCAGCGCTATGCCGCGTCGGCCGAATTCCTGCGCGTATGGCGCCGCGTGCTCGAAGGCGAGGCAGTGCATTTCGCGGGCGAGCACATCAAGGTGGAGAACGCCAAGGCGCTCTATCCGCCGGTGCAGCGCCCCTATCCGCCGCTGTACTTCGGCGGCTCCTCGGAAGAGGCGCACGAACTGGCGGCCGAGCAGGTCGACGTCTACCTGAGCTGGGGCGAGCCGCCCGCCGCGGTGGCGCAGAAGATCGCCGACGTGCGCGAGCGCGCCGCGCGGCTCGGGCGCACGGTGCGCTTCGGCGTGCGGCTGCACGTGATCGTGCGCCGCACCAGCGAGGAAGCATGGCGCGCCGCGGACCAGTTGATCGCGCAGATATCCGACGAGACCATCGCCGCCGCGCAGACATCGTTCGCGCGCTTCGATTCGGTCGGCCAGCGCCGCATGGCGCAGTTGCATGGCGGGCGCCGCGACCAGCTCGAGATCTATCCCAACCTGTGGGCCGGCGTGGGCCTGGTGCGCGGCGGCGCCGGCACCGCGCTGGTGGGCAGCCCGCAGGAGGTCGCGGCGCGCATCAAGGAGTATGCCGATCTTGGCATCGAGAGCTTCATCTTCTCGGGCTACCCGCACCTGGAGGAAGCCTACCGTTTCGCCGAACTGGTGTTCCCGTTGCTGCCCGAGCCGTATGCCAGCCTTGCGCGCGGCGGCGCCACCAACCTGACCGGACCGTTCGGCGAGATGATCGCCAACGACGTGCTGCCCGGCAGCAAGGCCGCGGCATGAGCGTGCGCCCGCGCGTGGTGCCGCTGGACCCGCGCCGCACGGCCCAGGCGCTGGCGCGCGACTTTGCCGGGACCGCCGCCGAGCGCGATGCGCGCGGCGGCACCCCCAAGGCCGAGCGCGATGCGCTGCGCGCCAGCGGCCTGCTGGCCCTGACCATTCCCGCCGAGCTCGGCGGGCTGGGCGGCAGCTGGGCCGACATGCTGGCCGTGGTGCGCACGCTGGCCAGCGCCGATGCGTCGCTGGCCCATGTCTATGGCTTCCATCACCTGACACTGGCCACGCTGCGGTTGTTCGGCAACGCCGGCCAGTGGCGGCCGTGGTGGGAGCAGACCGCGCTGCGCGGCTGGTTCTGGGGCAACGCGCTGAACCCGCTCGATGCGCGCACCGTGGCCAGCCGTGGCGCGGCCTGCTACGAATTCTCCGGCAAGAAGAGCTTTTGCTCCGGTGCCCTCGATTCCGAGATGCTGGTGGCATCGGCGCTGGAAGATGGCAGTGGCCGCCTGCTGATCGCCGCGCTGCCGACCAGCCGCAGCGGCATCACGCCGCATCATGACTGGGACAGCATCGGCCAGCGCCAGACCGACAGCGGCAGCGTCTCCTTCGAGCGCGTGCGCGTCGAGGCGCAGGAACTGCTGCTCGACCCGGGGCCGCTGAGCACGCCGTTCGCGTGCCTGCGGCCGCTGCTGGCGCAACTGGTGTTCTGCCATACCTTCCTGGGCATCGCCGAAGGCGCCTTCGAGGAAGCGCGCGGCTATACGCGGAACGAGGCGCGTCCGTGGTTCCGCTCCGCGGCCGCGCACGTCACCGAGGATCCCTATGTGCTGGCGCGCTACGGCGAGTTCTGGGTCGGCCTGGAAAGCGTGCGGCTGCTGGTGGAGCGCGCCGCCGCCCACTTCGACAAGGCCTGGCAGGCCGGCGAGCGGCTCGATGCCGATGCGCGCGGCGCGCTCGCGGTCGACATCGCCGCGGCCAAGGTGGCTTCGACCCGCACCGGGCTCGACCTCGCCAGCCGCATCTTCGAGGTCACCGGCGCGCGCGCCACGCACGGCGCGCTGCGGCTGGACCGCCACTGGCGCAACCTGCGCACGCAGTCGCTGCACGACCCGCTCGACTACAAGCTCCACGAACTCGGCGACTGGGCACTGAACGGCGCCGTGCCAAGCCCATCCTTCTACTCATGATCCCATGCAGCTAGTGTCCTGGCCACCGCCGGCGTCGCGTCCGGCGCAGCACCTCGCGCACGTCTTCGCCGACACGAGATCTCTGGCCCTGCTCAGCCACGTGGAAAAGGTCGCGCCCAGCGAGGCCAGCATCCTGATCGTGGGCGAGACCGGCACCGGCAAGGAGATGATGGCGCGCCACGTCCACAACCTGAGCGCGCGCCGCCACCGGCGCTTCGTCGCGGTCAACTGCGGCGCGTTCTCCGAGTCGCTGGTCGATGCCGAACTGTTCGGCCACGAGAAGGGCGCCTTCACCGGCGCCCTCGGCGCCAAGCCGGGCTGGTTCGAGGAAGCCGACGGCGGCACGCTGTTCCTCGACGAGATCGGCGACCTGCCGATGTCGCTGCAGGTCAAGCTGCTGCGCGTACTGCAGGAGCGCGAAGTGGTGCGGCTGGGTTCGCGCAAGCCGGTGCCGATCGACGTGCGCGTGCTGGCCGCCACCAACCGGCCGCTGGACGAAGCCATCCGCAACGGCAGCTTCCGCAAGGACCTGTTCTATCGCCTCAACGTGGTGACGCTGGAGATCCGTGCGCTGCAGGAACGCCCCGGCGACATCCTGCCGCTGGCGCAGCATTTCCTGCGCAAGTACGGCGAGCGGCTCGGCTACGGCGAGGTCGCGCTGAGCCCGGACGCGCAGCGCAAGCTGCAGCGCTATGCGTGGCCCGGCAATATCCGCGAGCTGGAGAACGTGCTGCACCACGCCTTGCTGACCTGCCAGCACGACTGCATCGACGCCGGCGACCTGCATGTGCGGGAGCCGGGCGGGGACGTCACCGCGGTGCTGCCCGATGCGGCTCCCGGCGTGGCGCTCGCCGCGGGCGCCATGCCGGCCGCCGCCGGGCCGGACGATGAAGCTGCCTCCGCCTTGCTGGAACGCGCGCTGCTGCGCCTGTTCGAGCAAGCACCGGAAGGCGTGCACGAAACCGTGGAGAGCGCGCTGCTGCGCGCCGCTTTCCGCTACTGCCGCTTCAATCAGGTCCACACCGCGGCGCTGCTTGGCCTGAGCCGGAACATCACGCGCGCCAGGCTGATCCAGCTTGGCGAGCTGCGCGTCAACCGGCGCAAGCCGGGCGAGCCAGAAGAGCCGGCGAGCACCGATCCGGCCGGCATCGGCGAGGCCGCCGGTGGCACGGCACAAGCCGGCGCCGCGAAGGTATTCGCCATCGCCATCTGAACCTGGGTCAGGCCGGCGTCCAGGGCAACAATCCAACCAGGCGCAACACCGCCATTTCCACCATGCCAGAAAAAGATCATTTCCCCGCGTCGGCCGAACTGGCCGCCCGCTTCCGCCCACTGTTCGCCGGGATCGCCGAACGCGCGGCCGAACGCGAGCACACGCGCGAACTGGCCTTCGATGCCGTGAAACTGCTGCGCGAGTCCGGCTTCGGCGCGCTGCGGGTGCCGGTGGCGCTAGGCGGGTTCGGCGCCTCGCCCGAGCAACTGGCCGAACTGCTGGTCGAGCTGGGCGCGGCGGACTCCAACCTGCCGCAGATCCTGCGCGCGCATTTCGGTTTCGTCGAACGCCTCTATGCCGAGGTGGCGCCCGCGCTGCGCGAACGCTGGCTGAGGCTGGTGGCCCAAGGCACCATCTTCGGCAACGCCACCACCGAGACCGGTGACGGCACGCTGGGCCGGCATCGCACTACGCTGACGCGTGACGCAAGCAACGGCGAAGGCTGGCGCCTGGACGGCGAGAAGTTCTACAGCACCGGCACGCTCTATGCGGACTGGATCGCGGTGGCCGCCAACCGTGTCGGCGAGGACAGCGCGCCCGACACCGTCGATACGGTCTACGTGCTGGTGCCTGCCGATGCGGCCGGCATCGAGCGCGTCGACGACTGGCGCGGCTTCGGACAGCGCCTGACCGGCTCCGGCACCACGCGCTTCGACGGCGTGACGGTCGGCGATGCGCAGGTGCTGAGCTTCCCGCGCAATGTGCCCACCTCCATGACCGCCTTCTTCCAGCTGGTGCACCTGGCCACGCTGGCCGGCATCGCGCGCGCGGTCGAGCGCGACGCCGCCGCCTTCGTGCGCGCGCGGCGCCGCGTCTACAGCCACGGCAGCGGCGCCACGCCGGCCGAAGATCCGCTGGTGCAGCAAGTGGTGGGACAGTTGAGCGGCACCGCCTTCGTCGCCGCCAGCGCGGTCGCCGCGGTGGCGCAGGGCCTGGGCGAAGTGGACCGCGTGCGCCAGCGCGGCGAGACCGTGCCCGCGGCCCTGCTCGACGAGGTGGAACTGCGCGCGGCCAAGGCGCAGTCGGTGGTGCCCGACCTGGTGCTGGCAGCCGCCACGCGCCTGTTCGATATCGGCGGCGCCTCGGCCCTCGACGAAAGCCGCCGGCTGGACCGGCACTGGCGCAATGCCCGCACGCTGGCCTCGCACAATCCGGCCATCTACAAGGCGAGGGCGGTGGGGGACAACGCGATCAATGGCGCCGCGCCTACCTACTACTGGTCGGTGGGCGCCAAGGCGGCCTGACCGGTCCGGTGGGGCTCAGGCCGCCAGCGGCACGATCTCGCGGGCGATAGCCTCGCCCGACGCTGCCCACGCCACGCGCAGGTCGTAGGCTGCCTGCAGGTTCGCCCAGAATTCCGGCGTGGTGCCGAAGTAGCGTGCCAGGCGTAGTGCCGTCTCCGGCGAGATGGCGCGCTTGCAGCGCACGATGTCGTTGATGCGGGGTGCCGGGACATGCAGGGCCATGGCCAGGGCATGCGCCGTCATGTTGTTCGGAACGAGGAAGTCCTCGCGCAGGATCTCGCCGGGGTGGACCGGCTCGATGCTTTCGCCGGTGGCGACATCCGAGAAATCGACCTTGTTCAGGTCCGCGCGCTTGATCGTCATGGTGGCCTCGATGGTCGATGTGGTCGATGTGGTCGGTGTGGTCAGTGGTAGTCGGTGATTTCCACCTCGTAGGCGTCGCCGCTGCCAAAGCGGAAACAGATCCGCCACTGGTCGTTGATCCGGATGCTCCACTGGCCCTTGCGGTCAGCCTTGAGTGCCTCCAGCCGGTTGGCGGGCGGCGCCCGCAGGTCCTCGAGTGCGGCCGCCGCGTCGAGCATCTCGAGCTTGCGGAGCGCGGGCCGCTGGATTTCGCGCGGAAGGCTGCTCACGAACTTGCCGGCGTACACCGCTGCGGTGGCCTTGCTGGCGAAGCTTCGAATCATGTCGGCAATCCTATAATGCGTTGAGTTTAACGTCAAGCGTTATTCGCTTCACGTTAAGTCGCGTCCGCGCGATGCACACGCCGGCACGCTGGGGTTGCGGATGGCGGCGCCGATATGACGCTTGCGGAAATAGAAACGGGTGCGCGAGGCGCCTGGGGGAAGGCAACCGCGCCTCGCGGCATGCGCAAGGCGCGGGGGCGAAGACGCCCGGGTGTTGAAGCGTGCCGGGACGTCCGGGGTGCTGAAGGCGGAGGTTTCATGAGGTCCATGCATGGCGAACCGCTCGCGGTCCAGCCAGAGAGCGTAAATCCGCTCTCCCCGGGCATGCATGGGACGATTCTCAAGGCGCCCGGTTAGTCGGCCGTATCGGGCCCTGCCGGCCCGGCCCGCGCTCAGGGCGCCCGCAGCAGCCGCGCGCAGCGGTCGCCCAGCCACTGGATGATGCTGACCAGGCCGATCAGCAGCACGATCACCACCACCATCACGGTGGTGTCGAAGCGCTGGTAGCCGTAGCGGATGSCGAKATCGCCGAGYCCGCCSSCGCCSACCGCGCCGRCCATSGCCGACGCGCCTACCAGTGATACCACGGTGATGGTGAAGCCGCCCACGATGCCGGGCAGCGCTTCCGGCAGCAGCACGTGCCAGACGATATGGCGGCGCTGGCAGCCCATGGCCTGCGCCGCTTCCACCAGGCCGCGGTCGACTTCGCGCAGGCTGATCTCGGCAATGCGGGCGAAAAAAGGCGTGGCGCTGATCGACAGCGGCACCACGGCTGCCCACACGCCGATGGTCGCGCCCACCACCAGGCGCGTGAACGGCAGCAACGCCACCAGCAGCACGATGAAGGGCGTGGCGCGAAAGCCGTTGACCACGCTGCCCAGGGCGCGGTGCAGGCGCGGCGACGCGAGCACGCCGCCGGGCGCGCTGAGCACCAGCACCAGCGCCAGCGGAATGCCCAGCGCCACCGCCACCAGTGCCGAGGCGCCGACCATGGTCAGCGTATCGAACAAGCCTTGCCAGATACGTTCAATGGTCAGTGGGGACATAGCCG
This sequence comes from Cupriavidus sp. 2TAF22, assembly GCF_052115045.1. Classification (NCBI taxonomy): domain Bacteria; kingdom Pseudomonadati; phylum Pseudomonadota; class Betaproteobacteria; order Burkholderiales; family Burkholderiaceae; genus Cupriavidus; species Cupriavidus sp. 2TAF22. The sequence continues at coordinate 94,331 of NZ_JBFRFX010000012.1, forward strand.
ATCACCTTGGCGTGTTGGGACTGGATGGCGGCGGCCAGCGCCTCGGGCGCCAGCCTGGTACCGGGCGCGGCCAGCAGCAGGCGGCCCTGGCTGTGGCCCTGGATGCGGTCGATGCCGGCGTGCAGCAGGCGCACGCGGCCACCCAGCGCGGCGGCGATGCCGGCCAGCTCGGGGGCGGCGCCTGCGCCGCTGTAGCGCAGCTCGACCAGTTGTTCGCAGGCGCCGTGCGCCGGCGGCGCGGCCTGCAGTTTCTGCGCGAGGTCTTCGGGCAGGCCGGCTTGCAGGGGCTGCAGCAGCGCCTGCGTGGCGGCATGGCGCGGATTGCCGAACACTTCCCAGACCGGGCCATGTTCGGCGATGCGGCCGCCCTCGAGCACCAGCACGCGGTCGCAGATGTCGCGGATCACGCGCATCTCGTGCGTGATCAGCACCACGGTCAGGCCGAAGCGCCGGTTGATGTCGCGCAGCAGCGCCAGGATGGACTGCGTGGTTTCCGGGTCCAGCGCCGAGGTGGCCTCGTCGCACAGCAGGATCTGCGGCCGGTGCACCAGCGCGCGGGCAATGCCCACGCGCTGCTTCTGGCCGCCGGAGAGCTGGCCCGGGTAGGCGTACTGCTTGCCGTCCAGCCCGACCAGGCCGAGCAGTTCCTCTACCCGCGGCGCGATCTCGGCGCGCGGCACGCCGGCCACCTTGAGCGGCAGCGCCACGTTGTCCCATACGGTCTTGGCCGAGAGCAGGTTGAAGTGCTGGAAGATCATGCCGATGCGGCGGCGCAAGGCCACCAGCGCGGCGGCGTCGAGCGTGGCAAGGTCGGCGCCGTCCACCAGCACACTGCCGCTGCTGGGCGTTTCCAGCCGGTTGATGGTGCGCAGCAGGCTGGACTTGCCGGCGCCGCTGCGACCGATGATGCCGAACACGCCGCCGGCGGGGATGTCGACGTCGATCTCGCGCAGCGCATGCACGTCGCCGGCCGGCGTGTGGTAGACCTTGCAGACCTGCCGGAAGGCGACGGCGCCGGCGGCGTTCGTGGCCTGCCTGGTGTTCGTGGCGGCATCGCGCGGGCTGCCGGCATGGGCGGGCAGGCTCGCCCGGTCGGGCGCGGCTCCGAGCCGGCGCAGGAAGGTCAGCGTGCCCATGGCGTCACTGCTTGCGCCACGGCAGGCTATAGAGCTTGTCGTTATTGGCGTAGGACTCGCGCAGCTTCTGCAGCACGGCCGGCGACTCCTGGTAGAGCCTGACGAAGCGGGCGATGCGCGGGTCGCCGGCATTGTCCTGGCGGCTGACGAAGCGGATGGCAAAGTAGACGTCGTCCACGCCGGAATAGAGCAGGCCGGCGCCAGCGATCTGCGGCTTGCCCGCGTTGACGAAGTGGGCCGGGTAGCCTTGCGCCAGGTCCACGTCGTCGAGCGCCCGTACCAGTTGCGGGCCTTCGATCTCCACGAACTTGAGTTTCTTCGGGTTGGCCACGATGTCGTCGAGCCCGCCGCGCGCACCCACGCCGTCGCGCAGCTTGATCAGCCCGGCTTTCTGCAGCAGCAACAGGCCGCGGCCCTGGTTGACGGGGTCGCTGGCCACGCCCACGCGCGCGCCGTCCTTGAGCTCGTCGAAGCGCTTGATGCGGCTGGAGTACAGGCCGATATTGGGCAACACGCCCACTGCCACGCTCTTGAAGGCATAGCCGCGTTCCTTCACGGCATTGTCGAGGAAGGCCTGGTGCTGGAAGTAGTTGAGGTCGAGATCGCCTGACGCCAGCGCCACGTTCGGCGTGGTCCAGTCGGTCAGCTCGACCACCTTCACGTCCAGGCCCTGCTTGCGCGCCTCGGCCGCGGCCACTTCGACCGAGTCGGCCAGCGCGCCCGGGGTGACGCCGATGCGCAGCGGCGCGGCATGGGCGGCATGCAGGGCCGTCGCCAGGGAGAAGCCCGCGAGGGCGGAAATCAACAGTCGCTTGAGTGTCATTTGCTTGGATGCCCGGTTGAAACGGAAGTGGATGCGCAGTGGCTTGCGCGGTTGTTTGCGCAGTTGTTTGAAACCTGCCCGGCCGCCTTAGTCCGACAGCCGGCGGAACTGCGCCGCCGCGTGGCGCGCCGGCAGGCGATCGCCTTCGCCGAACAGCTTGCCGCGCAGGCTGCCCTCGGCGTAGCGGGTCTTGTAGAGGCCGCGGTTCTGCAGCTCGGGCACCACCAGCTCGACGAAGTCCTCGTAGCTTTCCGGCACCACGGTGCGGCTCAGGTTGAAGCCGTCGATGCCGGTCTCGTCGATCCAGGACTGCAGCTCGTCGGCCACCTGCGCGGCGTCGCCGACGATGGCCGGATAGCGCCCGCCCAGCTCGAACAGCTCCAGCAGCCGCCGGCGCGTCCAGCCGTGCTGCTGGGCTGTGCGCGTGGCGGATTCAATGGCGTTGCCGCCGTTGTAGTCGACCGGTGCGTCGAGGTCGTAGCGGCCGAAGTCCACGCCGGTGCTGGCGGCGAAGTGGGCGAGGCCAGCCTCGCGGCTGGCGTAGTCCTTGTAGTCGGCGTGTTTCTGGCGCGCCTCGGCATTGGTGCGGCCCGCCACCACGGCGGCGCCGGCGAATACCTTGATATCGTCGGGCCGGCGGCCGGCCGCCATCAGTTGCTCGCGCAGCGCGCGCACGGTGTTGCGCGCGGCTTCCTTGCTGGGCGGCGAGATGAATACGCATTCGGCGTGGCGCGCGGCGAATTGCTGGCCGCGCCCCGAGCTGCCGGCCTGGAACAGCACCGGCGTGCGCTGCGGCGACGGCTCGGCCAGGTGACAGCCCTCGACCTTGTAGTACTTGCCCTGGTGGTTCACCTTGTGCACGCGGCCGGGGTCGGCAAACACGCGCGCGGCCTTGTCGCGCCGCACCGCGTCGTCTTCCCAGCTGCCTTCCCACAGCTTGTAGAGCACCTCCAGGTATTCGTCGGCGCGGTCGTAGCGCTCGTCGTGGGCGATCTGGTTGTCCAGTCCCATCGCGCGCGCGGCGCTGTCCAGGTAGCCGGTGACGATATTCCAGCCCACGCGCCCGCGCGTGAGGTGGTCAAGCGTGGAGAAGCGCCGCGCCAGCAGGTAGGGCTGCTCGTAGGTGAGGTTGACGGTGACGCCGAAGCCCAGGTGCTGCGTCACGGCGGCCATCGCCGATACCAGCAGCAGCGGGTCGTTGACCGGCAACTGGATCGATTCGCGCAGCGTCACGTCCACGTTGCCCTGGTAGATGTCGTACACGCCCACGATGTCCGCGATGAACAGGCCGTCGAACAGGCCGCGCTCGAGCGTGCGCGCCTGGCCGGTCCAGTATTCGATCGTGTTGTAGTCGATGGAGCGGTCGCGCGGATGCGTCCACAGGCCGTGGTTGATATGGCCCACGCAGTTCATGTTGAAGGCGTTGAGCAGGATTTGCTTGCGTGCCATCAGAGGGCTCCGTGCCGGGTGGGAAGGCGGTCGTTGAGGTAGTAGTTGCCGACCGCGTGGTACTTCCAGCGCACCGGGTCATGCAGCGTGTGAGTGCGTGCGTTGCGCCAGAAGCGGTCCAGCCCCAGGCCATCGAGCGTGGCGCTGGTGCCGGCCAGCTCGAACAGCTTGCTGCCGGCCAGCAGCGATGCGGTGGTGGTGAGCGCGCGCGCCTCGGCCACGGCGATCGAGGCCGCGGCCACGCTGCGCTCGTCCGGCGCGGCCTGGGCCACGTCGACGATGCGCCCGGCGCGGCGCAGCAGCGCTTCGGCCGCGCGCAGGCGCACCGCCACCTCGCCCACCTGGTGGATGGTCAGCGGATCGTCCGCGGCGCGCGCCACGCCGGCATCCAGCCACGGGCGCGACTGCTCGCGCACGAAGGGCAGCGTGGCCTCGAAGGCGCCGCGGCCGATGCCGAGGTCGATGGCGGCGTGCATGATCTGCGCCACCGGGCCGATGGTGGTGGGCTGCTCGAAGGAGGCCAGGAAGGGCACCACCCAGTCCGCCTCCACGCGCACGTTCTCGAACGTGACAGAGCCACTGCCGGTGATGCGCTGGCCGAAGCCGTCCCAGTCGTCGGTGATGGTCACGCCCGGCGCGGTGCGCGGAACGACCGCCAGCAGCGTGACCTCGCGGCCGTCCTGCTCGGCCACCACCAGCGTGGGGATCCAGTGCGCATAGAGCGCGCCGGTGCAATAGAACTTCTTGCCGTCCACGCGCCAGCCGTCGCCGTCGGGGCTGAGCCGGGTGCGGCGCTTGAAGTCCTTGTGGCCGATCTCGGCAAGCGCGTTGCCGAAGCGTTCGCCGGCCAGCGCGCGTGCGTAGAAGAAGCGCTTCTGCGCTTCGCTGCCGCCCACGCGCAGCACTTCCAGCGCATAGAAATGGTTCTGCGGGATCTGCCCCAGCGAGCCGTCGGCGCCGGCGATGGTGGCGATCACCTCGGCCAGCGTCACGGTGCAGACGCCGGCGCCGCCGAACTCGCGCGGCACCGTGATGCCCCACAGGCCGCTGGCGCTGAAGGCGTCGAGCTCGGCCCAGGGCAGGCGGCGCTCGCGGTCGCGCAGCGCGGCCCCGGGCGCGAACTGCGCGGCCAGCCGGCGTGCGGTGGCGATGGCGTCGGCGTCGTCGCGGATCAGGGCGGGCGCCTGCGCCGGCGGCGCGGCGGGCGCGGGGCGGCTGGCGGGGCTGTCGTCGGCGGGAACCGGGGTAAGTAGCAAGGACATGTCAGTTCCAGGAGTGGCGCGCGGGCAGCACGTGATTGAGGTAGTAGTTGCCGATCAGGTGGGTCTTCCAGCGCACCGGGTCGTGCAGCGTGTGGGTGCGCGCGTTGCGCCAGTGGCGGTCGAGGTTGTGGCGCGCGCGCGTGGCGGAGGAGCCGGCCAGCTCGAACAGCTTTTCGCTGGCGGCAAGCGCGGCCTCGGTGGTCAGCACCTTGGCCTCGGCCACGGCGACCGAAGCGCGTGCGCTGGCCTCGGCGTCCGGCCCCTGCGGCGCGGCCGCGGCGGCGATGGCGTCCAGCGCGCGGCCGGCTTCGAGCAGCACTTCGCGCGCGGCGTGCACATCGATCTGCAGGCGGCCCACGTCGGCGATGAGATGGGGGTCGTCGGTGGCGTGCTCCAGGCCGGAGTCGATCCACGGGCGCGCGTACTGCCGCGCGAAGGCAATGGCGTCGGCCAGCGCGGCCTCTGCGATGCCCTGGTCGATGGCGGCCTGGATCAGTTGCGAGGTGGCGCCGTACAGGCCGGGGCGCTCCGCCAGCTGCCACACCGGCAGCACGTCGTCGGGCGAGACCGGCACGTTGTCGAACACCACGCCGCCGCTGGCGGTGGTGCGCTGGCCGAAGGAGGACCAGTCGTCCACGATGGACAGGCCGCGCGCCTCGCGCGGCGACCACACCTGCACCGCGCGGCCCTGCGCATCGAGCGCGCGCGCCGGCACGCGGTGCGCGAACAGCGCGCCGGTGGAATAGAAGCGGCGGCCGTTCAGGCGCAGGCCCTGCGGCGTCTCGCTCAAGCGCGTGGTGCCTTGCAGCACGTCCGGGCTATGCTCGGAGCGGCGTTCCGGGCCGGCGTTGCCCAGCCGCGCGCCGGACAGCACCTCGCTGTAGAAGCGGCGCTTCTGCGCCGCGGAGCCGGCTTCGCGCAGCACGCCCAGCAGGCCGAAGTGGTTCTGCGGGATCTGGCCCAGCGCCGGATCGGCCGCGCACAGGATCACGAAGACCTCGGCCAGCGTGGCGTAGGACACCTCGGCGCCGCCGTAGGCGCGCGGCACCGTGATGCCGCCCAGGCCGCTCTCGGACCACAGGTCCAGTTCTTCCCATGGCAGGCGGCGCGTGCGGTCGCGCCCGGACGCGCCCTCTGCGAAGCGGGTGGCAAGATCGCGCGCGGCCTCGAGGGCCTGGGCGTCGGTGGCGATGCGCCGCACGCGCTCGGGGTCGGGCAGGCGCGCCGGCGCGGCCGGCAGGGCGGAAGCAGGAAAATCTGACAGTCGGGTCATGGCAGTCGAGGAAAGGAAAAGCTAGGCCGGCGCCGTGGTGCGGACGCGGCGCAGGCGAGGATTGAGGGCGGCCTGAAGGCCATCGCTGAGCAGGTTGAGCGCAAGCACGGTCAGCACTACCGCCAGCCCGGGGATGGCGGTCATGTACCAGCCGGTGCGCAGGGCGTCGCGGCCCAGGCCGATCATCGAGCCCCAGCTCACCACATTGGGGTCGCCCAGGCCGAGGAAGGCCAGCCCGGCCTCGGACAGGATGGCGTTGGCCACCAGCAGCCCGGTGGAGACGATGATCGGCGTCCAGGCGTTGGGCAGGATCTCGCGGAAGATCAGGTGCACGTCGCCGGCGCCCACCGCCACCGCGGCGCGCACGTACTCGCGCTCGCGCAGCGACAGGAATTCCGCGCGCACCAGCCGCGCCACGCTGGTCCACGAGGTCACGCCGAGCGCGAACACGATGGTGCCCAGCGTGGGCTTGAGCACCGCCACCAGGATGATGGCCAGCAGGAAGGCCGGGATGGTCTGGAAGAACTCGGTGATGCGGCTCAGCACGGCGTCGGTGCGGCCGCGGTAGAAGCCGGCCACGGCGCCCACCGTGACGCCGATGGCCAGCGCCACCAGCGCCGACGACACGCCCACCAGCAGCGACACGCGCGCGCCGTGCGCCAGCCCGGCCAGCAGGTCGCGGCCCATCAGGTCGGTGCCGAGCGGCGTGGCGGGACCGGCGCCGGGCCAGGTGTAGGGCGCGCCCACCATGTCGAGCGGGTCGTCGGGGAACAGCACGCCGGCCAGCGCGGCGGCCGCGGCCACCACCAGCAGCACGATGCCGCCGAGCCAGATCGAAGGTTGCAGGTACCAGCGTTTCATGCGGCGCTCCCGGTAGCGGATGCAGGCGGGCGCGCCGGCGAGGCCGCGCGGCGCACGCGCGGATCGAGCGCGGCCTGCGCCAGATCCACGAGAACGTTGGCCAGCACCACCAGCACGCCGCTGCAGATCAGCACGGCCAGCAGCACCGGGATGTCGCGGCTCTTGATGGCTTCGAACGACAACTGTCCGAGGCCGGGCCAGGCGAACACCGTCTCCACCACGATCGAGCCGCCCAGCAGGGCGCTGCTCTGCACGCCCAGCATGGTGACCACCGGCAGCAGCGCGTTGCGCAGCGCATGGCGGAAGATCACCTGGTGCTCGCGCGCGCCCTTGGCACGCGCGGTGCGGATGTAGTCTTCGGCCAGCGTCTCGATCATGGCGGCGCGCGCCAGCCGCGCGTACACCGCCACGTAGTAGATCGCCAGCGTCAGCACCGGCAGCGCCAGGTGCCGCAGGTAATCCAGCCACAGTTGCACGCCGTGGTAGCCGGCGTTGACCTCGCGCAGGCCGCCTACCGGCAGCCATTCGAGCTGTACGCCGAACAGCACGATCAGCATCAGCGAAGTCCAGAACATCGGTGCCGAATAGCCCACCGTGGCCAGCGCCGACAGCACGGTGTCGGTCAGCCCGTGCGGGCGCCGCGCCGCCGCCACGCCCAGCAGCACGCCGGCCAGCGTGGACAGCAGCAGCGCCGCGCCGACCAGCGCCAGCGTGGGGCCGAGCCGGTCCAGCAGCAGGTTGAGCACCGGCTCGCCGAAGCGGAACGAGTAGCCCAGGTCACCCTGCGCGATGCGGCCCAGGTAGGCCAGCAGTTGTTCCGGCAGGCTGCGGTCCAGCCCGTAGAGCTGGCGCAGTTGTGCCACGTACTGGGGCGGCACGTTGCCGCTCTCGCTGGCGATCACGTCGACCAGGTCGCCCGGCAGCGCCTTGAGCAGGGCGAAGTCCAGCACGGCGGTGGCGAACACCACGCCCAGGAGTTGCAGCAGGCGCCTGAGCAGCGACCTGAGCAGGGATCTGGCTATGCGCACGGCGTCCTCGCTTTACTTGGCGGCCAGCCAGACCCGGGCAAAATTGCTCTGGCTGTGGTCGAAGGTGTCGGTGACGTTGCGCAGGCGCTTGTCCCACACGCCGAACCAGCGGAACTCGAACAGGTTGAGCAGCGCCAGGTCCTGCTGGGCCAGCTTCTGGAAATCCTGGTAGAGCCGCACGCGGCGCGCCGGGTCGGGTTCCACCTGGGCCGCTTCGAGCAGGCGGTCCGCTTCCGGGCTGGCGTAGCCGGAGGCGTTCTGCCACGGCGTGCCCTTCGATTCGGCCTTGGACCAGTAGTGCTGCTCGACGCCGATCTGCGGGTCCTGCCAGTTGATGCCCCAGGAACTGACCAGCTGGAAGTTGTAGTCGCTGAAGACGTTCTTGGTCCAGGTGGGCAGGTCCTGGCCGCGCAGGTTCACGTCGATGCCCACCGCGCGCAGCGACTGGCGCACGAACTCCCCGGTGCGGCGGTAATCGTCGCCGAAGGGGATGTAGTCATGGTCCAGCTTGAAACGCCAGCCGTCGGCCTTGCGCGGGAAGCCGGCTTCGTCGAGCAGGGCTTCGGCCTTCTTGCGGTCGTATGGGTATTGCCTGGTGTCGCGCGTGTAGAAGGTCTTGAGCAGCGAGGACACCGGCCCGGTGGCGGGTTCCGCGTAGCCGCCCCACACGGTCTTGACCAGCGCCTGGTCGTTGATCGCGTGCAGGATGGCCTGGCGCACCTGGAGCTTGCCGATGATGGGGTCGCGCAGGTTGGGGATCAGCCACAGCCAGCCGGCAAAGCCGTTGTAGCCCTCGGTGCTGACCACCAGGTTGGGCGACTTGGCCAGGCGGTCGGCATCGGCGAAGGTCACCGGGTTGCGCTCGCCGTATTGCACCGCGCCGGTTTCCAGCGCGGTGGCGCGGCCGGCCACGTCGGGAATGATCTTGAAGGTGAGCTTGTCAAGGTAAGGCAGGCCCGGCGCCCAGTATTTGTCGAAGCGCTCCAGTGCGATGTGCTGGCCACGCACCCACTCCTTGAAGACGAAGGGGCCGGTGCCGACCGGCTTGTTGTTGTACGGGTTGTTGGGGATGTCGGTGTTTTCGTAGAGATGGCGCGGCAGCACCGGCGCGGCCACCACGTCGAGCGCGTTGAGGATCACCGGGGTCGGCTTGGCCAGCGTGAGCACCACGGTGTAGTTGTCGGGCGTCTCCACCTTGCGCAGGTGCTGGAACACGCGCCGCGCGGTCGGCGCGTACCTGGACCAGATCTGCTCGGCGGAGAACTTCACGTCGGCGGCGCCGAAGGGCTTGCCGTCATGCCACAGCACATTGCGGCGCAGCTTGATGCGCACGGTCAGGCCATCGGGCGAGACGTCCACGCTCTCGGCCAGTTGCGGGCGCGGCTTGAGGTCGGGGCCGTAGTCGAGCAGGCCGTCGAAGATCTTGCTGACCACCGTGCGGCCCGGGGTCGACGTATTGATGAAGAAGGCCAGCGTGGGCGGCTCGGGGTGCACCACGGCATCGAGCGCGCCGCCGCGCTGAGCGCCTTGCTCGGTATTCGGCGCGGACTTGGTCAGGGCCTGTGCCTCGGGCAACAGGCCGCCGAACAGGCCGCCGGCCAGCAGCGCGCCGCCGGCGCCCAGCCATTGTCGGCGCTGCGGGCTCTGCAGGTCGGCGGTGCCGGGAGAGGCTGCGTCGGCAGCGGAGGACGGATCGGCGATGGCGCGGTCTGGAGCGGTCATGGGGCGTCTGTGAGGCCGGAAGGCGGAATGTTGGAAAGGGCGAAGGAACGAAAGCGGCGCGATGAAAGCGGCGAAGGTGCAGCGAAGGCGTAGCGCAGGAAAACGAAGTCAGACGGAATGGAATCGAATCAGCCGGCCAGCGCCAGTTGCGGCGGTGCCGGCGCATCGTCGCGGCACGGCCGCGCGGTGCCCGGCACGGCGGCCAGCAGCGAGCGCGTGTACGGGTGCCGCGGGCTGGCCCACAGCGCATCGGGCGTGCCGCTTTCCACGATGCGTCCGGCCTGCATTACGCACATGCGGTCGGCGATATAGCGCACCACCGACAGGTCGTGCGAGATAGACAGGTAGGTCAGGCCATGCTCGGCCTTCAGGTCCGCCAGCAGGTTCAGGATCTGGGCCTGGATCGACACGTCCAGCGCCGAGACTGGCTCGTCGCAGATCACCAGCTCGGGGCGCAGCACCAGTGCGCGCGCAATCGCGATGCGCTGGCGCTGGCCGCCGGAAAACTCATGCGGATAGCGCCCGCCGGCGGCGCGGCCAAGGCCCACGTCGTCGAGGATGGCGGCAATGCGGCGCGCGCGTTCGGGGCGCTCGCGCACGCCGTGGATGGCCAGCGCGTGGCCGAGGATCTCTTCCACGCGCTGGCGCGGATTGAGCGAGCCGTATGGGTCCTGGAAGATCAGCTGCACGCGCCGCCGCCACGGCAGCAGGGCGGGCGGCGCCAGCGCCAGCAGGTCCTGGCCGGCGAACAGCACGCGGCCGGCATCGGCCTGCGCCAGGCGCACGATGGCGCGCGACAGGCTGGACTTGCCGCAGCCCGATTCGCCCACCAGGCCCACCGTTTCGCCGGCGGCGATGTCGAGCGACAGGCCGTCCACCGCGCGCACGCGCTGGTGATCGTCGCCGGGGTAGCTTAGCGTCAGGTCTTGCACGCTGAGCAGTGGCATGGCGGCCGCCGCAGCGCGCGATTCGATGCGCCGTGGCGCGGCGGGCGGCGTCACCAGCCGGAAATCGCCGTCGCTCCCGGCGCGGATCTCCGCCAGCCTGTCGCGGCTATAGTGCAGCCCGCCGGCGACGTGCAGCGAGGCGCCCAGCAGGCCGCGCGTGTAGGCATGAGCCGGCGCGGCGAACAAGGTTCCGGTGGCGCCTTCCTCCAGCTTGCGCCCGCCGTGCATCACCGCCACGCGGTCGGCGTAGTCCGCCACCACGCCGAGGTCGTGCGTGATGAGCAGCACCGCCATGCCCAGCGTGTGGCGCAGGCTGTCGATCAGGGCCAGGATCTGCGCCTGGATGGTRACGTCGAGCGCSGTGGTSGGCTCGTCGGCGATCAGCAGGCGCGGGCCGCAGGCCACCGCCATGGCAATCATCACGCGCTGGCGCTGGCCGCCGGAGAATTCGTGCGGATAGGCGTCGAAGCGCCGCGCGGGTTCGGGCAGGCGCACCAGTTCAAGCAGCTCGATGGCGCGCGAACGCGCGGCACGGCGCGACAGCGGCTGGTGCAGGGTGATGGCCTCGGCTACCTGCTGGCCCACGCTGAGCACCGGGTTCAGCGAGGTCATCGGTTCCTGGAAGATCATCGACACGCTGCGCCCGCGCTCGGCGCTCAGCGCGCGCTCGCCCAGGCCGATCAGTTCGCGGCCGTCCAGGCGCACGCTGCCGGTGCTGCGCGCATAGGCGGGCAGCAGGCCCATCAGCGCCAGCGCGGCGCTCGACTTGCCGCAGCCGGACTCGCCCACCAGCGCCAGCATCTCGCCGGCGGCGAGCTGCAGGTCGAGTCCCTGCACGGCGTGCTTGCCGGGAAAGTGCACATCGAGCCCGCGCACGGCGAGCAGCGGCGCGGCTATGCTGGCGGCCGGGGTGGCATCGGATCGGGGAGTCTGGGCAGGAAAAACCATGCGTGCATTGCAGCATGGCACCCCGCGGTCTTCCCACGAATATTTGCGTAGATGCTTACTCGGATATGCGTTTGTGGCTGCCGGCGCGCTGTGCTAGCGCGGCGCGGCGCAGGGCGCGCAACCCCCATGGCGCCTGGGCTGGCGGGACGGGCGTTGCTTGCGTGGCGGCGCTCGCGCACCTGGGCGGCGCGGCGGCGCCTGCTGGCGGGCATGCAGTTTGCGCGCGCCATGTTGGCAGGCGGGCAGCGCGTGCCCGCCCCCGGCCAGCCTAGGCGGCTTGCGGCGCCGGGAACACCGGCTCGCCCAGGTTCAGCATCAGGCGGTTGGCCCACGCGAAGATGGCGATCGAGTGGATCAGGTCCAGGATCTCGGCGTCGCTTACGCCCACTTCGCGCAACGCGCGCAGGCTGTCGGCACTGACTTCGTCGGGCTGCTCGGTCAGTTCGATGGAGAACTTCGCGATGGCCTGCTCGCGCGCGGTGGTGCCGGCGCCGCGCGGGTCTTCGAACACCTGGGCGATCACGTCGTTGCGCTTGGCCAGTTGCTCGAAGCGCTGGGCATGGACCGAGGCACAGTACACGCAGCCGTTGACGCGCGACACCACCGTGCTGGCCAGCTCGCGCTCGGCGCGCGCCATGCCGCCGGGGGCGTACATGATGGCGTTGAAGGCGGTGGAGCGCTGGCGCAGGATCTCGGGCTGGTGCACCAGGAACAGGTAGTAGTCGGATACCTTGGCCTTGGGGTGGCTTTCCTCCAGCACCGCGATCTGTGCGGGCGTGGCCTGGTCCAGCCGGGCCACATCCAGCCATGCCTTCCAGTCGAGCACTTCGTTGGTGAAGCCGTGGGCCTTGATGGGTGCGTTGGCGGGCAAGTTGGCGGACAAGTTGGCGGGCGCGCTCATGCTGCGTTCTCCTCGGCTTGCAGGGTCTTGAGGGCCTTCAGGCCGGCCACCAGCCGCACCTGGTAGGACAGGAATGCGATCAGCTGCGCCAGCGTCACCACGTCCGGCGTGGACAGGCCCGCCGCGGGCAGCGTCCTGAGCGCGGCTTCGTCGCCGGCCACCGGGTTCTCGATCAAGGTGCGGGTGAAGGCCAGCATGGCGCGCAGGCGCGCGTCGGCCAGCGTGGCTGGATCACCATGTCCGGCGGCTTCGATCAGTGCGGCGTCGGCGCCGGCTGCCTCCAGGCGCTGGCGGTAGTGCGCGGCCAGTTCCGGCGAGGGCGTGAGGCGTGCCGCATAGAGCGCGACCAGCAGGCGCTCGGCCAGCGGGAGGCCGGGCAGGGCGGGATCGAACAGGGCATCGTAGCTGCCCTGGGTGGCGGCTGCTACCTTGTCGCGCTGGTGGCGCAGCGCATGCGTGGCGGAGCCGGCCGCGATGCCGGCCACGCGGTCGACCACGTCGGGATTGGGGTTGGCTTGGGTCATGACCTTGTCTTCGTCTCGGTTCGGTTGACGGTTTCGTTCTGGCTCGGGAATCGGTTGGTCCGGATGGCGGGATCAGCGCGCTGGCGGCGGGTCGGCGGCCACCCATTCGTCGCCGAAGACCTCGGGCTCGGCAAACGCCTCCAGATTGGCGTAGTGCGTCTCGACGTCTTCCTGGTAGAGCAGCGCGGCAATGCCCTGGCCGAGCCGCCTGGCGCCATCGCTGATGGCCGGGATGTCGCCCGACACGGTGCCGTGCGTCAGTGCCGCGGGGTAGTTGAAGCAGTGGATGCGCGACAGCCCCGGGCAGGCGCCCGGCGTCGTCTCCAGGAATTCGAAGGCGGGGCCGAGGTCCGGCGAGTCCGACAGTTCCTGGTCTTCCTGCCCCGCGCGCGGCGCGTAGCGGTCGCGCCAGTAGCGGATATGCGGGGCGAAGGCGGCGAACTCGTCGCGGCTCTCGAGCGCGATGCGAAAGCCCGTGGAGAACACCAGGAAGTCCAGCTCGAACACGCCCCTGGACGTATGGACGCGCAAGGTGTCGCCGGCCTGCTCGATGCGCCCGATCGCGCAGCCGAGGTTGAAGCGCGCGTTCGCGTGGCGCGACACCCGCTGGGTGCTGCCGCGCGGCGGCGGTACCTGCTGCACGTTGATGTAATGGCGGATGCGCCATTTCCATTCGTCGGGCAGCCCCGGATAGCCATGCGTCATGCCTGCGTTGCCGGCGCCTTTGCCTTTGTTCACGCGGGGGATGTCGGCGCGGCGGATCAGCAGGTCCACGCTGGCCGCGCCCGCTTCCAGCGCGGTGGCGGCGCTGTCCATGGCGGATGCGCCGGCGCCTATCACGCCCACGCGCTTGCCGCGCAGCGTGCCGTAGTCGAATTCGTCGCTGGAATGCGCCCAGCTCGCGCGCGGCAGCGCTTGCGCGAAGGGTGGCACATAGGCGCCGCCGAGGCCGTCGCGGCCGGTGGCCAGCACCACGCGGCGCGCCAGCACGGTCTGCATGCCGTCAGGGGTGCGCATTTCCAGCGCCACCAGCCCGTCGGCGCGCGGCAGCACGCGCGCCACGGTGTGCGCGTTGCGGATATCGAGTTCGAGCACGCGGCGGTACCAGCGCAGGTAGTCCATCCATTGCAGGCGCGGGATCTTGTCCAGCGCCTCCCAGGCCGGCGTGCCGAACTGCGCTTCGAACCAGGCGCGGAAGGTCAGCGCGGGCAGGCCGAGCGCGGGGCCGGTGAGCTGCTTGGGCGAGCGCAGCGTCTCCATGCGCGCGGTGGTGGCCCACGGGCCTTCGAAGCCTTCGGGCGAGCGGTCGAAGATGCGCACCGCGATGCCGAGGTGCTTGAGCGTGGCGGCCGCGGCCATGCCTGCCATGCCGCCGCCGACCACCGCCACGTCGAGCACCGGCTGGCCCTGATGCGTGCGCGCGGGAACCCACGCTTTGGCGGGCAGCTCAAGCCAGGCCAGGTCCTGACGTAGGCGTGCTTCCAGTGCGGCCAGGCCTTGGGCGGCGCCGGCGGCGGCCGGCCGGGCCGGGGTGATGTCGGCAGTCAGGGTCATGATTCGTTCGTTTCCGTATCTTGGGAGGCGTGCGCGTCGTCGGCGGGGCCATAGAGCGCTTGCAGCAGCGCGCTATGCTCTTCGGGGCCGCGCTGCGTGAAGTCGGGAAGCAGCGCGCGGGCTGCATCGGCCAGGGCGTCGATCAGCGCCAGCACCGCCGCGCTGGCCGGGCGGCCCTGGGGCGTGATCACGCCGAAGTAAAAGGGAATGTCGGTATCGATCGGGCGCACCACGATGTCGGCCAGCGGCACGCCGCGCGCGGTAACCGGCTCCAGCACGGCAATGCCCAGGCCGGCACGCACCGAGGTCAGCGCATTGAAGGACGAATTGGTATTGATCAGTGCGGCCGGTGTCACCCCGGCGCGGGCAAAGCCTTCGTCCACGCGGCGGCGCAGCCGGTAAGGGTTGTGCATGGTGATGATGCGCCGGCCGCTGCAGGCCGACAGTGGAATCGCAGCCAGCGCGGCGAGCGGATCGTCGGCGCGCACCGCGGCCACGCAGGCGGCCTGTCCGATCCAGTGCACGGTCACGCCGCGATGCTCCAGCGGCAGGCTGGTGACGCCGATCTCGGCGGCGCCGGTCAGCACCGCATGCACGACCTTCTCGGGGAACAGGCTATCGATATGGATCTGGCTGGACTGGCCCGCTACGCCATGCGCGCCATACGTACCGTGCGCGGGATGGCCGGCCTGGTTTGCGGCCTGGCCCATGGCCTGGCCCACGGCGTGATCCGGCAGGCGCCCGGCGAGCGCCAGCGGCAGCAGCCCGGCCGCCAGCGCCGGCGTGGCGGCGATATGCAGCGGCCGGTTCGCGTCGCGGGCGATCTCGTCGGCCCGGGCACGGATCTGCTTCAGGCCCACCAGCGCATGTTCCACGTCCTCGTACAGCAGGAAACCACGCTCGGTCGGCGTCACGCGCGGCCCGCTGCGCACGAACAGCGCAAAGCCGATCTCGGCCTCCAGTTCCTGGATCAGCCGCGTGATGACAGGCTGCGAGCGGCCCAGCAGGCGGCCAGCAGCCGTGATGCTGCCGCTGGTGATGACTGCCGCGAAGGCTTCCAGCTGCCGGATTTCCATGGTTTGGCACGATGTATGTGGTTTTAGCATTCTCCATCGTTAAGTATTCTGATTGCAAATACTATTTTTGCATTCCTTCGTGCTACGACAGATGGCCGAGGCGCCGCATGGGGCGAGCACGTATCATGCGATCAACCGACGTCGCCATCCGCATGCCGCCGCTCATGGAAAGCCTGCCTTCGACACCGCAACCTTGTTTCGCCCGCCGGTATCCATTGCGGCCCCGGCTGGCGCTGGCCTTGTGCTGGGCGCTGGCGTGGCTGGCATTGTTGGCGCCGGTGCGCGCCGATACGCTGCGGGTTGGCTCCAAGCGCTTCACCGAGTCCTATATCCTCGGCGAGATCCTCAGCCAGACCGCGGCCGCCCACGCCAGCACGGAGAACACGCCTGGCCTGGGCAACACGGCGATCGTGTTCGAGGCGCTCAAGAGCGGCAGCATCGACCTCTACCCGGACTACACCGGCACCATCGCCAGCGAAATCCTCAGGCTGCCGGCCGGCGCCAGCCTCGAGCAGATCAACCAGGGTCTGGCGCCGCTCGGCTTGGCGGCGGGCATCGCGTTCGGCTTCGAGAATACCTACGCGGTGGCCATGGCAGGCGCGAAGGCGGGCCGGCTCGGGCTGGCGACGCTGGATGACCTGGCCGCGCATCCCGATCTCCGCCTGGGGTTGTCGCACGAGTTCCTGGGCCGCGCGGACGGCTGGCCCGGCCTGGCCCGGCGCTACGGCCTGCGGCAGCGGCCGCTCGGGCTGGACCACGGCGTGGCCTACGAGGCGCTGGCCAGCGGACAGGTCGACGCGATCGACATTTATTCCACCGACGCCAAGATCCGCAAGTACGGGCTGCGCGTGCTGGCCGACGATCGTCACTATTTCCCGCGCTATGACGCCGTGGTGCTCTACCGGCGCGACGTGCCGCAACGATTTCCCGGTGCCTGGCAGGCGCTCGAAGGGCTGGCCGGCAAGATCAGCACGGCGGACATGATCGCCATGAACGCGGCCGCCGAACTGGACGGAAACTCGTTCGTCACCGTGGCGCGCAATTTCCTGGCGCGCGGCATCGGCGGCGTGGAGGCGGGCGAGACGGCGGCGGGCGCGCGCGCCGGGCTCGCCGGCACACTGTTCAGCCGCGACACGCTGAACCTGACATGGCGCCATCTGGGGCTGGTGCTCGGCGCGGTGGGCGCGGCCACCTTGCTGGGCGTGCCGCTGGGCATCGTGGCGGCGCGCCGGCCGCGGCCGGGGCAGGCGGTGCTGGCGCTGGTCAGCGTGCTGCAGACGGTGCCGTCGCTGGCCTTGCTGGCGATGCTGATCCCGCTGATGGGGCGCATCGGCGTATGGCCTGCGCTGGTGGCGCTGTTCCTCTATGCGCTGCTGCCCATCGTGCGCAATACGCTGACCGGCCTGCGCCAGGTGCCCGCCGGCATGCGCGACGCGGCGCGCGCGCTGGGCTTGCGGCCCGGCCAGGTGCTGCGCTATGTAGAGCTGCCGCTGTCGATGCCGGTGCTGCTGGCCGGCGTCAAGACCGCCACCATCATCAGCGTGGGCACGGCCACCATTGCGGCCTTTGTCGGCGCCGGCGGCTACGGCGAGCGCATCGTCACGGGGCTGGCGCTGAACGACGACAGGCTGCTGATGGCCGGTGCGATCCCGGCCGCCGTGCTGGCGCTGGTGGTGCAGGGCGGCTTCGAGCTGGCGGAGTGGTACCTGGGCCGGCACGGACGCACCGGCAGCAGGCACTGAGCAGCGCTATCGCTGAAGCTGAAGCTGGGCCTTGGCCAGCGCGCCGAGCGTCGCCACCGCGTTCTCCACCGCATCGCTCCAGAGATGGCCGTAGTTCAGCCGGATGCAGTTCCGGTAGCCCTGCCGCGCCGAGAAGATCGGCCCCGGCGCGATGCCGATGCCGTGCTCCAGCGCCGCGCGGTGCAGGGCGAGTGCGTCGAAGCCCTCGGGAAACTCGACCCAGAGGAAGTAGCCGCCGTCCGGCTGCGAGACCCGCACCGATTCCGGAAAGTGCCGGCCGATCGCCGCGATCAGCTGGCCTTGCTGTATTTCCAGCACATGGCGCAGGCGCCGCAGGTGCTTGTCGTAGCCGCCGTTCTGCAGGTATTCCGCCAGCGCCACCTGGGTCGGCACGCCGGCCGACAGCGTGGTCATCAGGCGCAGCCGCTGGATGATATCGCCGTAGCGTCCCGGCGCCACCCAGCCCACGCGGAAACCCGGCGCCAGCGTCTTGGAGAAGGAGCTGCAATGCATCACCAGGCCTTCCTGGTCGAAGGCCTTGGCGGGCAGCGGACAGCGGTTGCCGAAGTACAGCTCGCCATACACATCGTCCTCGATCAGCGGCACGCGGTGGCGTGCCAGCAGCGTCACCAGCGCCTGCTTGCGTGCTTCGGACATGCTGGCCCCAAGCGGGTTCTGGAACTGTGTCATGAACCAGCAGGCCTTGATGGGGTGGCGCTCGAGGGCATTTTCCAGCGCCTCGAGATCGATGCCTTCGCTCGGGTCCACGGGGATCTCCACCGCGCGCAGGCGCAGGCGCTCCAGCGCCTGCAGCGAGGCGTAGAAGCCTGGCGATTCGATGGCCACCACGTCGCCGGGCTGGGTCACCGCCATGAGGCACAGGTTGAGCGCCTCCAGCGCACCGCTGGTGACGATAATCTCCTCGGTCGGCTGGGGCGCGCCCGCGCCGAGGTAGCGCAGCCCGATCTGCTGGCGCAGCGCCAGATGCCCGGCCGGCATGTCGTTGACCGAATACCACGGATCGAGCTCACGGCCGGCGCGCGCCAGCGACTTGCCCAGCCGCTCCCACGGAAACAGCTCGGGCGACGGGAAGGCCGAGCCAAGCTGGATCAGTTGCGGATCGCGGGCGGCGTCCAGCACGGAGAACACCAGCTTGGAGATATCCACGTCGGTGGAGACCTGGTGCGTGCGCCGCACCGCGGTCTGCGGCAACGGCAGCGTGCGTCCGACCGGGCCGGTCACGTAGTAGCCCGAGCGCTCGCGCGCCCGTACCAGCCCACGCTCTTCCAGCCGGTAATAGGCCTGGAAGGCGGTGGCCGGACTCACGGCGTACTGCGCCACCGTCTTGCGGATCGACGGCATCTTGGTGCCGGGCGGCAAATTGCCGTTGCGGATGTCCCTGGCCAGCGTCTCCGCCAGTTCTTCGTAGCGCTTCATGGGTTGGGCAACAGCCGGGTGGTCCGGCGGGCTGTCAAAACTGATACGCAAAATTATCGCAGATCTGATGCTGTTATTGCTTGCCGGCAACAGCCATAATCCGTTCCAACCCGTAAAGGATTTGCACCCGGATCTCCCCTCGGCGGCCGGACGTACAAGGAAGGAAAAGCAAAATGAACCCCTTGAGATTGGTGACCACCGTGTTGTGGGGATTCCTCGGCCTGCGCCGTGGCGAGGAGCATATGCGCGACTTGCAGGCGGTGCGGCCGGTGCCGCTGATCCTGACCGGCGTGGTGCTGGCGGCCGGGCTGGTGCTGCTGTTGCTCACGCTGGCGCACTGGGCGGTGACGCACGGCTGAGCGCGTGGGTTTCGTGCCCGGTCGCGCGGCCAGCGCACAGACTTGCCCGCCGCGTGCGGGCTGTGCTGCGTTGGCCTGCCGGCAAGCGCGCCGTGTGCAATGGTGCGGACAACGATACATGACGACATGAGCCTCATCCCCGGGCGGCCCGCCGCTGCCAACGGTTACATCAGCGACATCAGCTTGCTGGCCGGCGGCCTGCGCAAGAACGTTCGCCGTGCCCTCGGCGCCATGCTGCTGCTGGCATCGTGCGCGGGCCTGGCGCCGCTCGCCGCCGCCCAGCCGGCGGACACCGCGAAGATCGAGCGCGGCCGCTACCTGGCCAAGGTCGCCAACTGCGCGGCGTGCCACACCAGCCCCGGCGGTGCGCCGTTTGCCGGCGGGCTGCCGCTGCGCACCGGGGTGGGCACCGTCTACTCCACCAACATCACGCCCGAGCCCGATACCGGCATCGGCGCCTATAGCCTGCAGGAATTCGATCGCGCACTGCGCCAGGGCGTGGCGAAACATGGCAAGCGGCTTTACCCGGCCATGCCTTATCCGTCCTACGCCAGGCTCGATGAGCCCGACGTGCAGGCGCTCTATGCCTACCTGCGCGCCGAGGTGAAGCCGGTGCGCAGCGAAACCGCCGAGCCCGATATGCGCTGGCCATTCAATATGCGCTGGCTGCTGCGTATCTGGAACTGGCTGTTCCTGGAGAGCGGGCCGGTGCACACCGGCACCGGCCAGAGCGCCGACTGGCAGCGCGGCGCCTACCTGGTCCAGGCCGTGGCCCACTGCGGTGCCTGCCACACGCCGCGCGGCACGCTGATGGCTGAACGCGGGCTCGACGAGCGCAGCCGGCATTTCCTGGCCGGCGCCAGCGTGGACGGCTGGGCCTCGACCAGCCTGCGCGGCGATCCGCGCACCGGGCTGGGCGGCTGGTCGCGCGAGGAAATCGCCGAGTACCTGCATACCGGGCGCAACGCGCACGCCACCTCGTTCGGGCCAATGTCCGAGGTGATCGCGTCGTCGACGCAGTTCATGAGCCGGCCCGATCTCGACGCGGTGGCGACCTACCTCAAGTCCATCCCCGGCGCGCGCGACGAAGCGCCATACCGCTACGATGCCGGCACTGCCGACCGCCTCGCCCAGGGCCGCTTCGATACCGCGGGAGCGCGCCAGTACGCGGAGTTCTGCATGCCCTGTCACGGTGCGGGCGGCAAGGGCTTCGCGCGGGTGTTCCCGCCGCTGGCGGGCAATCCCACCGTGATGGACCCGGACCCGTCGGCGCTGGCCAGCCTGCTGCTCGACGGCGCCGTCACGGCCCAGGTGGGCACGGCCGCCACCGACTACCACATGCCCGGCTACGGCTGGACGCTGGACAACCAGGAACTGGCCAACGTCCTGACCTTCATCCGCGGCGGCTGGGGCAACAACGCCAGCCCGGTCAGCGAGGCAACGGTGGCCGCGCGGCGCGCCGAACTCGGCCGCCACAAGGAAGCGATGAGCGGGCGCTGAGCCCGCGCCACGCCCGGGCACGCGAAGAGCAAAAGACCGGCATGACCCCGACCCCGACATGACCCCGACCCCGACATGACCATTACGCGCAGGGATTTCCTCAACGGCGCCGCGCTGACCATCGCCGCTGGCCTGGCGCCCGCCCAGTTGCTGCAGGCCGCCGAGCGCGGCGCGGTCTATCCGCCGGCACTCACGGGGCTGCGCGGCAACCATGCCGGCACCTATACGCTGGCGCACAGCCTGGCGCGCGAGGGCGCCAAATACCCCGGCGTGCTCGCGCGCGAAGTGTTCGACCTGGT
Organism: Cupriavidus sp. 2TAF22; assembly: GCF_052115045.1. Taxonomy (NCBI): domain Bacteria; kingdom Pseudomonadati; phylum Pseudomonadota; class Betaproteobacteria; order Burkholderiales; family Burkholderiaceae; genus Cupriavidus; species Cupriavidus sp. 2TAF22. Next base: position 115,172 of record NZ_JBFRFX010000012.1, read on the forward strand.
GGTGGTGGGCGGCGGGCTCAGCGGGCTGGCGGCCGCGTGGTTCTACCAGCGCCGCTTCGGCGCCGGCAAGCGCATACTGATCCTCGACAACCACGACGATTTCGGCGGCCATGCCAAGCGCAACGAGTTCACCGTGCGTGGGCGGAAGCTGGTTACCTATGGCGGCAGCGCCGAGATGCCCTCGACCGCGCTGGATAGCCGCGCCGTTGCCACGCTGCTGGCTGGCCTTGGCGTCGAGACGAAGCGCCCGCCGCCGGTGGCGCGCGATCCCTACCGTGACCTCGGCATGGGCCGTGCGGTGTTCTTCGACGCCGAGCATTTTGGCCGCGAGCAACTGGTGGCCGGGGATCCCTTCGCCGAGCTCATCGACGCGCGCAACGCGGGGCGCGCGCAGCCGCCCTCCGCAGATGCGCTCAAGACCTTCCTCGACAAGGCGCCGCTGCCGCCGCAGGAGCGCGCCGCGCTGGCGCGCCTGGCCGATGGCGGCACGGATTTCCTGCCCGGCATGAGCGATGCCGAGCGGCTGGCCTATCTCAAGCGCACCCCGTACGCCGTCTTCCTGCGCGACAAGGCGGGCCTCGGCCTGGATGGCCAGCGCTTTTTCCGCAGCCGCAGCAACGACGCCTACGCGCTCGACGCGGACGGCATCTCCGTGTTCGACGCGCTCGGCATCGGCCTGCCGGGCGGCAAGAACATGCCGCCGGCCAGCCTCGATCCGCGTCTGGGCAAATCGGCCGCCTCCACGTTGTGGTTCCCTGATGGCAACGCCTCGCTGGCACGCCTGCTGGTGCAGAGCCTGGTCCCTGGCGTCGCCAGGGGGGCGGGCCCCGAGGCCATCGGCACGGCGGCCTTCGACTACAGCCGGCTCGACACCGACGACGCCACGGTCCGGGTGCGCCTGAACAGCACCGCCATCGCCATCGAACCTGACCAGCGCATCACGCGCGTCACCTACGGCTGGAACGGCAACCTCCACCGCGTGGAAGCCGCGCACGTGGTGCTGGCCGGCTACAACATGATGATCCCGTTCATCATGCCCAGCCTGCCCGAAGCCCAGAAGCAGGCCCTGCGCTCGGATGTGAAGGCACCCGTGGTCTACAGCAAGGTGGCGCTCGACAACTGGCAGGCCTTTGCCGCGCTCAAGGCGCGCCGGATCCATGCGCCCGCCATGGCCTACACCGACCTGTGGCTGGAAACCCCGGCCGGCGCGCGCCCGTCCGACCCCGTGGTGCTGCATATGCTCTACGTGCCCACCGTGCCCGACAGCGGCATGCAGGCCCGTGATCGCTTCCGCGCCGGGCGCGCCTTCCTCCTCGGCACGCCGTTCGACGCGCTCGAAGCCGGCATCCGCGGCCAGCTCGACCGCATGCTGGCGGGAGGCGGATTCCGGTCCGGCGACGTTATCCGCGGCATCACCGTCAACCGCTGGGCGCACGGCTACAGCTACATGCCCAACAGCCTATACGAAGACCAGGCCGCCGCGCAGGCCACGCTGAACCGCGCGCGCGCCGCCGCGGGCAATGTGGTCATCGCCAATAGCGACAGCGCCGGCAGCCCTTCGATGACGGCGGCAATCGAGCAGGCGTGGCGGGCGGTGGGGGAACTGGGCGGCTGAGGCAGGCCTAGTCCGAAGCATCCGGCGGCGTCGCCGTCCACGCAATGCGGTGGGCTGCCTCCGTCGCGCGGTGGCGCGCATCGTCCTCGGTATGCAGGTAACCGCTGGTGGTGGCGATCGAGGCATGGCCAAGGTTGTCGCGCACGAAGCGCAGGTCTACCTGGCCATCGGTCATATGCGAGCCAGCCGTGTGGCGCAGCCAGTGCGCCGAGGCGCTGGCCAGCAGGTCGGCGCGGCTTTCCCATTCGGGCCCGCGCGTGCGCAGGCGTTGCGCCGCCAGTGCAAACACTTCCTTGAGCACCAGGTGCAGCGCGCCGCGCGATAGCGGGCGCGGTGCGCGCGCCTGCCCGGTCACCGGCAGCACAAGCGGCCGCGCCTCGCCTGGCAGCGGGCTGGGCGGCAGGCCGCAGGCGCGCCGGTAGCGCGCCAGCTCCGCGATCAGCTCATCGGTGGCAGGCACCAGCCGCGTCTTGCCGCCCTTGCCGGTCACTTCCAGCCACCAGCGCTCGACGCCGTGCGCATCGCGCCTGCTGAAGAACGCCCCCATGGTAGTGTCGGCCACCTCGGCCGCGCGCAGGCCCCCCAGGTACAGCACCGTCAGCAGCCAGCGGCAGCGCGCCGCGTGCTGGCGCTCGCGTTCGGTTTGCGCCGGCATGCTTTCGATGGTGTCCTTTACCGCTTGCCACAGTTCGTGGCTCAGGTAGCGCGTGATCCGGGGCTTGGCATGGCCGCGCCGCCGGCGTGCCAGCGAGAGCGGGTTGCCGGCCAGGTAGCCGGCTTCGACCAGCCAGGCAAACAGCGCGTTGATGATCACCAGCGCGTGCCGCACGCTGGCCGGGGAGAGCGCGCCGGCGAAAGGCCGCCAGTCGGGCGCGTCGCGCGCCAGTTTCTTGCGCGACGTCATCACCCAGCGAGCAGCCGGCTGCGGGTCGGCCAGGAAGCGCTCGTACACCAGCAGATCCTCATGCGTCAGCGATGACAGCGGCTTGCCATGCTGCATCACTGCCCATAGCAGCAATCGTTCGGCCTCGCGCCGGTAGCTTTGCAGCGTGGCGGGGGTGCCGCTGTAGCGCGCCAGCCAGGCAGCCACGGCAGCCACGTCATCCTGCGCGGCGATCTGCGGGACGCCGCCACGGGCACGGTTGCTGCCGTCGGCGCCCGATAGCGCGGGAGGCAGGGCGAGTTGTTCCAGCGGCGATGCCGGCAGCGTGGCGAGGGGCAGGGCAGGGACGGAGGCTGGGACAGGCATGAATGGCAATCCATCTGCAGGCGATTCGAGGCGTGATTATAGACAGAAGCTACCTCGCAAATACGCCGTCCTCGCGTTGCGCGTCGAGCGGTCGCCTCGGACTGGCTAGAGAATCACGACTCTATTGCGCCCGTTGTTCTTGGCTCTGTACAACGCGCGATCGGCGGCCGCGAACGTTGTCTGGTGCGCGGAATCCGTGCTGCCTAGTCGGCGCCTCACCGCCGCGCCGACACTGACGGTCACCACGCCGGCCGGGGAGCGGCGGTGGGCAATCGCGAGGCGAGCTACACCGGCGCGCAGCTTTTCCAGTGCCGCCTCCAGGGCCGGCGGTGGCAGGCGGCAGAGCAGAAGCCCAAACTCTTCACCGCCCAGACGCCCTGCAATCATCTGGTGCTCATCAGCGATTGACTGCAGGACCGAAGCCACCCGGCGCAGACACGCGTCGCCAGCCTGATGCCCATAGGTATCGTTGTATTGCTTGAACCAGTCGATATCGACCATCACTGCACCCATCTCATCGCCGTCTGCTGCCTCATCCCACTTTCGGCGAATGCTTTCGAGCATGAAGCGCCGGTTGAACAATTGCGTGCCCGGGTCGGTTGCATTCGCGCTTCGCAGCTTCAGATCGTTCTCGATCATCGCGCGCAGATGGCGAAAGACATCGGCTTGCGCGGCGGTCATGCGGCCGGGTGCCGCATCCATGGCACACAAGGCTCCCACGATCTCGCCGTCAGGTCCCCGCAGCGGGATGGCCGCATAGAACCGTACAAAAGGCGCGTTCCGCACGAGTGCGCAGTGGGCGAAGCGAGGGTCCGCGCCGGCATCTTCGACGACAAAAAGCGCGTCATTCTGTACGGCGTAGTTGCATAGCGACTGCCTGCGAGGTATTGGCAAAACGGACAGGCCGATCTCCGCGCGATAGTGCTGATGCTCGGCGTCCAGCAACAAGATCGCAGCAATCGATGCGCCGGTCACCGCTTTCAAGATACTGGTGGCGTGTCGGAAGCATTCCCGCATCACCTGATCGTCATGAAGCAACCACTCAATGACAGGCGACTCTCCGTTCGTGCTGGAACCTGGAAATTCACAGGACTGCGCACGGCTAGCCGGGTGATCATTGAAGGAGAAAGACAATTTAATTCCACGCGAATCGAATATCCAATGTCAACGGCTTGCCACATGAAAACTTTAATCGGAATGTCATGGTTGGAATCGAAGAGGCCAGTCGGGTACGTTTCCTGCCATTCGTGAATGCCGGGGTCGTCTGATCGGGTTCAGCCATCGCGGGATTGGACATTGACGCGTGGACTGATTCGCGGGGGAGGTGGTCAGGATTTGCCCTGTCGACCCTGCGGTACGGCTTCTGGGTGAAGGCTGAGGCTGGCACGGACGGGACCCACGGCCATCTTGATCGTACGCGGTACCGTGCAACGGACGGTGCGCCGATACCATACTCGCTCCTTGAAGCGCACCCCCCCACTTCGAGGGGTTATCGCATGATGATCTGTTGCCGATAGGGTGAGGAAGCGCAATCACGCCAAAGGCGGATAGCCGACGTCTGCGCTCATCGTGATTCACCCAATATCGCTAAAGCACGCGAACTTGATACAACCAGATTAAATACGCGGTCTCGGTGGGGGCTGCCTGTGACCCAAGGTTTTGGCATAAGCGCCGTAAGGCAATCATTTATCGGTATTTCATCGCGATGTTCCGCGTACTACAGGCAGGCTGGCCCAGCTGCGCACTCCTCGATCTGCGACGTCACAACAAATGAGAGCAGCCCTGTCCCGTGCAGACCACGCGGATGAGGATCATCTCAAATATCTTGCCAGCCCAACACAAGCAGATGCAGACGCGGCCCACCTATACCAACGCAGGCAATTTCACGATTCGGTTCCCGTTCCCCAAGCCTTACGGCGAAGGCTTGTGCTATTACGTGCTCGCGCCGGCCACTTCTGCGTCTTTCGGATTCGCCCACCAGCGTAACCCACATGTCACGCGGCTCGAGTCGGCCCTCGCCGTCCTCCCGGAAACCGATGTCGAGTTTTTCCGCGAGCTCGTCAAGGCGTTTCTACGCTATGGCAAGCTGGCCGCCATCTTCCGGCTATTCATCGCATATCGGGACGGCGCCCCACAGGTAGATTCCTCTTCCATCCGCTACTTTGATGTCGACGATCCCGACTCTGGCGCCAAGGAGTTGGTCCTCAACCTTGATTGGACAGGTTTCAACCGCCGTCTTGTCGCCCAACGCTGATTTCCATTGGGATGCCGGGCCGCGGTTGCCGATGGGCGCGCAACATCAGGCGGCGCCATCGGGGGGCGCGGACACGCCGGTGCGATCCATGCCGGCCAGCGTGAATGAAGCGCCCTTGCTGTCTGCGCCGTCGGTGTAGGGCGAACGCGATTCGAGCGCGCCGCGGGCACCGTCGGTGTAGACGCTGCGCGGTTCCTGTACGCCGCGTGCGCCATCGGTGTACACATTGCGCGCTTCGTTCACGGTGCTGGCGCTGGCAGTCTGCACGTGCAGTGCAGTGACGGCGCTCGCTGCGAGGATCAGGGCTTGCAGGACGGTGGCGACGGAACGGCTTTGCATGATGGATCTCTCTCTATAAGTCGGTTGGAAAACACTTGAGATGGTCCATGTCGTCGTTGCCGGCAATCCGGAGACCGATGTCGGTGAACCATGGAAGCCATGGTAGGAGAGGGGCACGGGCGGCGGAGGATACAGTGCCCCGCCGACTCCGACATCACAGTTCCGGGCCCGGCGATGCCTATGCGCCAAGTGCGCGGGGAACACCCAGGCTTCGCCAGTTCTTCTAACGGCGCTCGTCGCATCGCCATCAACTGTTCCAATCGGCGTTGAGCGAGGTCAGCGCCAGGGTCGCAGCCCTGGCTAGGTAAATGCGGCGGCAACTGGCTGGTGTGCTCCGCCAATGCCTCTTGGCGTAATGCTGCGTGGCAAACGGCTGCCCGGAGCCTGTCTTACGTGTATTGCGAAGGCCATGCAGGAACTGGTGCTCGCTTCAATGAACGTAGCTCATCGGCCACGAAGACTCGCGCCATGGTGATCCATGGGAAACGAAGCGCGGTACCCGGGCGGTAGAACGAAATCATCGGGTAGTGGCCGTCAAGGATGCACTTGAAGTGGCGAACACCCTTTTGCGGATGGGTTGCCGTGTAGCAGGCACCGTGGGTTAATTCAAACTCGACGGGGCCCTGGTGGAACGTCATGGTGCGACCACAGGCAACGTCCGTCGCAGTACCGGTTTCTTCGCCCTCTGCCGAAGCCAGCTTGATCACAAACCAATCATCGAACGCTAGCGTTGTCTTCCCATCAGCCACTTCCATCAGCCATTGTTCGGAGCGCGGAAACGGCGGCAAAATTGTATCTAAGTCAATTGCCTGGCGTTTTATCTTCATTCTGCACTTTCTTTCAGGCCCGTTTAAATGTCATGAACAGGACGGACCTGAAACTGACAGCGAGCTATTGTGATTTCCATGGGGGATCGTCTCCGGATACTTGCCTGGGCGCCGCACATCGCGAGGATTCCGGTTGGCGCCGTCCGAGATCATCCGTGGGACGACTACCCGGGCGACAACTATCGCGCCAGGGCAGCGGGCGCCGTCGCACTGGTGATCGAGTCAATCCGGACAGTGCGAGAAGAGCGCAGAGCCACTACCGACATTGGCGGATACCTGTCCGGAACCCTGTGGCGAGATGACGGGGGAAATACGTGCAGGTCCTTTGCAAGGCCTCACACAGCATGAGTCGTCAATGCAGGAGACGCGCTTAAAGGTTGCTCCTGGGTCGAGGTGCTTGTGGCGTCGGCGGACATCAGAATTCATCACGGAGCAAGCCGATACTGCCGCCGGCGCCCATATGCCAAATCCGATCGATTACGGACTGTACCTTTAGCCCAAGGCAACGCACAGATACAGTTCATGCCGCCGCCAAGGTGGACAGTGCTGGACGACCGTGGAAGACGTTCGCGGTATTGCGATTGCGTTCCATCAGGCTTGCCTCGGCTGGTGGATGGCGCGCGCAACGTCATGGTCGTCCAGGCGACGGACGCCGGCATGAAGCCGCCGGGGTTGATGATGCTGTCATCGCCTCAAGTCCCGGGGGGATGGTATTTCAAGGCGCTGCGGGGGGCGGCGCGGCCCGGCTGATTCGCCACGTCAGGTGCATTTGCGGCCTTCTTGCCGAAGTACGATGCACTAGACTTTAGATGTCGCCCCAGAGGCGAATGGCAGCCTACCTTTCGCTTTTGTCCGCAGCACGGGTACGCTGGCATGACAGGTCCAGCGTTGCCGCTTTGCATCTGGCATTGCATCGCGAGCGCTGCCGTGTATTGAGCAAAGCACTCGAAATTTTCCAGCCGGGGCGTTGCGCCGATGCGCGCGGAGGATCTCGTCATGCGCCCGTCCACATTGTTCCATTGGCTGGCTGGACTACTTTGCCTGGCTGTCTTTGCCGCACAGGGGGCGCAGGGAGTTGACCAGCGACCGCCGGCCGCAAGCGCATCCGTGCCGGCAGCAAGCGCCTCCGCGCCGGCTGCGTCCGCACCTGCCCGCCAGCTCAACCTGGCGGTCAAGCCGTGGCAAGGTGACTTCGACGCCATGCTTGAGCGGCGCATGATTCGCGTCCTCGTTCCCTATAGCCGCACACTCTATTTCAACGACAAAGGTAGCGAACGCGGCCTGACCGCGGAACTGATGCGCGACTTCGAGCGCTACCTGAACAAGACCTACGCTGACCGGCTGGGCAAACGTCCCCTCACCATCTTCATCATTCCGACCACGCGGGATCGCTTGCTGCCCGGCCTGGCGCAGGGGCTTGGCGACATCGCCGCGGGCAACCTGACCGTGACGGACGAGCGGCTCAAGCAAGCGGATTTTTTTGCGCCACGGGACCGCAAGCCGGTTCGCGAACTGGTCGTGACCGGACCGAAGTCGCCTCAGATTGCCACGCTGGAGGACCTTGCCGGCAAGACTGTCCACGTGCGGCGCGCGTCCAGTTACTACGAAAGCCTCACCGCGCTCGACAAACGCCTGCGCGATGCGGGCAAGCCACCCATCAAGCTGACGCTGCTGCCCGACGCGCTTGAGGATGAGGATGTTCTCGAGATGCTCAATGCCGGCCTGCTCCAGATTGCGGTCGTGGATGACTGGAAGGCCGCGATGTGGGCGCAAATCCTGCCGAAGGTGAAAGTGCACAACGACATCGCGGTTCGTTCCGATGCCGTGATCGGCTGGGCTATGCGCAAGAACAGTCCGCAATTGCAGCAGGTCGCCAGCGACTTCTATCTTCAATACGCGAAGAAGCAAGGGGTGGTCGACTATCGGCTGAAACAAGCCATGAAACGGGTCAAGCAGATTGCCAATAACACCGAGGCCGCCGAGCTCAAGCGCTTCCAGCAAGCGCTTGCCCTGTTTGAAAAATACGGCAAGCAATATGACTTCGATCCGTTGATGCTTGCGGCGCAGGGCTTTCAGGAGTCGCAGTTGAACCAGGAAGCGCACAGTCGCGTGGGCGCGATCGGCGTCATGCAGATCATGCCATCCACGGGCAAGAGCCTGAACGTGGGCGACATCAGGACCGTCGAGTCGAATATCCATGCCGGTACGAAGTACATGGACCAACTGATGACGCGGTACTTCCCGGATGCCAGGTTTACCGAGAACAACCGTCCGTTATTTGCCTTCGCCAGCTACAATGCCGGCCCTGGCAATATTGCGAAAATGCGCAAGGCCGCCGAAGAGCGGGGCCTGGACCCGAACAAGTGGTTCAACAATGTCGAGATCGTGGTGGCGGAACAGATCGGGCTGGAAACCACCACCTATGTGCGGAACATATACAAGTACTACGCGGCCTACCGGCTGCTCCTGGAAGCTCAGGAGCAGCGCAGCAAGGCAATGCAAAAGGCTCGCCAATAGTGGCGCCGGGATGCGGCCTGACGCCGCCTTGAACGGTACTGGACCAACGCGGCGAAGCCCAGGGCAATCGCCAGTGCGCGCATCTCATCCACCCAGCGCGATGATGGCCATGGTCAGCGCCACGCCGAGCGCCATCATGCCGAGGCCGGTGCGCAGGGCGCCGAATCGCGCGTAATGCCCGAGGGCCGCGCCGCCGCCGAAGAGCATGACCAGCGTCAGCAAGCGCGAGAGGATCAAGGCCTGCGCGACGTCGTCCAGCAGCACGAACGGCAGGGCAACCGGAAACGTGGAAAGCACGACGATGCAGAAGATGCGCACCGCGCCGAGCAGGTCTTGCGCATCAAGGGCGGGGCGGTTGGGCACCGTTGCGGATGCGACAAGGCGGGACCGGATGGCCTCCAGTTCCGCGTCGGCAACCAGCGTCTTCATCAACTTCGGCAACGTGTTGCGGATGACCTGCACCCCCTGTACGGGATCCGGTGCGTGCCTCACTGCCAGCACGAGTCCGAGGCGCCTGCCGCGGTTGACGAGCGTGCGCACCAGGAACATGACGGCGTCGACCAGTCCCCACGCCAGGTTGCAGCCCAGGGCTGTGCGCAGCATGGTCTGGCCCGCGTCCTGCCCCGCGGTGGTTGTCGATACCGCGCCGACGAAGGTCAGCGCCATGAACAGGCCGAAGCACATTTCCGAGACGCGGTCGACAACGTCCAGGACGGGTTCGCGCGTCTCGGCCTGCTGCCGCGATAAGGACTGGTCGTCGTTCATGGATTCCCGCCTGTAGATTGCGCAATTCATCAGGGTGCGCATTGATGTTCTAAAACAAGCATAGATCGGCAGGGAGGTGACGGAAACCGCGCAGTGCCGGTATCTCGGTATCGCTTTCAGCGGGTAGCGCAGAGGCTTCCATACCTTGGCAGATTGCGGGCTCTTGCGTGCCGCTGCGCGTGATGAATCCGGCACGGATTCATCCGGCCCGAGGCTTATCGCGAGAAGGCTGTCTCCTATACTTAGGAAACGCACTGAGCCGCCGAAGCGGCCGGCCAGCGTCACCGTGACGCAGGAAGGTGCGAGGTTGGCCGCGCCAGCAGCAGGGGACATAGTGAATTCGTCCGGTTCATGGCCACGCCCTGTCGTGCGCGCGATCTGGCGATGAGTCGCCAGGCTTGAACGGGGTATCGCGGACGGTACCCGCTGCTCGCTGAACCTGTCAGGGTCCGATTGCGATCCTGGGCAGTCGATGTCCGATGCAGCAAGATGGCGGGCTCCCGCAGGCGCTTCGAAGTTTGAGGCGCCTTTTCTTTTGCCTTTGTCCGAATCCGCTTCACGCCTCACCCAGGCAGGCAGCCCGGCACGGGAAGGGGAAGAAGGGCAGGCGCCGGGCGGCCGGGCGGCCGGGCGGCGCGCGGCCGCCCGTGCTCGTCTGCAACCGCGTCGAGTCAGAACCTGTGCCGGATACCGAGGACCGCGCCGAACTGGTTCTCGCTGCCATTGACCGTACCGAAGCCGGTGCCCCCGATCGCACCGGCACCGCCCGAGGTCACGCCTAGATTGGAGCCGTCCTTGTTCTTCGCATAGGCCAGGTTCAGATAAGCGTCGGTGCGTTTCGACAGGGTGTAGTCAGCCGATGCGACGAACAGCCACGGATCGGCACCGGTACCCTTGAAGTCCTGGTAGTAGGCTGCGCCGGTCAGCGAGAATGCCGGCGTCAGGTTGTAACCCAGGCCCAGCCAGTACAGGTTGGAAAGGTTGTTGGCTCCCAGGTTGCCCGGCAGCGTGGCGCCATCGAGCGCCTTGGCCCAGCGATAGCCTGCGTACATCTTGGCCGGTCCGAACGAGTAGGTGCTTGCCACGGTGGCGCGCCGGATCTTGGCATCCTTGAGGGCGCCGGAGGCCGCCAGGCCGGGGTTGATTTCATCGTACGCAGCACCGACCGAGAGGGGGCCCGCAGTGTAACCAACGCTTGCGCTGTACTCCTGACCGACCTTGAAGCTGCCAGGGACCTCGCCAGCGGCGCCGCCGCCAGTGTTCGAGCCGAAGCTGTACATGGCGATGGCGGTCACGCCGTTGAAGGTGCCGGCGTACTTGATCGAGTTGTCGGCGCGACTGGTAAGGCTGGCATCCTGCGCAATGATCGAATAGTTCGTCGAGATGCCCATCGGGTCATATTTCAGGCCGAATTCATAGAGTGGCGTCTGTTGGCGGCCCAGGGTCACGCCGCCATAGGGGCTTTGCACACCGACGTAGGCCTGGCGGCCGAACAAGCGCCCGCCCTGGGCCGACTTGCCGTCATCCACCGTGAAGCCGCTTTCCAGCACGAAGACCCCTTTCAGTCCGCCACCCAGGTCCTCCACGCCACGCAAGCCCCAGCGGCTGCCGGACATATTCCCGGAGGTAATTCGGGTGACGCTGTGGCTGCCCCCAGGCTGGTTGTTCTGGTACTCGATCCCCGCGTCAACGATGCCGTACAGCGTTACGGTCGACTGCGCGTATGCACCGGTAGCTGCCATGGCAGCGCCGACGGCGGCCAGCAGTTTCATCTTCATCTCGACACCCCCATTGCGAAATGACTGGAAAATCGTCGCCCGACCGCGTACGCGGATGTTCCCAATATAGGCGCAACCGTCCCCCGGCGCACAAACGCGATAGGGAATGCGAGACCGGTGCTATAAAAAAACCAGCCCGACAACCGATGCACCCGCGGCGCTCTTCCCCAGGCAATCCGGCGGGATAGCCGGTCACTGGTGATTGCGTTTCGCGTGGCCAGTTCCGTTGCCTGCGCCGATATTTATCTCTTGTGTCTGCCAATCTCTCTTGGCGGCGCGGTATTGCGAGGGGGATAGAGTTTCTGGAATTGGGCAGTCGTGATTCCCATCCCGGCCTTGTCATCGATGATCGTCATCTCCTGCCATGCCGTTGGCTTGCCTTCCAGGCCTGAGAACTCCCTCAATTGCCAGATCCGACCCGTTTGCGTGTCGAGGAGAAGGGGGCTCGCATGGCCCTGGGGACTAATGGCGATCTCGTATCGCCCAGGCCCTGCGGGCGCAGGCCTCTCGAGGGCTTCTTGCGGTCCGGTGGTTACGGCCGCTTCGCTGCTTCCCGATGCCGCAACTTTGCCGCCCCCGGGGGCGGCCGACTGCTCGCGGGCACCGCAGCCAGCTAGCAGAAGCATCGACAAGTACGATGCATGGAATGCCGCGAAGCGCATATCTTCCTCCCAGACCCGGCGGCTTTGGCCGCCATGCTATGAGAGCATAGTTGCGCTTCGGCTTCTGACCTACCTCGGGCAACTAGTCCGTTTGCAGAAATCGCCCGCCGGATACCGGGTCAACTGTTTCTGCGGCGTCCATCTTTACCTGCGTCCTGACTGCGACAGAATCCTTGCGGCAAGAGAAATGCAATTAATCCCCAATATGTCTGCCCCAGGCCGAAACCGCGGTATGGCGGCCGGGTAGATCTCTTGCGGCCTTTGTCGTTGCCGACGGAGCGATGAACGGGGCCGATCTCGCTAGTGATCTGGAAGTCTTGTACGGGAGTGATGTTGTAGTGCTCTGTGAGCCACTATCCCATTCATTCTGTCGTCAAGGCACGCACCGCTCGTTTAATCCGGCTCGCGGACGTTTAAAAATTCCGCATTTTTCTGATTATCGTAAGCGCCACATTTTTGCCGCACTCTTCTCGGAGGGAGTCGGACTGCGAAACCGTACTGCCGCTGGCAGCGAGTGAGTTCAGTGCCCAGACGTCGGTGGGCGGAGTAAAACGCAATTAATCGCCTGTTCTCGTCCATCTGTGACGATGTCGTGGCCTGCCAGGAGGACCGAGGGCTACCGAGGGTTGCCGAGGTTGCCAATTGGCCAAGCCACCAGGCATTGCGTGCATCCGTCGGCGTGCTGTCCAGGCGGAGAACCTGTCCAGGCGGAGAACGGTAGAGGGGGCGAATCTGGAGCGCGTGGCTTTGGGTGCGCCGGACGGTACGAGTTTGACGAAGCTCGTCGTCCCGAAGGCGCAGTTTCCCCACGCTCGAGCAGGCATGCCACCCATGCGGGCAAAGCCTCCCGGCACGCAGCGTGGGAGGCTGACGCCCACATGGATGCGGGCGACTCCCGGTGCTCTTTTGCGGTCATGCGCGAACCCGGCACGCCCGCGGCGGTTGTTTGCTGGCCGTTCAGTTGGCCTTGGCGGCTTTCGCTGGGTGTTGCGCCGGTCGCATTGCGCGACGGGCTTGCAGCTGCTGCGCCCATTTCGCATCGGCCTGCGATACCTGTCCCGCCTCCTGGCCCGACAGATCCACGCGCGGCGCTCCTTCCGCCAGGCAGGTCCAGTATCGGGTGCCGCGGCACCAGGTCCGGAGCGCGTCGAGCAATGCGGGCTCTGCCAGGGCGAGCTCCTCAGCGTGCTTGGTCAGGTCCTCGAAGAGGCCAACTTTCAACGGCACCTTGGGCGCGGGGTTCTTCGGAAACGCTGCCGGGAAGCGCTTTTGCAGCTTCGCGATGGCCTGCAATACCGGATCCACGGGTTTGGATCGATCCGCGGGAACCACAGCTTTGGATCGCTTGACCGGCACGGCGGGGCGTACGCGTGGTGCCTTGGCCTGCGGCGCGGACTTCGCCTGCTTCGCCAGTTGTTCTTTCAGTGCCGCCAGTTGTTCGAAACCCATCGTGCCCAGCCATAAAAAAAGTGTGCCGATTGTAGCAGGCCCACGCGTTTGGTGATGCCGCCCCTCTCTGCCGCCGAGGTCCAACGGTTCGGACTGGGTTGCCTTGAGAATATCTGGGAGGCACGCATCGGCCAGAACTCGCGTACTGCGGGTTTCTCGCAGCGGTCGGGTCTGGCCGATCCCAACCAGATCCCAAGCCGATCACCGCGGCATTCAGCCTCGCCGCGAGAATGTCGTCGCCCGGTGATGTTGCCTTCGCCTCAAGGCGCACCAACTCGGCGGCTGACAACGTGCTCAATTCAAATTGGCAATTCAGCCACGCATGCAAATTGCACCTTGTGCCGCGGCCATATCCGACCGGGCGATTGCACCAGGTGGATCGACATGCTGACTAGCAAGCTGAAGGAAGAAATCCATTTCCATTATTCAATGGTGCGGGAAAAAGTACGATCTAGACATGCTCCATCGTGATAATTAATGTACGATTCCGAGAATTGGAACCAATTGGAGAAAGGCGATGGCCACATACAAGCAGTTGCTGGCAGAGAAGGAAAAGCTCGAAGCACAACTTGTGGAAGTGCGTGCCACTGAAGTTGCCGATGTTATCGAGCAGATTCAGACCTTGATGGCCCAGTACGAATTGACCGCCGAAGACCTCGCGCCAAAACGACGTCGCGGCCGTCCTGCCTCGAGCGTGGCGCCTGCAGAAAAGATCAAGGTTTCGCTGCCGCCTAAATACCAGGACCCGAAGACCGGCGCTACCTGGACGGGTCGCGGTCGTGCACCAGCCTGGCTAGGCAAGAACCGTGACAAGTTCCTGATTCCGGAGGCGTAGTCAAGGACGCCGCCAGGCGAGGCCACGCTAACTCGCGTGGCAACTTCCGCAATCCAGGTTTGCACGCCATCGTCTGGCTATCGCCTTAAATCGGGGTGACGGGCGGCGCTGGCGACGTGCCGTTCTGTTCTACTGCTTGGAACAGAAATCATGCCGGCCAGGCGATGACCGATTTGCTCGCGGGTCGGGTATCGAATGTTTTCGAGGGCCAACACAACGACGGCGTTGGCCCCTTTGCTGGATTTCATCTGCTCGTTCGCGCCGGCAGCGATTAAAGCGCCTCTCCCTGTTTCAGGATACCTGCGGCGATGAGTGCGGCTTCCAGCCAGGACGGTCGGATCGATTTTCCCGAGCGGATGTTGTCGATGCGGGCGCGTTCCGCAGCCACCTTCTCGGCGGCCTTGTCCAGCACCGTGGCGACCATGTCGCGCTCGATCACGACAATGCCGTCGGCATCTCCGACGACGAGATCGCCTGGCTGGACGGCCACGCCGCCGCACTGGATCGGGCGATTGACGCGGCCGGGCACCAGCTTGGTCGGGCCGTTCGGATTGGTGCCGACCGAATACATCGGAAAGCCCAGTTCGCAGATTTCATCACGATCACGGGCTGCGGCGTCCAGCACGGCCGCCGCGACGCCGATGGCCTTGCACTGATTGGCCATGATTGCGCCCATCAGTGCACAGGACTGGTCTGCCTTGCCGTCCACGACGATGACATCACCGGGCTGCGCGATCGCCATTGCGGCATGGATCATCAGATTGTCACCGGGCCGGACTTCGACGGTGAGCGCCGGCCCACAGAAGCGGCTGCGGTGATCCATTGCGGTTATCCGTCCGTGCATGCCGCCGCGGCGGCCGGCGACGTCGGCCAGGATCGACGATGGAAATTGCGATGCGCGTGCAATCAGCTCAGGTGATACGCGCTTGAAATCCTGTTCGATAGCGCGTTGTGCATGTTCGTTTGCCATGATCTTCTTCCCTTCAGTTCATTGTCACGTTGGCTGCCTTGATGACATCCGACCACTTGCGCTTGTCCGTCACGAGGAATTCGCGGAACTTCTCGGGAGAGCTGCCTACGACTTCCATGCCGTCCTGTTTCAGCCGCTGCGCGATGTCGGGCTGGCGCAGCACTTGCTGGACCTCCTTCTGAAGACGGGCAACGATTGCCGCCGGCGTACCCTTGGCGGCGCATAGGCCGGTCCATGCGACGGGATCGAAGCCGTTGACACCGGATTCTGCGAAGGTCGGGACGTCGGGCAGTCCGTCGAGGCGGCGCAGGGCGGCAACGCCGAGCACGCGCAGCTTGCCGGACTTCGCGTATTGCAGCGAGCTGATCGGCTGGTCGAAGATCAGCGACACCTGGCCGCCCAGCAGGTCGGCCATGGCCTGGCCGGTGCCTTTGTACGGTACGTGCACGATGTCGATGCCGGTCCGCAGCTTGAGCATCTCGCCGGCAAGGTGCCCGGCAGTGCCGTTGCCGGACGATGCGTAGTTGAGCTTGCCGGGATTGGCCTTGGCGTAGGCAATCAGTTCCTTGACGTTATGGATCGGCAGCGACGCGTTGACCAGCGCGACGTAAGGCGTATTGGCGATCAGCGAGACCGGCACGATGTCGGTCTGGGAGTCGTACGTCATCTTCTGGAGCAACGGCTGGATCGACAGCATGCCCGTGGTGCAGATCATGAGCGTATGGCCATCGGCGGGTGCCTTGAGCATGACGTCCGCGGCGATGTTCCCGCCGGCGCCGGGCCGGTTGTCGATCAGGACCTGCTTGCCCAGCGCGTCGGCCAGTTTCGGGGCGATGATGCGGGCCACGATGTCGTTGGAGCCGCCCGGCGAGAAACCGACGAGAATCCGGACCGGCCGGGACGGATAGGCCTCCTCGGCGTGTGCGGGCAGACAAGCCGCCAGCGTCAGGCCGGCAGCAAGAACTTGAAGGAAGCGCGAAGGGAGCGAACGCTTTGGCAGGCTACGCATGATGGATGAGGGCGTGTGGTAGTGGTAGGCAAGGACAATGTGGATCCGTATCGGATCTCTGGGAATACGGTGTCGGGCTATGGCCGGATCAACGCCTGGGCCGCGGCCGCGATACGTCGCGCTCCTTCGGCAAGCACGTCCATGCTTGTTGCGAAGGAGAGCCTGAAATGGGTGTCGACGCCGTATGCGGAGCCCTGCAGCATGGCGATGTTGGCCGACTCCAGCGCCCATGCGGTCCAGTCATCGCTGGTGCGAATCTCGCGGCCATCGGGTGTGCGGGAGCCAAAGAGCTGGTGGCACGATGCAAAGAGGTAGAAGGCCCCGGCGGGCGCTTTGCATTCGATGCCGTCGATCTTGTCGAGGGCATCGACCAGGAAATCCCGACGCTGCCGATAAACCTCGCGGTTCGCAGCGATGAAGTCTTGCGGGCCGTCGAGTGCCGCGAGAGCCGCGGCCTGCGCAATGGCGTTGGCGCCGGAAGTACTCTGCGATTGCAGCTTGACCATGGCCTTGATCAGCGCGGCCGGCCCGCCTGCGTATCCGATGCGCCATCCTGTCATGGCATAGGCCTTGGATACGCCGTTGATGGTCAGCGTCCGGTCGGCGAGCTGCGGCGCCGCCTGCGCCATGGATACGAATCCGGTGCCGTTGTACATCAGGTGCTCGTAGATGTCGTCGGTCATGATCCAGACATGGGGGTGGCGCTCGAGCACCTCTGCCAGCGCGACCAGTTCGTCGCGGGTATAGGCGGCGCCGCTAGGATTGTTCGGCGAATTCAGGATAAGCCAGCGCGTACGCGGTGTGATGGCGCGCTCAAGTTCTTCAGGCATCAGCTTGAAATCGTGCTCCGGCTCGCAGGCCGCGTACACGGGCGTGCCACCGGCAAACATCGTGATGTCCGGGTACGACACCCAGTACGGCGCGGGCACGATGACCTCATCGCCGCGCTGGATCGTGCAAAGGATGGCGTTGAAGATCACCTGCTTGGCGCCGGTGCTGACGATGATTTCATTCTGCTGGTAGTGCAGATTGTTTTCGCGCGCGAACTTGCGTGCCACGGCCTCGCGCAATGGCACCGTGCCGCCGACATCGGTATATCCCGTCTTGCCGGTGTTCATGGCTTGCCATGCCGCCTCGCGGATATGAGCCGGCGTGGCGAAGTCTGGCTCGCCGGCCGTCAGGCCGATGACATCGCGGCCGGCAGACCGGAGTTCCCTGACCCGTTGGCCCGCCATCGAGCTCGGAGATGGTTTGATGCGGTTGAGGCGATCGGAGAGTGTCAGCATGGATGTCCGGCTAGGGGTGATTGGGCTTGAAAGAAGTATCCAGCCTTGTCCGGCACGCCACAAACGAGTAATCGGCCACCCCAGCCATTCCATTTTTTCGTATAGTGCTGCTTCGTGGTGCGAGCGGAAAGCAGATGGAGCGGGGTAGATCAATGTGAATGTGACTTTAAAGCAGCTTGAAGCCTTCTATTTCAGCGTCTCGCATGAATCGTTCACCTCGGCGGCGGCAAAACTCAATACGACGCAGTCCGCGGTCTCGAAGCGGGTAATCGAACTCGAGCAGGCACTAGGCGTTCAGCTGGTGCATCGCATGCCCAAGGGGCTGGTCCCAACGCAATCCGGTACACGGCTGCTCCCGCTCGCGGAGGAGGCCATGCACCTCAAAGGGCGAATTGCCAGCGAGATCGGTCTGGACGACGATATCAAGGGTACCTTTCGCATCGGGGTCACCGAACTCGTGGCGCTGACATGGCTGACAAAGCTGCTGCGCGAACTCAAGGCTCAGCATCCGGCATTGCACGTCGAGCTGGTCGTCGATGCGGGCATGAACCTGTTTGGTGCGCTGGAGGCCAATACGATCGATCTGGCCATCCTGCCCGGGACCTTCTGGGGCGACGCCTACAAGTGCGTCGAGGTGGGCCGGGTGGAGGATTTGTGGATGGCCAGCCCGAAGCTGGACTTGCCCGACCGCCCCCTGAAACCCGCGGAATTTTCCGACTACCCTGTGCTGGAGCAGTCGGCGGGGTCAGCCAAGAATGCTTTCTACGGCGCGTGGCTCCATGAGCACGGTTTCCGCTTCAAGAAGGTGTTCTCGACAAATAGCCTGACGGTGCTGCGCGAGCTTGCCATCGAAGGGCTCGGCATCAGTCAGCTGGCCGTCGATTACTTCGCGCCGGACATCGAAGCCGGCCTGCTGCGTATTGTCCGTACCGATCCAATGCCGCCTGCGCTCGTGTATTCGGCCGTCTATCGCCAAGCCAGCTTTTCCAGGGCTCTGGATTTCATTGCGCAGACCTCCGCACGCGTATGCAGCTTCGTTCGCGGTCCATACGACCTGTCCAGCCGTTGAGCGGGCACACCTGGCTGTCGAGGGACGGCGCTAAACGGCCTGGGACGTTCGTTGCCAGGGCCAAGACTGCGGAACGGACAGGGCTGGAGGCCTACCTGGCCGCGAGCTCGGCAAGGCGTCGCACAGTTTCCTCGGCGCGCAGGGAGGCTTCGTAGGCCGATCTGCCGATGCTCTCGTTCCATTCACCGCCGGCAATCGCATCGATGTGCCGCTTCATGGAGCGAACGGCGTCCCGGTCGCAATCCCCGATGTTCCCTGCATACGTGTCGATGACGTCGGGGAGGTCCTCGCGGCGCACAAGGTCGGTGAGAAAGCCGATCCGGAGCAATTCCTCGCTTTCGAGCGTCATGGAAGTCAGGAAGATTTTCTTGGCTGCGGGAGAGCCCAGGCGCGAAACGAAGCGCCGCAGACCCCCTGGGTAGTAGTGCAGTCCAAACTTCGCGGCGGGCATGAACAGCTTGCAACCGTGAACGCCGACACGGAAATCGCAAGCCAAGGCGAGGTCCGTGCCGCCACCGTAGGCGCTGCCGTTCATCGCGCATAACGTCGGGAGCTCGAGGTTTTCCAGGGCGTCGATCATGTCTTCGAGCGACCGGTCCAGGCGCGTGCCGATCTGGCTCAGCGTATAGCCCGAGCAGAAGGTTTTCTCGCCTTCGCCCGTCAGCACGAGCAGCCGCAAGGCCGGGTCGCACCTCACTTGTTCCACGAACCGCAGCAGGATCCCGATATCGTCTGGGTCAAGCCGGTTGTGCTCGGCAGGGCGTCGGAGTGTGATCGTCGCCGTCGCGCCGGCGATTTCAAGGGTAGGCTTTGCGGATGTCATGGCTTGGGGTCGTGGCCGTGTTGCAGGATGATGCCTTCGCGCGCCAGTGCTTCCAGGTCAGGCGTGATGAATCCATGCTCCCGAAGGACATCGAACGTGTGCTCGCCGAGCAAGGGCGGCGCGCGCCGAATGGATTCCCCATGGCGGCCGTCGAAGGCGATCGGGCTGCCGACTTGGCGGATAGAACCCAGCTCCRCATGCTGGACTTGCTCCACCAGCCGCGAGTGAATGACCTGTTCGTCAGCGAAGACATCCGCAACGTTGTAGATCGGCCCAGCCGGAATATCGGCCGCCAGCAGTCGTTCCGTCCACTCCTTGCGGCTGTGCGCCTTCAACCTGGCCTCGATGATCTCCTTGAGCTCGGCGCGCCGCTCGATCCGCGCTGCATTCGTCGCGTAGCGCGGATCATCGATGAGCTCTCGGAGTTCAAGCACCTCGCACAGGCGCCGCCACATCTCGGCTGTCGCCGGTGCGATGTTCAATGGCCCATCCGCGGTCTGGAACACGCCGTACGGCGCAATCACAGGGTGCGTATTGCCGGCGAGACCGGGAATCTCCCCCAGACTCAGGTAACGCTGGGCCTGGACGCTCATGAGCCCGACGAGTCCTGCCAGCAGTGATGTCTCCACCCGGCGGCCTCGCCCTGTCGCATGGCGCTGTGCTACGGCAGCAAGGATGCCGATGACACACCACATCCCGGCAGTCTGGTCACCGATCGCCACACCCACCCTGACCGGTCCCGATTCCGGCATGCCCGTCACGCTCATGAGTCCCGAGTACCCCTGCGCAATCTGGTCGAACCCTGGACGTTGACTCGCCGGCCCCGACCGGCCGAAGCCGGTGACGCTCGCATAGATGAGCCGTGGGTTCGCTTCGGCAAGCGCTTCGTACCCAAGACCCATGGATTCCATGGCGCCGGCACGAAAGTTCTCCACGATCACGTCGTACTGGCCGGCGAGATCGCGCAGCAGGTCAAGCGCGCGGGGATCGCGGAAGTTGATGGCGATCCCGCGCTTGTTGCGGTTGCCGCTCAGGTAGTAAGCGCTGGTGCCGCGGTCGAAAGGCCCCCAATGGCGGATCATGTCGCCGCCCGCGGGCTCGACCTTGATCACGTCGGCGCCCAGGTCGCCCAGGACCATCGTGCAGAAGGGGCCGGCAAGCGCCCTGGTGAGATCCAGGACGCGAATCCCCGAAAGCGGCAAGGAAGTTGGGTCGGTCATGCTTTCTCCACTTGTAAGATCGCATGTCCCACTCTATATTGCATACAACGGAAATGCAACCGTTGTGCAATAAAGGAGAATCATGCGCAAGCCCAACATTCTTTTCGTCATGGCCGACCAACTCTCGGCGCCGGTTTTACCCTTCCATGGCAACACCGCCGTGAAGGCGCCTCACCTCCAGGCGCTCGCCGAACGGTCCGCAGTCTTTGACAACGCCTACTGCAACTTCCCCTTGTGCGCGCCTGCCAGGTTCTCGCTGCTTGCAGGCCAGTTCGCCACGCGCATCGGCGCGTTCGACAATGCGTGCGAGTTCCAGGCCGCCACGCCCACGCTGCCTTATTACCTCGCGCAGCAGGGCTACAAGACCATCCTCGGCGGCAAGATGCACTTCGTGGGCCCTGACCAGAAGCACGGCTTCCAGGAGCGCCTTACAACCGATATCTACCCGGCTGACTTCGGCTGGGCAGCGGACTGGGCGGAGGGCGAGTTCAGCTTCTATTCACCTGGACACAACCTGACCACCGTGGACGAGAGCGGCTCTTGCTTCCGCAGCCTGCAACTCGATTACGACGAGGAGGTCGAGGCGAAGGCGATCCAGCGCCTGTACGACCTCGCGAGGGAGGACGAGCAACCGTTCTTCATGTGCGTTTCCTATACGCACCCCCATCCGCCTTATCACATCCTTCCCGAATACCTGGATCGTTACTCGCCGGAGGAGATCAACCTGCCCGTTGTCGGCGACATGCCGATGCAGGCGCGCGACAAGCTCAGCCAGTGGGTGCAGTATTCCCACGGGCTGGACAAGCAAGGGGCCACCGACGAGCAAGTGCGGCGTGCGCGCCACGCCTACTATGCGATGGTGAGCTATGTCGACGACAAAGTGGGCCGCCTGCTGGAGACGCTCAAGCGCGCGGGCTTCGAGGACAACACCATCGTCGTGTTCACGTCCGATCACGGTGACATGCTGGGCGAACGCGGCATGTGGTTCAAGCGCGTGTTCTTCGACTGGTCGGCCAAGGTTCCGCTGCTCGTCTATGACCCGCGCAAGCGCGAACCCCGGCGCATCGCGGAGCCGGTTTCTCACGTGGACCTGCTCCCCACATTGCTGGATCTTGCGATGGATGGGCAAACGCCGGCCTGGGTCGAGCCGGTTGATGGTCGCAGCCTCGTGCCGCTGCTCGCGACAGGCGATGACGACGGCGAGGCGGAAGCGTTCGTCGAGTACACCGCCGAGGGCGTCACTGGTCCATGCTGCATGCTGCGGCGTGGCCGATACAAGTATGTGTACACCCATGGCCATCCAGACCTGCTTTTCGACATGGAGGCCGACCCGAACGAGCTGGCGAACATCGCGCAAGAACAGCCGCAGGTACTTGCCGAGTTGAAGGCACGCGTGCTCTCCCGGTGGGATCCGGCCGCAATCACGCAGCAGGTGCTTGCCAGCCAGGCGCGCCGCAAGTTTATCAACTCGCTGCCCGAGGGCATTCAGCCTACCTGGGACTACCAGGCGGGCACGGACGACACACGCCGCTTTGTGCGCCGGGGCAGCGCGCGCGTGATCAAGGTAAAAAAGCGCTGGCCGGCCGTGGCGTCCGCCGCTAAGTGAACGGAGGCCGATGATGACTCAGAACAAGCTCACGGCGGACATCGATCCGCACCGTCTGGCTCGCGCGATAAGCGGCTACAACCTGATCGGCGGGGACCTGGTGAGGGCCCGTTCGGGAGATACGTTCCCGGTAGTCAACCCTGCAACCGGACGCGAGATCGGATACGCGGCGCAAAGCGACGCAAGCGACGTCGAACGAGCAGCGAATGCGGCGGCCCAGGCGCAGCCCGCCTGGGCTGCAATGCCGGCGCGCAAGCGTGGCGCCCTGCTGGCCGACTGCTCGCGCCTGATTGCAGAGCACGTGGAGGAACTAGGTCGGCTGGTGGCTCTGGAGACCGGCAAGGCACTGCGCACCGAGAGCCGGGTCGAAGCGTCTGTCGTTGCCGACGCGTTGCAGTTCTATGGCGGCCTGGCCTCGGAACTCAAGGGCGAAAGCGTGCCGTTCAGCCCGGACATGCTGACCGTCACGCAGCGCGAACCGATTGGGGTGGTGGGCGTCATCATTCCCTGGAACGCCCCCATGATGCTGATGGCGCTGAAGATCGCCCCGGCGCTGGTGGCCGGCAACACGGTTGTCGTGAAATCGGCCGAAGAGGCGCCACTGGCAGTCTTGAGGCTCTGCCAGATCCTCAGCCAGGCGCTGCCCCCGGGGGTGCTGAACATCGTCTCGGGCTTCGGGCCCGAATGCGGAGCACCGCTGGTCGCGCACCCCGCGGTCGGCAAGGTGACGTTCACCGGCTCCGTCGAAACGGGGCGAATCGTGGCACGCACGGCTGGAGAGAAGCTCATCCCCGTCACGCTCGAGCTCGGCGGCAAGAGCCCCATGATCGTGATGGAGGACGCCGACATCGCGAAGGCCGTCGCCGGCGCGGTGAGCGGCATGCGCTTCACCCGCCAGGGACAGAGCTGCACGGCCGCCAGCCGAATCTTCGTGCAGGACAAGGTGCACGATGAGTTCGTCGCCATGCTCAAGGCGCGCGTTGACACGCTGAAGATGGGCGATCCCCTGGATGAAGCGACGGACATCGGCACCGTTATCTCGCGCGCCCAGCTCGACAAGGTTCTCGGCTACATCGAAAGCGGTCGAGCCGAGCCTCGTGCCCGCGCGCTCGAATGCTCCCAATTGCCTGCAGACGAGTCGCTTCGGCAGGGGCTGTTCATCAGGCCGGTCATCTTTACCGGCTTGGGCAACGCGTCCCGGCTGGCACGCGAGGAAATCTTCGGGCCCGTGACGTGCGTGATCCGCTTCTCAAGTTACGAAGAAGCCGTGGCGCAAGCCAACGACAGCGACTATGGACTGGCTGCAACCATCTGGACGCAGAACCTGAAGACCGCGCTGGATGCCACCCGGCGCCTGCAGGCAGGCTTCGTGCAGGTGAACCAGAACATCGTGGTCCAGCCGGGATTGTCCTATGGGGGCGTGAAGCAATCCGGCCTTGGCCGCGAGGCGTCGCTGGAGGCAATGCTGGACCACTTCACGCACAAGAAGACCGTGATCTTCAACATGAACTGAGCTGCGCTCGGTACGAGGAGACAAGAATGGCTGCGATCGGTTTCATTGGATTGGGCAATATGGGATTTCCCATGGCGTGCCGGCTGAAGGAGGCAGGGCATGACGTTCGCTGTTTCGATCTCGACGCGGGCTCGATGGAGCGCGCATTGCATGCGGGCCTCCGGCCGCGGGCTTCGGTCGAGGAAACGGTATCCGGGGCGGAGGTCGTCATCACCATGCTGCCCAGCGGCCGGCATGTGCTGGATGTGCTCACGGCAGACACCCTGCCGCTCGCACCTGAAGCGCTTGTGATCGATTGCTCGACGATCGATGTCGCGTCCTGCGCTGTCTTCCACGAAACGCTGCGCAAGAAGGGGCTTGTCACGCTTGACGCTCCCGTTTCCGGCGGCGTAGGCGGCGCGGCGGCGGGGACACTCACGTTCATGGTCGGAGGCACGGAAGCAGCCTTCGCGCGTGCCCTCGGACTGCTGCGCGCGATGGGCAAGAACATTTTCCATGCAGGCGCGGCGGGCGCCGGCCAGGCGGCGAAGATCTGCAACAACATGCTGGCGGGCATTTCCATGGTGGCCGTCTCCGAGGCCCTGCATCTGGCCAAGCGACTGGGGCTGGATCCACGCAGGTTCCACGAAATTGCCTCGGCGTCTTCGGGCCAGTGCTGGGCGCTCACGAGCTATGCGCCTGAGCCCGGCCTGGTGCCATCCGCGCCGGCCAACCGGGATTACGAAGGCGGCTTCGCTTCCGAGCTGATGTTGAAGGACTTGCGGCTGGCGGAGCAGGCTGCGGTTGCCAGCCAGTCGCCGGCATTGCTGGGTGCGGCGGCCGCCTCGGTCTACGCCATGCACTGTGCCGCCGGGCGTGGCCGGCTCGACTTTTCCTCCATCATCAAGATGCTCGGCGCGTAAGCTGCCCGTAGCCAAATCAAGAAGCAAGGAGACCAACCATGGCAATCGTCCGAAGCATCGTCCGGCTGGCTGTCGTTGCCGTTCTGTTCGTCAGCGGCGCAGCCTTCGCGCAGAAGGAAACGGGGAAATTGATTGTGGGCTATCCCTCGGGCCAATCTGTCGACGTGGTCGCCCGGATCCTGGCCAACCGCCTCGGTCCGGCGATCGGGCGATTGCTGATCGTGGAGAATATGCCGGGGCAGTCCGGCAGCCTGGCGCTGGCGGCGGTTGCGCGCATGCCCGCCGACGGCAGCGTGATGACGCTGTCGGCCTCGGCGGCTCTGGCTGGCAATCCTTTCCTGTATCGGAACCTGCGTTACGACACGGCCAGGGATTTCGAGCCGATCGGCCTGGTCTACGATGCGCCGCTCCTGCTGATGGTCAATAGCGCGCTTCCCATCCACTCTGTGAAGGAGCTGGTTGCCTACGCGAAGGCGAACGCGGGAAAGGTCAACTATTCCTCCCCAGGTAACGGTTCGGTGTCCCATCTGGCGATGTCGGAGCTCATGCGGCGAACCGGCATGGAAATGACGCACGTCCCCTATGCCGGTTCTGCCAAGTCGCTGACCGACCTTGCCGCGGGTGAGGTGCAGGTTGCCTTCGATGCCTTTGCGGGCGCGCAGCCCTTCCTCGCCAATGGCAAGGTGCGTGCGATTGCGGTGAGTTCCCGGGAGCGCCTGACCGCACTGCCGTCCGTACCGACAGTCGCCGAGAGCGGCATGGGCATGGAAGACTTCGACGTGGTCCCGTGGGTGGGTCTGCTCGCGCCCGCGGGCACCCCGAAACCTGTCGTGGACAAGGTGAGCGCAGAACTCGCCAGGATTGTCCAGTCTCCCGAACTGTCCCAGCGGATCGCCGCCCTGGGTGGCCGCCCCCGCAGCAGTACCGCGGCGGAATTCAGGACCTTCATGCATGGCGAGATGGGGCGGTGGGCGGCCGTCGTCAAGGCGTCCGGCGCCCGCCTGGAGTGATGCAATGATTGCTATCGGCTCTGCCACGCTCGCTCGTGACACGCGGCACCACCGGGTCTTGGAGAACGGCTTCAGCTTCCATCGCAGTGAGTGGATGCAGGCCGGATCCGACCCGTGCCTGTCTCCCACCATATTCCTGGTGGAGCAGCCTGCGCATTCGGTGCTGCCTGCGCACTTTCATACACAGAATCAATTCCAGGTCTTCCAGCAAGGATCGGGATCCCTGGGGTCTCGTGCGGTCGGGCCCGGCTCCGTCCACTACGCCGGCGCATTCACAGGGTATGGGCCCTTGGTGGCGGGGCCGCAGGGGCTGAGTTACTTCACGATCCGCGCGGCGTTCGAAACCGGCGCGAACTTTCTTCCGCTTGCGCGCGACAAGCTGCGCCGCGGACCGAAGCGGAACGCGCACGGGCCAGTACATGAACCCCGAACGATCGGGCAGCTCCGGGCACTGAAGGCCCCGCTGCGTGCCGAACTGATTGGCGCCGATGGAAGCGAACCCGAGGCCTATGCATTGCAGCTTCCGCCGTTTTCGGAAGTGAGCGTCCCGGCCGCCCGTGGCTCGGGGCAGTTCCAGCTCGTCCTTGCGGGTGAGCTGAGCGCACCGGAAAGCCGGTTGCAGGAGTGGGAGAGCCGGTTCATCTCGGCGGGTGAGCACGGCGGTGCCTGCCGTGCCGGCCCGGACGGCCTTCACCTCCTCATATTGCAGATGCCGGCCATGGCTGCGGAGTACCTGGCTCTGCGTTGAAGCACCTCACAGACTCCTGTATAAAGTCCTCATGAGTGAACCAAAATCAAACGCATTGCGTAAACGCGATCCCCAGCCGCTGTCCGTGGAGCAGGTCTGCGAGCGGATTCGCTCCGGCATCCTGCGCGGAGACCTGCGGCCAGGCGCAAAGCTGACAGAGCAGGATCTTGCCGCGGAATTCGAAGTGAGCCGCACGCCCGTCCGGGAGGCCATCCGCCAACTGGAGACCGAGCGACTCGTCAGCCGGACGCCGTTCGTAGGTGTCACGGTGAG
This sequence comes from Cupriavidus sp. 2TAF22, assembly GCF_052115045.1. Classification (NCBI taxonomy): domain Bacteria; kingdom Pseudomonadati; phylum Pseudomonadota; class Betaproteobacteria; order Burkholderiales; family Burkholderiaceae; genus Cupriavidus; species Cupriavidus sp. 2TAF22. The sequence continues at coordinate 141,891 of NZ_JBFRFX010000012.1, forward strand.
GCAGCTGACTCCGGAAGATGTGCTTGAGTTGCTGGACATCCGCGAGGTGCTCGAGGGTCTGGTGGCACGTCTGGCGACGCGGCATATGGATGCCGCGCACCTGCAGACGCTGAAGAAGTCGCTCCAGCAACTGACTGCCTGCGCGAAGAAGGGAGATGTCGCCGGCTATCTTGACCACGCGCTGGCGTTTCGCCGTGTGCTCGTCGAATGCTGCCGCAGCGACACGCTGGCTGAGTACGTCCTCGCCATCGAGAATCAGTTGCGCCTGATGGGCAATCGAACCGCCGTGCTGCCGGGCCGCATGGAAGCCGCGATCGAGGAACACGAGAAGCTGCTGGATGCCATCAGGCGCGGCGATGGCGCTGCGGCGGAGCAGCTAAACCGGGAGCGCATCCAGCACATCCGCGATGCGGTTGCGAAGTCGATCAGTTTCTCTATCCTCTAGATCCTTAGATCCTTAGATCCGTAGATCCTTAGGATCCAGGCCGCGGCCTGCGGCCGCCAAGGCCGGCTCTCAAGTGCGGTACGAGGTACCTCGCTCCCGTTCGAGCTTGCGCAAGAGGCCAGGCCATTCCACCTTGCCAACCTCCAGGAAGCCGCCGGGACCGAGCATCTTGCGCCCCTGAGCGCGGGTGTGCCGGATGGTGGCCTCGGACAGTTCGTGAAGGGCCACGCCACCGGCCTGGCCATCGATCTGGTACTGGCATGCCGTCTCCAGGCGCAGCATCCAGCAGAACGCCTCTCCCACACTGCGGCCAACCGTGAGCGCACCGTGGTTGCGCAGGATCAGAACGCGACCTTCCGGGCCGAGGTCGCGCACCAGCCGCTGCCGTTCGTCCTCATCCAGCGCTGCGCCCTCGTAGTCGTGGTAGCCGAGCAAGTCCAGCATGACGCAGGCCTTCTGGCTGAGCGGCCGCAGCCCCATGGCCTGCATCGCGACAGCGTTGTTGGCGCGCGTGTGGCTGTGCATGACGCATTGCAGATCAGACTGCGACATGTGAATGGCGCTGTGGATGATGAAGCCGGCGGGATTGAGCAATGACGGATCGCCCTTCACGACGCGGCCGGCCAGGTCCACCTTGAGCAGGGCCGAAGCCGTCATCTCGTCGAACAGCGTGCCCAGCGGGTTGACCAGGAAATGGTGTTCGGGCCCGGGCAGCATGACCGAGATGTGCGTCGACGCGAGGTCAGACATTCCGTACAGGTCGGTGAGCTGATAGCACGCGGCGAGGTCGCAGCGCAGCTGCCACTCGGCCGGATCCATGCCGTCGGGCATTGCCGGGGAAGAAAGCTGCTCGGTATCGCTTCTCATGTCTTTGTCTCCTTGCTATTGCTGTTGCTGTTGCTGTTGCTATTGGTGGTCTGCGCGCCGCCAGCTCAGTCCTCGTTGCGAAATCCCGATGCCTGGACGAGCGGGCGCCAGAACTCGCGCTCGGCGTGCAGCGTGCGGGTCACGGCCGCGCCAGGCAGGCCAGTCGCTTCCAGACCGACACGCGGCAACAGGGCTTTCATCTCCGGTTTCTGCATGGCGGCAACGAATGCCTGCTCCAACCGTTGCACCACCTCCGGGGGCGTCCCCGCAGGCACAAAGGCGCTGTACGACGCATTCGCGTGATCGAATGCGTCGATGCCATCTTCACGCACGGTTGGCACATCGGGGAGGGCCGCGTTTCGATGGGTGCCGGACACGGCCAGAATGCGAATCTTGCCAGCGCGATAAAGCTCCAGCTGGCTGGCCAGGGCGTCGGTGGCTAACGGAACGTGCCCGCCCACGAGGTCCGTCACAAGCGGCGCGCCTCCCTTGTAGGCCACCGGCCTGAGCGGTACGCCTACGGTTCGGCCCATGCCGAGGATGGCGAAATGCAGTGTCCCGCCCAGCGAGGTGAGGCCGACGCTGCCCTGTGATGGGTTCGCACGGACCCAGCTCACGTATTCCCGCAGCGTCTTGTAGGGGCGATCCGCGCCCGCCGATATCACCGTAGGGACTTCCGCAAGCTGCGCCACAGCAATGAAATCGCGATCGACGTCATAGTCAAGCCGCCGGTAGGTCATCGGGAAGATGACCATCGGCGCATTCGATGAAAGCAGCACAGTCCTGCCGTTCGGCTGTGATCGCTTCACGTAGTCGATGGAGATGCGCGTCGACGCGCCCGGCCTGTTTTCCACGATCACCGGGCCCATGCCGGCCAACCGCAGTTGCTCGGCCAGCGAGCGCCCGAGGATGTCCAGCGCGCCCCCGGGCGGGAAGCCGACAACAAGCCGCAAGGGAGTTGTGCTTCCCGTCGCTGCAGGAGGCTGCGCGCCGGCTGGATTCGCTTGCACGGCGGCCAGCCCGGCCACCGAGGCAGCCGCAAGCAAACGGCGTATCGATTTCTTCATGGCACCTCCACGTCTGGCCAGCGGGACAAGAGATTCTGAGAGGCCTCGAACAGCGCAGCCGCGCCGAGCAGGTCGGACTCCCCGCGCAGACGCCCCACCAACTGCAAGCCGACGGGCAGTCCGTCACGGCCAAAACCGCAGGGCAGGGTGATGGCGGGGTGGCCGGTCAGGTTGAACGGCATGGTCCAGGGGAACCAGTTGGATCGCACCTCGTCGTACAGCCGGCCGTCGATCTCTATCTGCCCGAACAGATCCTGGTCAATCGGCAGGGCGGTGCGCGCGATGGTGGGAACGGCGATGAAGTCGTGGTCACGAAGCAGCGCCTGCACGTGCCGGAACAAGCGGGTGCGTTCGAAGTTGGCCCTCTGGTAGTCGACCGCGCTGAATTCATTGGCAAGGGCCAGCTGTTGCAACAGCGAAGGGCTGAGCCGGTCAGGCTGCTGCAGGGCCATCTGACCGAAGCGCGCTCGCCATACCGTGTGGTTGATGGTTCGCCAGAGCGGCTCGATGTCGAAGGCCGAGCCAGGCATCTCTGCGAGATCCGCGCCCAGGTCCTGCAACCGGTCCAGGGCAGACGCGAAGCACGCGGCCACATCTGCGGCGACCGGTCGCCCGGGTGGCGAGATCGCGAACAGGATGCGCCTGCCCCGCAGGTCGGTGGCAGTGCGCGTCGCATCTACATAGTCGGCCGCGCGCGCGCCAGCGGACCAAGGGTCTGAAGCGTCTTCACCGGCCATCGCCTGGAGCATCAATGCAGTATCGGCCACCGTGCGTGAGATAGGCGTGACATAGGTGAGGTTGCCAAAGGCATCCTCCACCTGAGAGTGCGGTACCAAGCCGATGCTTTGTTTCAGGCCGACGGCACCATTGCAGGCCGCCGGAATCCGGGTGGAACCGCCGCCGTCCGTGGCAATGCCGATCGGGGCGAGCCCGGCCGCTACTGCCACCGCCGCGCCACCGCTGGAACCACCGCTGGTGTGGCCGGGATGCCAGGCATTGCGGGTACGACCGAACAGAGGCGCATCGGTGAGGCACTTCGCTCCGAACTCCGATGTGGTCGTCTTCCCGATAAGGATGGCTCCTTGTCGGCGTAGTCGGGCAACGGCTACCGCGTCCTCGGTCGGGACGTTGTCCGCGAACAGCAGGGAGCCGAATGTCGTACGCACCCCGCGGGTGTTAACCAGGTCCTTGCAGGAATAAGGAATCCCGTGCAGCAATCCTGTGGGTTCCCCGCGCATGATCGATTGCTCCGCGGCCTGTGCCTCCTGCATGGCCTCGTCGGGGCAAAGCGTTATGAAACAGTTGAGTTCCGACTGGAGCCTGGCCGCACGATCCAGCACGGCACGCGTTACCTCGACCGGGGAAACCTCGCGGGCAGCTATCGCTTCGCGAAGCCGCACGGCAGGCAAGAAGCAAAGTTCCTCATTCATCCAAGACATCCTGGGAGAGCCCGGCTCAAGTGACCGGCAACGAATCAAAGTTGACATACACCCCCCGCCCGGTCCAATACTCGTTCACAATCAAGGCATATCGGAATCGTATGACCCATGGACCTCAAGAGCCTGCGTTATTTCGTTGCTGTAGCGGAGGCCCGCAGCGTGGGCAAGGCCGCCGAGCGTCTTCACATGGCGCAACCGCCGCTGTCCGTCCAGATTCGCAACCTCGAGGCACAACTCGGTACGGCGCTCTTTGTGCGCGAATCCACCGGCATGCGACTGACAGACGCGGGTAGCGCGCTCTTCGCGCGCGCGCGCGAAGCCCTGGCGCTGGCACACGAGGGGTTCGAGGCCGCACGCGCCGTAGCGTCCGGGCGGCGCGGGCGGCTGTCTGTCGGCTACATGTTTTCGCTTGGCTACGCCGTACTGCCGAAGCTCGTGCCGCAGTTGCACCGCGTACTCCCGGATGTCGAACTGCAGTTCGTCGAGATGAGCACCTCGACATATGAAGCGCAGATCATCGACCACAAGGTGACAGTTGGTTTGTGCATGCCACCGCTTCAGCGGCCTGACCTGTCCACGACGATCGTCGGCATGCAACCGCTACGGCTGGCCTTGCCGGCACGTGCACCGCTCGCGCGGCTTTCGTCGGTGCCGGTGGCACGGCTGCACGGGCAGAGATTGATTGCGCTGCCCACACTGACAGGGGGCGGGGACACTTCGATGGTTGCCGCTCTGCTGCGGCGCCACCAGGTAACCATGCAGATAGTCGAGCGGGTGGAGACGGTTCATGCGGCACTGGCTCTGGTGCTCGCAGGCGAGGGGGTTGCGATCGTGCCGGCGTGCGCGGCAATCGGCAGGCCTCCGGGTGTCGCGTTCCGAAAGCTTAAGGAAGTCACGGAGGGGTTCGAGGTGGCCGTCTGCCGGCGCCGCGATCTGGATAGCCCCTTCATCGAGCCGTTCATCACGGCGGCGCGGCACGCGCTCCGATGACGGCGCAATACCACGCGCATGGCGCTGCTGGCCGCCGGCCTGACGGCCGGCAGCGAGGAAGCCGGCGAGATCCGCTGCGTGCCCGCGGAAGGCGTCGACCTCTGCACGGTGGGCGGCCAGGACCGGCTCGGCGCCCGCCTAACCGGAAACGCCGCCAGCCGGACTGAGCCGGGGCCCGCCCGACCCTGCTGCGCAAGATCCCCTGCGGCTCAAGGGTGCCAGGTCGACGGCCGTTCGATCTGCATCGCCGGCCGCTGGCTGCCCGCCATGGCGTAGGACAGCCTGTTGGCGGCATCCATCACCGTCTGCGCCAGCTCCAGCAGCCGCGCCTCGCCCAGGCGCGATGTCGGTCCCGAGATGCACATGGACCCGAGCAGCCGCCAGTGCAGCCCGAAGACGGGGGCCGACACGCTCGACACCTCCGGCTCGCGCTCGCCGAGTGACAGGTGGAATCCGCGGCGGCGGATCAGTTCATGGAGCTCGCCGGGCTCGCCGGAGAAGGCCAGGATGACCCGGCCGGGCGAGCCGCTGTCCAGCGGCAGGCCCGCGCCGATCCGCACGTGGTGCCGGATCGCCTGGGGTCCTTCCACCCGCACCAGGCACGTGCGCTGCTGCCCCTCGCGCACGTAGAACGATGCGCTTTCGCCGGTCTTGATGGTCAGCTCCCGCAAGACCGGTTCCACCACCTCCTGCACGTTGAAGGTCGCCTGGTAGCACGCGCCCAGCCAGCCGGCCGCGCGGCCCAGGCGCCAGCTGCCGTCCTCCTTCTGCACCAGGTAGTTGTCGGCGGCGAGCGTGCGCGCCAGGCGCAGCACCGTCGTCTTGTGGATGCCGGTGCGGCGGCTGAGGTCGGCCAGCGTCAGCTGCGCGTCATTGACGCCGAAGGCTTCCAGGACGCGCAGGGCACGCGTGACGGCGGTGACCCCGCCGCTGGCGCCCTCTTCCAGGCCAGGGGTGGTCGAGGCATCTCTTTTTCGGTTCATATGACGGTACGCGTTGCACGGTACGAAACGGTATTGTATGCCGTGAAACGCTAGACAACAATCCAGCTCACAACATAACGAGATCTGGAGACAGTCATGAACGCAGTCCTGAGCGTTGTCCTCGGCGCGGTTCGCCGCTGCACGTTCGCCGTCACGGCCGGCGCCGGCGCGGTAGCCGTTGCCGCGGCTTCGGCCACCGCCATCGCCGCGGTGCCTTATCCCGCCAAGCCCATTCGCGTCATCGTGCCGTTCCCGGCCGGCGGCGGCACCGACATCATCGCCAGGGAGGTGACCAACAAGGTGGCGCTTGCCACCGGCTGGATCTTTGTCGTGGACAACAAGCCGGGCTCGGGCGGCAACCTCGGCGTCGATGCCGCCGCCAAGGCACCGGCCGACGGCTACACCATCGTGCTGGGCCAGACCAGCAACCTTGCCATCAATCCCACGCTGTACAGCCGCCTGCCGTACGACCCCGTGAAGGACCTGGCCCCGATCAGCCTGGTGGCCAGCGCGCCGCTGGTGCTGGTCACGCCCGTCAATTCGCCCTACAAGACGCTGGCGGACGTGATCAAGGCCGGCAAGGCCAGGCCGGGCGCCATCAACTTCGCGTCGCCCGGCAACGGCACGGTCGCGCATCTGTCCGGCGAACTGCTCCAGAAGACCGCGGGCCTCAAGCTCACCCATATCCCGTACAAGGGCGCCGCCCAGGCCGTCAACGACCTGATCGGCGGCCAGGTCGACCTGTACATGGCTTCCGTGCCGTCGCTGCTCGGCCATATCCGCAACGGCAAGCTGCGTGCGCTGGCGGTGACCTCGCTCAAGCGCGTTGCCGACCTGCCGCAGATCCCGACCGTCGCCGAGTCCGGCTATCCGGCCTTCGAAGCTGCCACGTGGTTCGGCTTCGCAGCCCCCGGCGCGACACCGCCAGCCGTGGTCGCCCGCCTGAACGCCGAGTTCAACAAGGCGCTGCAGGCGCCGGAGCTCGCGAGGAAGCTCAACGAGCAGGGCGCGACGGTGCTCGGCGGCACGCCCGACCAGTTCGGCGCGCTGGTCAAGCGGGACATTTCCCGCTGGTCGGCGGTCGTCAAGGCATCCGGCACCACGCTGGACTGAGCGCTGCCGTCCTGCCTCGTTTGCGCGTTCCCCATTCCACGTCCCACTTCACGTCCCACTTCACGTCCTTCCGGAGCCAAGCCATGAGCCTGCCCAACATCATCAAGTCGTTCGATCGCGTGTCCGCCGCCGTTGTGGCGAAGGCCGCCAAGTTCCAGCCGGCCATCCTCGCCGACGTCGCCGGGCGCCGCGGCGCGCTTCACGGACGCATCCGGGCATTGCGCCCGAGCATGAAGGTGGCCGGCCCGGCCTTCACCGTCGAGGTGCGCCCCGGCGACAACCTGATGATCCACGCGGCGCTGGCGCTGGCGCAGCCCGGCGACGTGCTGGTCATCGATGGCAAGGGCGACCAGACCTCCGCGCTGATGGGCACGATCATGATGCACGCGGCACGCCAGCGCGGCCTCGCCGGCGTGGTGATCGACGGCGCGGTGCGCGACAGCCTCGACCTCGAGGAGATGCAGTTCCCGGTCTTCTCCGTGGGCACCAACCCGAACGGGCCGACCAAGGAAGTCGCCGGGCGCATCGGCCATCCGGTGTCGGTGGGCGGGGTGACCGTGAACCCGGGCGATTTCATCAGCGGCGATGCCGACGGGCTGGTGGTGGTGGAGCGCGAGAAGATCGAAGCGCTGCTCGAGGTCGCGGCCAGGAAGGAAGAGGCGGAAGCCAGGCGGATCGCGCAGATCAAGGAAGGCAATACCAATGCGCCGTGGCTGCTGGCCTCGCTGGTGACCGCCGGCGTGCTCAAGCAGGGAGAAGCGCTGTGACGACGCGTCCCGCCATTCTCGTGACCGCGGCGGATCTCGCGCCGCAGGCCCTCGCGCTGCTGGACGGCTATGACATCGTATTCGCCGGCAAGACCCCGCAGCACGACGATCTCCTCGCGTTGGCCCGCCGGCACAACCCGGTCGGCATCATCGTGCGCTATGGCGCGGTGACCGCCGCGATCATGGACGCCGCGCCCGCATTGCGCGTGATCTCCAAGCACGGCAGCGGCACCGACACCATCGACAAGGCCGCCGCCGCCGCGCGTGGCGTGGCGGTGACGGCCGCGGCCGGGGCCAATGCCGCCGCCGTGGCGGAGCACGCGCTGGCGCTGATGCTGGCATGCGCGAAGTCCGTGGTGGCGCTCGACAAGCGCATGCATGCCGGGCAGTGGGACAAGGCCACGCACAAGAGCGTGGAACTCGACGGCCGCACGGTCGGCCTCGTCGGCCTGGGCGCCATCGGCCTGCGCTTCGCCAGGATGTGCGATGCCATCGGCATGCGCGTGATCGGGTTCGACCCGTTCGCGACGAACCTGCCGGCCTACGTGCAGCCGGCCGCGCTCGATGCCATCTGGCAGGAGTCGGACGTCATCTCGCTGCATTGCCCGCTCACGGCGGACAACCGGCAGATGGTCAACGCGCAGACGCTGGCGCGCTGCAAGCCCGGCGTGCTGGTCGTCAATACCGCGCGCGGCGGGCTGATCGACGAGCCCGCGCTGCTGTCGGCGGTGCGCTCCGGGCAGGTGGCCGCGGCCGGGCTGGACAGCTTCGCCGCCGAGCCGATGACCGTGCCGCATGTCTTCCATGGCGAGCCGGGCTTTATCCTGAGCCCGCATATCGGGGGCGTGACGAGCGCGGCCTACGTGAACATGGGGATGGCCGCCGCCAGGAACACGCTCGCGGCGCTGGCCGCGGCGAGCGAGCCGGCGCTCGCCCGCGCATAGGCGGCACGCAGGACGGACAGGCGAGGCCACGAGGCGCGGCTCCCACGAGAGGAGTGCGCAGGGCCTCGCAGCAAATGGTGGTGCAAGGAGACAGAACATGAAAGCGATTCAACGCGGCGCGGCAGCGCCGTGGCGGCTGGCCCTGGGCCTGCTTGCCATCCTGCCGGCGATGATGCAGGCGCAGGCACAAACGCCCGCGCAAGCCTGGCCGGCCAAGCCGGTCAAGATCGTCGTGCCTTACCCGCCGGGCGGCGCGGTCGACGCGGTCACGCGCAAGATGGCCCAGCGCCTGACCGCGCAGACCGGGCAGAGCTTCTATGTGGAGAACAAGGCCGGCGCCACCGGAACGATCGGTGCGCTGCAGGTCGTGCACGCGGCGCCCGACGGCTACACGCTGCTGGCCAACGACACTACGTATTCGCTGCTGCCGCATATCTTCAAGAAGCTACCGTTCGACTACGCCGAAGACCTGCAGCCGGTCTCCGCGTATGTGTTCGCGCCGATGGGCGTGGTCGTCAAGGCCGACGGCAAGTACAAGACACTGTCCAGCCTGGTGGCCGCCGCCAAGGCGGAAGACAACAAGGTGTCGTACGGTTCGGGCGGCGCGGGATCGACGCCGCACTTCGCCAGCGAGGCGCTCGGCGTGGCGGCGGGCGCGCATTTCCTGCATGTGCCGTTCAAGGGCGCCGGCGAGGCTACCGTGGCGCTGCTCGGCGGCACCGTCGATTTCCAGATCGCCTCCATCCCCGGCGTGATCGGGCAGGTTGCCGGCGGCAAGCTCAGCGTGCTGGCGGTCAGCGGGGACAAGCGCCTGCCGGCATTGCCGAACGTGCCGACGTTCGCCGAAGCCGGGCTGCGCGGGTACGGCGTCACCAATTTCACCGGCCTGTGGGCACCCAAGGGCACGCCCCGGGAGGTGCTGAACCGCATCCAGAAGGAAGTCGCCATCGCGATGGCCACGCCGGACATGCGCACGTACGCGCAAAGCATCGGTGCGGACGCAGGCTACTGGGACACCCGGACGTTCTCGAAGGAGATGGTCGAGCGCACGGCATTCTGGGGCAAGGTGGCCAGTGGCACGGGCTTCCAGAAGCAGTAGCCAGGGCCGGCCGCATCGATTCCAATAGAGATAAGCTGGCAGGGATCGCGCGGCCAATCCTCCTGCGCAGGCTAAACCACAAGGCATCATCATGTTCCTCATGCATCCTCCGGCCGTCCGCGAGGCTCAGACGTTCGCGCGGCTGCCGGCGCGCTACCGGCAGCGCCGCCATACCGCGTGGTCCGCCGCCAACCAGGGCGGCCGGGAGATCGATTCGTTCCTCGAAGGCCCGGTCACCGACGACAGCGGCAATCTCTATGTCACGGACATCCCGAACGGCCGCATCCTGCGCGTCGACGCAGAAGGCGAGTGGGAGCTGATCGCGGAGTGGGACGGCGAGCCGAACGGCATGAAGCGCATCGGCGCGCACGAACTGCTGGTCACCGACTACCGCAACGGCCTCATGGCCGTCGACCTGCGCACGGGCAACGTCCGGCCGTTCCTGTCACGCCGCCATACCGAGAGCTTCAAGGGCGTGAACGACCTGACGCTCGACGCGCACGGCAACCTCTACTTCACCGACCAGGGCCAGACCGGCCTGCACGACCCGACCGGGCGCGTCTACCGGCTGACGCGGGAAGGGCGCCTGGAACTGCTGCTGGCCAACGTGCCCAGCCCGAACGGCATCGTGCTGTCGCCGGACGAGCGCTTCCTGTTTGTCGCGGTCACGCGCGGCAACTGCGTATGGCGCATGCCGTTGCAGGCGGACGGCAGCGTGTCGAAGACGGGGCAGTTCTTCACCTCGTACGGGCCCAGCGGGCCGGACGGGCTGGCCATGGACGAGGCAGGCCGCCTGCTGGTGGCCAACCCGGGTCTGGCGTATGTCTGGGTACTCAGCCAGCGCGCCGAGCCGGTGGTGGTGATACGCGGCACGCCCGGCCATTCGCTGACCAACATGGCGTTCGGCGGGGCGGACCGCAAGCGGCTGTTCATCACCGACTCCACCGCCGGCGAGATCCTGTCCATCGACATGGATGTGCCCGGCATGCCATTACACGACAACCTGGAGGCGCAACGCGGATGACGAACGCCCTGCTGCAGGATGCGTGCGATTGCCACGTGCACTTCTATGACGGGCGCTTTCCGTGCGCGCCGGGCGCCACGCTGCGCCCGGCGGACGCGCGCGTCGCCGACTACCGCGCGGCGCAACGGGACATGGGCACCACGCGGGCCGTGGTGGTGACGCCGTCGACGTATGGCACCGACAACCGTGCCACGCTCGCCGCGCTGGCGGAGCTTGGCGCCGACGCGCGCGGCGTGGCGGTGGTCGACACCTCCGTCACGGACGCAGACCTGGAGCACCTGCACGCGCGGGGCATGCGCGGCATCCGCTTCAACCTCACCATGCCCGGACCGGTGGATGCGGGCATGCTGCCTGCGCTTGCGTCGCGGATCGCGCCCCTGGGCTGGCACGTGCAGCTCAATGCGCCCGCGGCGTGGTTGCCGGAGATGGAATCCATGCTCGCGGCGTGCCCGGTGCCCGTGGTCTTCGACCACTACGGCCACCTGCCGTTCGGCGACGCGGCGTTCGAGCCGGCGTTCGCCGTGATCGCGCGGCTGCTGGCCGAGGGCAAGGGCTGGGTCAAGCTCTCCGGCCCCTACATCGAATCGCGCGAAGGCGCGCCCCGCTACGGCGACGTGGCAGCCCTGGCGCGCCGCTACCTGGCGCTGGCGCCCGGGCAGATGCTGTGGGCATCCGACTGGCCGCATCCCACGCTGCGCGCGCAGGACAAGACGCGCTGCGACGATGGCGCCCTGCACGCGCTGTTTCGCCAGTGGTGCGGCGACGATGCCCTGGTGCGGGCCGTCCTCGTCGACAACCCCCAACGACTATATGGCTTCGCCGCGAGGGCCGAAGCCGCATGACAACAAGACCGGAGACCCCTCTCATGACACTCGGGAAGATCGTCGCAACGCTGTGCCTGTCGACGCTGGCTTGCATCGCGGGCCACGCCCACGCCCAGGCGGACTGGCCGAAAAAGGTCATCACCTACGTGGTGCCTTACCCCGCGGGCGGCACCACCGACATCCTCGCCCGGCTGATCGCGCAGAAGCTCGGCCAGGCCCTGCAGACCACGGTAGTCGTCGAGAACAAGCCAGGCGCCACGGGCGCGATCGGCTCCGCCTTCGTGGCGCGGGCCCCGGCGGACGGCTACACACTGCTTGGCGCATCGACCGCGTCCCACGCCATCAACCCCGTGCTGAACCCGAAACTGCCGTACGACGCCGTCAAGTCGTTCGCGCCCGTCGTGCTGATCGGCACCATTCCGAGCGTGCTCGTGGTCGGCGCGGACAGCCCCTACCACGATGTGCAGGGCCTGCTTGCCGCGGCCAGGAAGAAGCCAGGGTCCGTGAGCTTCGCCTCGGGCGGCAATGGCACCATCCTCCAGATGTCCGGGGAACTGCTCAAGGCGCAGGCTCATGTCAAGCTGACGCACGTGCCCTACAAGGGCGACGTGCCCGCCATCCAGGATGTGATGGCCGGCCACGTCGACTTCATGTTCGCGCCGACCGCGCCGATCCTGCCGCATGTGCAAGGCGGCAAGCTGCGCGCGCTCGGGGTGGCCACGAAGGCCCGCGTGGCGAGCCTGCCGGCCGTGCCGACGATGGGCGAGGCCGGCGTCCCCAGCTTCGAGGCGGAACAGTGGCAAGCGATATTCGCGCCCGCGGGCACGCCACCGCAGATCGTGCAGCGGCTGAACACCGAGATCAACCGCATCCTGAAGGACCGCGACGTGATCGCGCATCTGGATGAACTGGGCGTCAGGATCGTCGGCGGCACGCCCCAGCAACTGGCCGACTTCCAGAAGGCGGACATCGCCAAGTGGGCCAAGGTGGCAAAGGCGGCCGGGGTAACGCTGGATTAAGCTGCACTGTGGTGGTCACGCCTTCGATTCGCCCAGACAGCGACAGGCCTGGACGCATTACAGGTTCTTGAGCGCAGCCTGCACGTGCTGCTGGAATTGCCCGGGCTCGCCCAGCGCATTGGCGTTGAGCAGCGCCAGCTTGACCAGGAACAGTTGGGCCTTGTCCACGCCGGCCTCATCGATGGCGGTGGCCAGGGCGTCATAGACGGCTTCCAGGCCGGGGATGCTCAGGGTCTTGTGAGGGGTAGTCATGGGACTCTCTCCTAATGGATCTTCACTGGGGCAGGGCGGTGTTCAGGGCGGCTTGCAGACGCGTCGCGTCCAGCGTGAGCCAGCGCGCGCACACGTGCTGGTCGGGGCGCAGCAGGTAAGCCGCGCCGCTGGCCTGCACTCCATAGCGACGGCGGAAGTGGCCATCGGCGTCGGCGAACGTCAGGTCGGCGCCCGCCACCGGGCTGGCGGCCCCGACGGCGATGACGCGCAGCGGCACGCCGCGCTCCCGGGTGGCAGCCACTACCCTCTGCAGGGCGCCGGGTACGGCGTCGGCCTCGGTGAAGTACAACAGGTCGAACCCTGCGCCCAGATGGTCGAGCAAGTAGTCGTTGGCCGCCAGTCGGATGTTTTGCGGCGGGGCGCCGTGGGCCGGGCCGTGCACGAACAGCGCGTTGTCGTCACCGGGGCAGTTGAGCACCGAAGCGGTGTACTCGTGCGGGCGCGAAGTGCGCCAGTGGTAGAGCGGACGCACGAACTTCTCGGTCAGCGAGAGCGATAGCACGGCATCCCGCAGCAGGCGGAAGCCCTCGCTTGGCGGCGTCATGAAGCGCGTGCTCTTGCCCGCTTCCTCGATAATTTCGCGTGCCGCGCCGACCCGCTCGGCGCTGTGGTTGGCCAGCAGCTTCCGCCCGGCCAGTCCCTTGAGCACGAAGGCGAGGTGCCAGGCCAGGGACTGCGCGTCCTGAAAGGCGGTGTTGGCGCCGCGCACGCCAAAGATCGGCAGCAGGTGGGCGGCATCGCCGGTAAAGATCACGCGGCCGTGCACGTACTCGGGCAACGTCAGCGTGCGGGCGGAGTACACGGAGCACCAGTCCATTTCCCAGGGGGTGCCGGCATGGCCGATCATGGCCAGCTGGGCATCGATGCGCGCCTTGAGCGACTCGGGCTTGAGCGCGTCCTCGGGCGTTTCGCCGGCCGGCAACTGGTAGTCGACGCGCCAGATGCCATGTGGCTCGCGGTGCATCAGGATGGTGTTGCCCGGGTTCCAGTCCGGGTCGAAGTAGGCCAGGCGCTCGGTCGGCAGCGGCAGGTCGATCTTGATGTCGGCGATGACGAAGAAGCCCTCGTAGGAGGCGCCTTCCATCTGCAGGTCCATCGCGGTACGGATGCCGGAGCGTCCGCCGTCGGCCGCGACCAGCCACTCAGTCTCCAGCCAATATGGGCCTTCCGGCGTGTCCACCTCGACGCGCGCGAAATCGGTTTCCTGATCGACCTTGGCCACCTTGTTGCCCCACCGGAAATCGATCAGGGGATTGGCGGCGCAGGCATCGAGCAGATACTCCTCCATATACTGTTGCTGGATGTTCAGCATCGGGAAGAAGCGGTCGTCGCCGTCGTGCGGGGCTTCCATGCGAAACACGCGCTCGCCGCGGTAGTACGAATTGCCGTAACGCCAGGGCAGCCCGCTCTCGGTCATACGGTCGGCCACGCCGACCTGCTGCAGGATTTCCATCGAGCGACGCGTGAAGACGATGGCGCGGCTGCCCTGGGACACCTGCAACTCAGAGGTGACGACGACGCTGGGTACGCCATGGCGGGCCAGTTCCAGGGCGGCGACCAGGCCCGCCGGGCCGGAACCCGCAATGACGACCTTCTTGCGGTCCTGCTTTGCGTGGGCGGAAGCCAGCCACGGCTTGAACACCTGATAGTCGTAGTAGATCGAAGGACGGGCTTCGGCGGTGGGCAAATGCATGGACGTGACTCCGACTTAAATAGAATGGGTCCGGCGTAGCGCGCAGCGGCTACGTCGCTTCAAGGTGAGCTAATGGGTAACCGTGCAGCAGGTCATCGAAAAAGCGGGGAATGCGAGCTCGTTCTCAAGTCGTTTGCTTGAGCGTGCGCGGGATCGGCAAGACCAGGAAAATCACACAGCCCGCGACCAGCAGGGCCGCCGCGTAGAGCAGGCCTGTGTTGAAGCTGTGGGTGACGTCCTTGAGCCAGCCCACGACCAGCGGATTGAGGGCCGAGCCGAGGTTGCCGGTCGCGTTGATCACCGCGATGCCCAAGGCCCGCGCGGCGAAGCTCAACGCATGGTCCGGCGTGGTCCAGAAGATCGACATGGCGGTATAGGCGCCGGTGGAAGCCAGGCACACGCCCAGCAGTTGCACCGCAGGATGCGACGAATATGCCGTCAGCAGCCAGCCCGCCGCCGCGAACAGCATCGGCAGGACGGTGTGCCAGCGGCGCTCTTGCGCGCGGTCCGAGCGCCGGCCCCACCAGATCATGCCGATGATCGTGCATACCTGGGGAATCGCCGCCAGCAGCCCGATTGTTGTGTTGGTGGCGCCGCCGGAAAAGCTCTTGACGATCAGCGGCGTCCACACGGCCACCATGGCGAGGCTGTTTACCAGGCAGAAATAGGCCAGCGAGAACTTCAGCACGGTGGGTGAGGTCAATTCGGACCACAGGCTGCGCGACGCCTCGCCACGCTGTTGTGCCACGGGGTCGGCCCGATGCTCCCGAGCCAGCATCTGCGCGAGCGTTTGCTTCTCGCCCGGCGAGAGCCAGCGCGCACGCTCCGGCGTGTCGGTGAGATAGAAGTACACGACCACGCCCAGTACCGAGGCCGGCAACCCTTCGAGCAGGAACAGCCACTGCCAACCCTTGAGCCCGTGCAGCCCATCCATGCCGAGGATCACCCCAGAGATGGCTGAACCGAAAGCAGCCGTGACCGGCATGGCGATCATGAACAGCGCATTGGCGCGTGCCCGGTAAGCCGCCGGGAACCAGAAAGTCAGGTACAGCAGCATCCCCGGCAAGAAGCCCGCTTCCGTGATGCCCACCAGCACGCGGAGCCAGTACAGCGTATGCGCATCGGTAGCGAAGAGCGTGGCCGTGGACGCTAATCCCCAGGCGACCATGATCGTCGCGATCCAGCGTCGCGCACCAACGCGTGCCAGGATGGCATTGCTCGGCACGCCGCAGGCAATGTAGGCCAGGTAGAACAGGGTGGTGGCCAGGCCGAACTGGGTGCTGGTCAGCCCCAGGTCCTTCATCATCGTCAAGGCGGCGAAGCCGATGTTGATGCGGTCCAGGAAGGAAACCACGAACAAGAGAAACACGAACCACAGCAGATGGCGCGATACCTTGGCGATAACGCTGTTCGCTTCGGCCGTGAACTGATTTTCGGTCAACGCTGCGGTGGCGTTCCCGGGCGGGGGGGCTGCAATGGGGGATCTCACGCGACTTGTCTCCTACGGCTGCGCCGTCGGCTGGATAACGAGAATGCGTCGTCGCCACAACAATCGGGGCTGGAACGACGTGACAGGCGTCTGGCGCAGCGATTGGCAGACACGGCTTTTGATTTAGTTGTGCGCGCAACTAGTATGTGTCAGCGGCAGGCGGACCGTCACTGGGGTTTGCACTAGTTGTGCGCGCAACTATGTGACGGAACTATAATTCGCACCTTCATCGCGTCAGCAACCGGTCAGCTGTGCAGCCGTTTGCCTCACTTTTTCAAAGGTCTCTGCCGGTGACTTCCCGATATATCCCGATTGCCCTTGACCGCACCCTGACACACCGCCTGCACGAATTGAACAAGCTTACGGACCGTGTCACGCAGCTAGCCTACGAGTCAGAAGTCGGCATTCCGATGCATGAAGGCCGCTGCCTGGCCGCGATCGGCTCATTTAGCCCGTTATCGGTCAACGATCTGGCGCGTCGCGCGAACCTGGACAAAGGGCAGGCAAGCCGGGCGGCGCAATCGCTGGTCGACAAGGGGCTCGTGCGCAAGACGGCAAGTGCGACGGACGGCCGCGGCGTCGTCCTGACGGTGACGACCCAGGGGGAGCGTATCTGGCTTCGGACCATGGCCCTGATCGAGCGCCGCAATGCCGAAATCATGTCCTGTCTCGACGAAGACGAGCGCAAGCAATTCGATGACTTGCTAGAGCGCTTGGTAGTGAAGGCCCGGGAGTGACCCGGCTTCACTAAGGCACCTTTCACCAAGGCACCCAGGTGCCCGCCATGGTGATCCGCATCAGGCGCGGTTCACCAGATCGATCGCCAGGGCCAGTTTCCGGACCGCCGGTTCGATATCCTCGTCGCTCACCCCGCCGTAGCCCAGGACCAGGCCGTTCTGGGAGTGCAGTTGGGAGGCAAAGTAGGACGACAGGGGCCGAGCCACGATGCCGTGGGCAAGCGCCGCACGGGATACCAGGTGATCGTTGGCGTGCCGGAGCTTCACCGTCAGGTGAAGCCCGGTATCCGTGCCGACGATATCGACCTGATCGCCAAGCTGGAGTTGCAGCTCCCGCGTCAGCAAGGCCTGACGCTCGCCATAGATCTTGCGCATGCGCCGTACGTGCGCTGCGTAGTGGCCGTCGGAGATAAACTCCGCCAGCGCGGCCTGCGCCGACAATTGCCCACCGCGATGCAGCTCGGATTGCGCTACCGAGAACGCATCGACAAGTTCCGGCGGCACGATCAGGAACGCCAGCCGCAGGCCGGGATAGAGCACCTTGGAAAAACTGCCGACATAAATCGTATTGCGATGCGGGTCCAGGCCCTGTAGCGACGGCAGCGGCGCGCCGTGATAGCGGAATTCGCTGTCGTAGTCGTCTTCGATGATCCACGCATTGTGGCGATGCGCCAGCTCGGTCAGGAGGCGGCGCCGGGCAAGGCTCATCACGACGCCGCTTGGGTACTGGTGAGACGGCGTGACGAAGATCAGCCTTGGCGCGGTCTCTGGCGCAAGCGGCGGCTGGATTCCGTGCTCGTCCACCGGCACGCCCTCCATTCGCATGCCGGCCGAGCGAAAGACACTGCGTGCGCCCCAATAGCACGGATCCTCGACCCATACGAGGTCTCCCGGATCGGCGAGCAGGCGGGCACACAGATCGATGGCCTGGTGGCTGCCCTGGGTCACGATGATCTGCTCCGGGGTGCAATCGACACCGCGGGCGAGCGTCAGATACTCGGTCAACGCGCGCTTGAGCGGGGGGCAGCCATGCCGGCTGCCATATCCCAGTTGCTCCTGGCTGGCGGTCTTCCACACCTTGGTGATCAAGCGTTGCCAGACGCCGCGCGGGAACTGGCTCACATCCGGAATGCCGGGGACGAACGCGCCGACCTGCAAGTCCGACGCGCCGACGCTGGCGAGCAGCTCGTGCGCGCGCAGGGACAGGCGCGAAGCAACGCTTGGGAGTACCGGATCGGCAGTCGGGCTCGTGTCGAGGATGCGGGCGAGCAAGGCGGGATCGGGAGCGGTATCGCCGACGTAGGTGCCGCTGCCGCCATGCGTATGGGTGTAGCCTTCATCGGTGAGCCGTTCATAGGCATACAGAACGGTGTTGCGGGCAATGCTCAGTTCCCGGGCCAGTTCGCGCGTGGGTGGCAACCGTGTGCCCGGGGACAGCTGGCCGGCGAGGATTGCCTCGCGGATGTCGTCAAACAACTGCCTGTTCAGCGGAGCACCGGATCGTTCGGGGTGGCTCCAATGACTGCGCGCGAGAAGCCAATCGGTCAACGGCGTCTCTTTCAATTCTTGGCTCCATCTGAAAATTTGTACCGGCACTATACAGTGGAGCCACCGCGCTTGTAGAGTAGATCCCATCGTGTCGTGGCATTACCACATAACTATTTAATTTAAGTAACAGAGCACCGCCATAACCCCCATCAAGCGTGAAAAGTCCCGCAATTTAGCGGGCACTTAATTGATTGGAAAAGGGGGATGGCGATTCTCCCCATATCGGTGTGTAGATATTCACCGGCATGGTGCGTTTCCCGAGGCATTAAATGAAGCGTTTTGCAGTAGCAGGTATCCAGATGCCGGTGTCGGCATTCGAAGAGAACATCACACAGATGAATCGTTACCTGGCGCATGTCAGGCACCGCTTTCCGTGGGTCGACATGGTGATGTTCTCCGAGCTGGCGGCGTTTGGCCCGAGCCCGGCCAAGGCCGAGGAAATGCCGGGCGCGGCCGAGGCCCGCCTGTGCGAGATGGCCGCCAAGTACGGCTTGTGGCTGATCCCCGGATCCTTGTTCGAGCGTCGTGACGGTGCCATCTACAACACCTCGCCGGTGATCGACCCCGCAGGGAACGTGGTTGCCCGTTTCCGCAAGCTGTTTCCCTTCAGGCCCTATGAGCAAGGCATCGCCGCGGGCAGCGAGTTCGTGGTGTTCGACGTGCCGGACGCGGGGCGCTTCGGCATCTCGATCTGCTATGACATGTGGTTCCCGGAAACCACCCGGACGCTGGTTGCGATGGGCGCCGAAGTCATCCTGCACCCGACCATGACGGACACCATCGACCGCGACATCGAATTGGCGATCGTGCGGGCGTCGGCGGCAACCAACCAGGTCTATTTCTTCGATATCAACGGAGTCGGGGACGGTGGCGTGGGCCGCTCCATCGTGGTGGATCCCGCTGGCTATGTGCTGCATGAAGCCGGCCCGGGCACCGCGGAGATCATCCCCGTGGAGATCGATTTCGAAAAGGTCCGGCGCGAGCGCGAGCGCGGCTTGCGCGGGCTTGGCCAGCCGCTGAAGAGCTTCCGCGACCGGGTGGTGGAGTTCCCGGTCTACCAGCGCGACAGCGGCGCGGATGCCTATCTCCACACGCTTGGCAAGCTGGTGAAGCCGGGTGTCCTGGAAGACGCGCAGCCGGAAGTGACCGGGCCGGCTGGCGAGTAGCCGCCGGGGGCAAGGCCCCGGCAGGCCGTCACGTTATTCCCGCATGGCGGGAAAAAACAGAATTGGAATTTCCGAGGGAAAGCGTGATTGCTGGCCCAATGGATGGCGCTTGCCTTTCGGGTTGTTATTGACCCGCTTGATAAACAGGAATGGGTGAATATCAGGCCTGGAATAAAACGGTCGTTCGATTAAACGGATTTGCAGTTGCGGATCCGCGCATTGAGATTATCTAGTTAGCAGAGGAATAACATGGCACGCAGCACGGCACGAAAAGCAAAGACCGGGCAACACATTTCCCTAAACCGTTACCGTAGCGTTTGGGAAATGCGCGCGGATGGCTGGATGAATCTGACTGATGACCTGGGCCGCCTGGTCAATCTCGCGCGGGAGTGCAAGGAATTCATCGAGCGCCACGCCCGGGTAAAAGAGACGCTGGCCATGCTCGAGCCGATCGAGCGGTTCTGGGCATTCCCGGGGCACCGATTGTTCGAGGAGCTGAACGCGTGGTTCGAGGCTGGCGATCTGGGCCGGCTGAACATCGCCGTGCACCGTATCAACCGCATGCTGGCCAGCGATACCTACCGTCACAAGAAGCTGTCGCTGGATGCGGAGTCGGAGGAGCCGTCCGAGATCGAGACGGAAGAGGAGATGCAGGCGCAAATAGCACGGCCGTACTTTGAGGTCCTGATCGTCGACGACATGACGCGCGAGGATGAAGAGGCCCTGCGCCGGCGCGTTCAGCGCAAGCAGCGCGTGGATGATCCCTTCGTGTGGGACGTGGTGGTGGTGCCAAGCTTCGAGGATGCGCTAATAGCAACGCTCTTCAACTTCAACCTGCAGGCTTGCGTGATCCGGCATGGATTTCCGTTCAAGTCCGAGTATGAGCTGGACCTGCTGCGCAAGTTCCTGGAAGGGCTGGACGAGGGCATCGAGGAGCAGCCGGAGTCCGAGCGCGGCCCCTTGCTGGGCCAGAAGATTGCCGAGCTGCGGCCGGAACTGGACTTGTACCTGGTCACGGACGTGAAGGCCGAGGAGATCGCGTCGCGGCTGGGCGAGGTCTTCAACCGGATCTTTTTCCGGGAAGAGGACCACACCGAGCTGTACATGTCGATCATGAAAGGGGTGTCGGAGCGTTACAAGACGCCGTTTTTCACGGCGTTGAAGGAGTATTCGAAGCAGCCGACCGGGGTGTTCCACGCCTTGCCGCTGGCACGCGGAAAGTCGATCATGAACTCCCACTGGATTCAGGACATGGCGCAGTTCTATGGCCTGAATCTGTTCATGGCGGAGACCTCGGCTACGTCCGGCGGGCTCGACTCGCTGCTGGACCCGATCGGCCCCATCAAGGTCGCGCAGGAATATGCGGCGCGCGCATTCGGTGCGCGCCGCACCTTCTTCGCGACCAATGGCACTTCGACGGCCAACAAGATCGTGGTGCAGGCGCTGGTCAAGCCGGGCGATATCGTGATGGTGGACCGCAACTGCCACAAGTCCCACCACTATGGCATGGTGCTGGCGGGCGCCAAGGTGGCGTACCTCGACTCCTATCCGCTCAATGACTTCTCGATGTACGGCGCGGTCCCCATCGCCCAGATGAAGCGCACGCTGCTGCGGTTCAGGCAGGCGGGGACGCTGCACAAGGTCAAGATGGTGCTGCTGACCAACTGCACCTTCGATGGCGTGGTCTATGACGTGAAGCGCGTCATGGAGGAGTGCCTGGCCATCAAGCCGGACCTGATTTTCCTGTGGGACGAGGCCTGGTTTGCCTTCGCCCGCTTTCATCCCACCTACCGCCAGCGCACCGGCATGGATTCGGCGTCGCGCCTGCGCCGCGAGCTGGATAGCGAAGACTATCGCCGGCGCTACGATGCATTCACCGAATCGTTCGGCGGGGCGGACTGGGATGATGAGGAGAAGGTCGTCGCCACCCGCCTGATGCCGGATCCGGACCGCGCGCGGGTGCGGGTCTACGCGACCCAGTCCACCCACAAGACCCTGACCTCGCTGCGCCAGGGCTCCATGATTCATGTGTGGGATCAGGACTTCAAGGACAAGGCGGAAGAGGCGTTCCACGAGGCGTACATGACGCACACCTCGACCTCGCCGAACTACCAGATCCTGGCCTCGCTCGACGTCGGCCGCCGCCAGGTGGAGCTGGAAGGCTACGAGCTGGTGCAGCGCCAGATGGAACTGGCCATGACGCTGCGCGAGTGGATCCACACCCACCCCTTGCTCAAGAAGTACTTCCAGTTCCTCAACGTCTCCCGCGTGGTGCCGACCGCGTACCGGCCGTCCGGCATCGAGGCGTACTACAGCCCGGAATCCGGCTGGGCCAATATGGAAGCCGCGTGGCGCGTCGATGAATTCGCGCTGGATCCTACCCGGCTGACCCTGTCGATCGGCACCTCCGGCATCGACGGCGATACGTTCAAGAACAAGTACCTGATGGACAAGTACGGCATCCAGATCAACAAGACGTCGCGCAATACCGTCTTGTTCATGACCAACATCGGTACCACGCGTTCGTCGGTGGCCTACCTGATCGAGGTGCTGATCAAGATCGCCAGGGAACTGGAGGAGCGCACGGCGGACATGAGCGTGATCGAGCGCCGCCTGCACGAGCGGCGCGTGTCGTCGCTGACCAAGGAACTGCCGCCGCTGCCGGACTTCTCGCACTTCCACTTTGCATTCCGCAGCGTGTGCAACAGCGGGCAGATCGAGACGCCGGACGGCGATATCCGCAAGGCCTTCTTCATGTCCTATGACGAGGAGAACTGCGAGTACCTGAACATGGCCGAGGTGGCCAGGGCCATCTCCAAGGGCCGTGAGGTGGTATCGGCCTTGTTCGTGATTCCCTATCCCCCGGGCTTCCCCATCCTGGTGCCGGGGCAGGTGATCAGCTCCGAGATCCTCGAGTTCATGCAGGCGCTGGATGTGCGCGAGATCCACGGTTACCGCCCGGAGCTGGGATTCCGCGTGTTCAGCGACGGGGCGCTCCAGCAACTGGCCCTCCAGGCAGCCGGCGAGGCCGCGGCGGCGGTGGCGGCCGCGGCAAAGGCGTCGGTCTCGACCGTTGTGGAAGTCTCGACGGCAACGGTCGATGAAGTGGCGGCGGTGGCCATGGCGGAACGCCCGGCGGCAAAAAAGTAGCGAGGCGGGAGGCCGGGATTGGCGCCCGGCTTCTCGCAACAGAGCCCATGTCGACAAAGAAAAAATGCCGGTCCTGGCTGTCCAGGAGCCGCGGGAAACCCGCGTCCAGCCGGCCCCGAGTTCATCAGGAGAAAGCCACGATGCAAAAAGTCCGTAATGTCTCAGATCTGCGCGTGATGTTCCACAGGAACGAGAAGCCCATCTACTTCATCAGCGCCACCAACTTCAATCTCCTGGGCATCGATCAGTGGGTCAACCGATTCAAGTACATCAACTATATCGATTGCTTCGACGGCCGCCATCCCAATGTCTTCGTGCCGCAAGAACTGCCGCACGAGGAGTTCACCTCGATCGAAGACATCAATAACTACCTGCTGCAGCACAAGGATGTGGTCGAGCTGATCGAGCAGCGGGGGGGAAGGGCGGCGGCGACCTTCCTGATGTTCGACGAGAAGACCGAAGAGCTCGCCGACGAACTCGGGCTGGACGTGTGGTTCCCTCCGGCTGCGCTGCGCAGCCGCTGCGACAACAAGATGGAGACCGTGCGCATCGGCAACAAGGCGGGCGTGCACTCGGTGCCCAATGCCCTGGAGAAGGTGGACAGCTATGAGCACCTGATGCAGATCGCGGAACACTACGGTCTCGGCAGGGACCTGGTGGTGCAGAGCGCGTTCGGCGACTCCGGCCACACCACCTTCTTTATTTCCGGCGAGGACGATTTCAACAAGCACAAGGACGAGATCGTCAACGACCCCGAAGTGAAGATCATGAAGCGCATCAACTGCCGCGGCGCGACCCTGGAGGCATGCGCCACGCAGTCCGGCACGCTGGTCGGGCCGCTGCTGACCGAGGTGGTGGGCGCGCGCCAGCTGACCCCCTACAAGGGCGGCTGGTGCGGCAACGAGATCTTCCCTGGGGCGTTCTCCGAAGAAGTCAGGATGAAGGCACGCGACATGGCCTTCCGCTTTGGCAACCAGTTGCTGGAGGAGGGCTATCGCGGCTACTTCGACCTGGACTTCCTGATCGACGTCGATAGTGGCGAGGTGTATCTCGGCGAGCTGAATCCCCGCATCTGCGGCGCCAGCCCGATGACCAATCACGCGGCCTTCGCCTATGCGGACGCGCCGTTGTTCCTGTTCCACCTGCTGGAATTCTCTGGTGTGCCGTTCGACCTCAATGTGCGCGAACTCAATGAGCGCTGGGCCGAGAAGTCGTTCATCGACGGCTGGTCCCAGCTGGTCATCAAGTACACCGAGGACAACGTGGACATCGTGACCCATGCACCGCCCTCGGGCATCTATCGCATGGCGTCCGACGGCTCCGTGTCCTACCACCGCTTCGACTCCAACCGGCGCGAGATCGAAAGCGAGCAGGAAGCCTTCTTCCTGCGCATCACCGGGCCGGGCGATTATCGCTACGAAGGCGCCGATCTTGGCATCCTGATCACGCGGGGCCGTTCGATGAACGACGAGTTCAAGCTCAACGAGCGCGCGCACCAATGGATCCGAGGCATCAAGCAGTACTACGTGGCCAAGCCCCTGGTTCCCGCGCTGGCGGAGATGGCGCCGCAGCCGGGCGCATTCAAGATCCTGTAGGCCGAAGGTCCAACCACGAGAGGGCAAGAATTCATGCGTTGTACATTCGAAGCGATCAGCGAGGACTTGCCCGGCCACCGATGGCAGAACATCTTCCGGCAATTCTGGCCTGGATACCGGCAATGGTATCTGCGCGACGGCGATCGCGCGCGGCCCGGCTTCCTGATGTGCCGCAAGGCCTTGCGCCACCATATGCCGGAGCTGGTCCCGACCTGGGAGCGGCTGGTCGAGCTGGCCGGGGGTGGCGACCTGGAAGCGCGCTTCCTGTCGATGTGGGGGCCGCCGCCCTACATTGCCGGTTGTTCCCAGGCGGTGTGGCTGCCGGTGGACGGGCAGCAGGCTGCCGGCGCCACGCCTGCGCTGTTGCGCAATTACGATTTCGCCCCGGCTTTGCTCGAGGGCGTGTGGCTGGCTTCCAGGTGGCATGGCCAGCGGGTGGTGGCGGTCAACGACTGCCTGTGGGGCGCGCTTGACGGCATCAACGAGAGCGGCCTGGCCGCGTCGCTGTCGTTCGGGGGCCGCAAGGCGGTAGGCAATGGATTCGGCATTCCACTGGTCCTGCGCTACGTGCTGGAGTTCGCGGAGAACGTCGACCAGGCGGTGGAAATGCTCGCGCGCATCCCGGTGCATATGAGCTACACGGTGAGCCTGCTTGACCGCCGCGCACAGTGGGCAACGGTGTTTGTCACGCCGGACCGGCCGCTGGAGGTGGTGCGCAAGCAGGCGGTGAGCAACCTGCAGCATGGCGTCGAGTGGCCGGCGCACGCCAATGCGACCCTGGCCGAAGCCAGGGAGCAGACGCTGGCGGTTGCCGTGCGGCAGGCCGAGGATGCCAAGGCTGTCCTGCGCGCGCTGCTACGCCCGCCACTGTTTCAGACTTCCTACGGGCGTGGCCACGGCACGTTGTACAGCGCTGTCTATCACCCCTATGACGGCTCCGTCGAGATGGTCTGGCCAGATGCCGTCTGGCGGCAGTCCTGCAGCCATTTCCTGCCTGGCGCCCGAATGATCGAGTTCGACGTGGAGAGCACGGCGCTGCCGCACGCGGTGGCGCCGGCGCGCCGGTGGATGCTCGACGATGTGGGTAGTTTTCAGTGAGTTTCCCAGTCTCATCGGTCATCGGGGAAGGCATGCATATAGATACCAGATACCGCGCGGCCATTGGCCGAACGCTAACCATCTGATCCGCTGGAATACAAAGAGGACGCGGTCCGTTCCGGTCCGCGGCGACCCAATTCGCCTGAACATATCAGGGGTTGGCGGCTTCGGAAAACGTGGTGCTTTGGACTTTAGTGTGGGCACTGCATGCGGGTGCGAGTTGCCGGAAGCATAACGCTGCTGGTTTGCTCCCGCTCCCTCTCCCGCTCCCGCCATGCGGGAGAGGGAAGCTACGGCAGCGCCGGAATTTGCCCGGCGATGCATCGACCCACATGAAAGTCTGACGCACCGGAAAAGCAGGCTCGCAAGAATCCAAGGAGCAGTCATGAAAAAAAAGCGCCCGATTACCACCTACATCGTCATCGCGATGATCCTCGGCATCATCGTCGGCTATAGCTGTAACAAGGCCTTCCCGGATCCCGGTACGGCCAAGGAGATCGCCGGCTATATATCGATCTTCACCGACGTCTTCCTGCGGCTGATCAAGATGATCATCGCACCGCTCGTGTTCTCCACGCTGGTGGTTGGCATCGCGCACATGGGCGATGCGAGTACCGTTGGCCGCGTCGGCGTGAAGGCGCTCGGCTGGTTTATCGTGGCTTCGTTCATCTCGCTGTCGCTTGGCCTCGTTCTGGCCACCTTCCTGCAGCCTGGCCATAACATCGGCCTGCCATTGCCGGATGTGGGCGCGGCCACCAATCTGAAGACCAATGCCTTTACGCTCAAGGACTTCATCACGCACCTGGTGCCGAAGTCCGTGGCCGAGGCCATGGCCACCAATGAGATCCTGCAGATCGTGGTGTTCTCGATCTTCTTCGGTACCGCGCTGTCCACGCTGGGGGAGACCGGCAAGCGGCTGGCAGGCGTCATCGATGATCTCGCGCAGACGATGCTCAAGATCACCGGCGCCGTCATGTGGATGGCGCCCGTGGCGGTGTTTGCGGCCATTGCCTCCACCGTGACCACGCAGGGGCTGGGCATCCTCGTCACCTTCGCCAAGTTCATGGGTAGCTTCTATCTTGGCCTGGCGGTGCTGTGGGGCCTGCTGGTCCTGGCCGGCTTCTTCTTCCTCGGCAAGCGGGTATTCACGCTGATCCGGCTGATTCGCGAACCCTTCCTTCTCTCGTTCTCCACCGCCAGCTCGGAGGCCGCCTATCCGAAGATGCTTACCGCGCTGGACCGGTTCGGCGTCAGCCGCAGGATCTCCAGCTTTGTGCTGCCGATGGGGTACTCCTTCAACCTCGACGGCACCATGATGTACTGCACGTTCGCCGTGCTGTTCATCGCCCAGGCCTACGATATCCATCTGCCGATCGGGACCCAGATCACCATGTTGCTGCTGCTCATGCTGACCTCCAAGGGGATGGCCGGGGTGCCGCGCGCATCGCTGGTGGTGATTGCCGCCACGCTGAACCAGTTCGGCATTCCGGAAGCCGGTTTGCTGCTGATCATGGGGGTCGACCAGTTCCTGGACATGGGCCGTTCGGCGACCAATGCGGTAGGCAACTCGATTGCCGCCGCGGTGGTGGCGAAATGGGAGGGCCAGCTGGCGAGCGAGTCGGATCTGGACGGTGAGGGCGACAGCGCGGCATCCGACGCGCGCGCCCCGCTCGGCAAGCCGGGCGTGGTCCAGGCCTGACCAGCCTGCGCGGGGGCGCCTCGCAGGCGGCCTTGCGCGTGGTGTGCCGGGCATTGTGCGAACGATCACTGCAGGAGTGCAAATCAAATGCTTTCAAATGGAACACGGGTGGGCGGCGGGCGCGGCAGCCGCAGGTGCCGGCGAATCGCGACGTGGGCGGCGGTTGCGCTGTGCGCGGCACTGGCTGCCGGCGCGGCGTCGGCGCAACCGGCGGGGGAACTGGCCGGCACGCTGAAGAAGGCGAAGGAAAGCGGCACCCTGACCATCGGCTATCGCGAGTCGTCCTTGCCATTCTCGTACCTGGACAGGCTTGGCAAGCCGGTCGGCTATTCCATCGATATCTGCCGCGCGATCGTGGACGCGGCGGCGGTGGAGGTGGGCCGCGAGGTCAGCATTCAATGGGCGCCGGTCACCTCGGACAACCGCTTCGATGCGGTCACGTCCGGCAAGGTCGACCTGGAATGCGGCTCGACCACCAGGAACGTCGAGCGCCTGAAGCGCGTGTCGTTCTCACCGGTGATCTTCGTGGCCGGGACCAAGCTGATGGTGCCGAAGGGATCGCCGGTCAAGTCGTTCAGGGACCTGAAGGGGAAGACCGTAGTCGCGACCGGCGGCACCACGAATGTGGAGGCGCTCGAGCGGCTCTCGGCTCGCTTCGGCCTGCAGCTGAACGTCATCAAGGCGCGGGACCATGCCGATGCGTTCCAGGTTTTGCAGCACGGTGGCGCGGACGCCTATGCGGGCGACGATGTGCTGCTGTACGGTTTTCTGCGTAGCGGCGGCGCTGGCGGCAAGTTCCAGATTGTCGGCGATTTCCTCTCCTACGATCCCTACGGGATCTTGTTCCGCAAGGGTGATCCGCAGTTTGCCGCCATGGTGGACAAGGCCGTGCGCGAGATGGCCGTGTCCGGGGAACTGGACCGCACGTACAAGCAATGGTTCATGAACAAGCTGCCCACCGGCGAGCGGCTCGGCTTGCCCATGAGCGCGCAGCTCGATGAGCTGATACGGGCCATTCCGGACCAGTCGGAATAAGGGACCAGTCAGACCAAGGGACTAGCGGTCGGGTCGGCGTGGCTGCGCGCTTTGGCGCAGCCGGAAGGCGAATCATGAAACAGATCGAGCTGCTATGCCGGATGGCCGCGGGAGCGCGCCTGCGCGTCGCGTGCAATCCCTGGGGCGAGCCGCTCCAGGGCGCGTTTCTGGAGGCGCCGGAAATGCCTGCCGGCGCGCTGTATGTCCATCAGTGGCAGATCGGCCGGCTGCTTCGGTCAGGCTTGCTCTGCCGCCGCCGCGATTCGGCGGCGGCGTCTGCGGAATTCATCCTCAGCGCCTCCGGCCTGGCCGCGGGCGCCCGCAACGCTCAGCGATGGCTGGCGATGAACGCGCGCAGTTGCGGATAGATTTCCTCGCGCCAGCGTCGGCCGGAGAAAATGCCGTAGTGCCCGCAGCCCTGCGCTGTCACATGCTGCTTGCGCGCGCGGGGAATGCCCGAGCAAAGATCGTGCGCCGCCGCGGTCTGGCCCGCTCCCGTGATGTCGTCCAGTTCGCCCTCGATGGTCAGCAGCGCCGCGCCCGTGATGTCCTGCGGCCGTACCGGCTTGCCGCCGATCTCCCAGGTGCCGCTGGCCAGCCGGAATTCCTGGAACACATCGCGGATCGTATCCAGGTAATACTCGGCGGCCATGTCGAGCACGGCGTTGTACTCGTCGTAGAAGCGCACATGGGCCTCGGCGTCGTCCAGGTCGCCATCGACCAGGTTCTGGTAGTAGTCGTAGTGCGATGAGAGGTGGCGATCCGGGTTGGTCGCCACAAAGCCGGCGTGCTGCAGGAAGCCCGGGTAGACTTTGCGGCCGTGGCCCGGGTAGTTGGCCGGCACGGCATGGATCACGTTGTTCTCGAACCACTCGAAGGACTTGTCGGTGGCCAGCGCGTTCACGGCAGTGGGGCTGCGGCGCGCATCGATCGGGCCGCCCATCATGGTCATGGTCCGCGGCGTGGCCTCGCCGGCGGAAGCCAGCAGGGAGATGGCGGCAAGCACAGGCACGGCCGGCTGGCACACGGAGATGACATGCAGGTTTTCCGCGCCGATCTGGCGGATGAAGTCCTGGATGTAGTGTACGTAGTCGGTCAGGTGGAACGGGCCGTCCTCCGCGGGCACCATGCGGGCATCGATCCAGTCGGTCACGTAGACCTTGTGGTGCTGCAGCAGCGTTCGCACCGTATCGCGCAGCAGGGTTGCGTGGTGGCCGGACAGCGGGGCGCACACCAGCACCACCGGCTCGTCCTTCAGCAACTGGATGACCTGCGGATCGTCGGCATAGCGCTTGAAGCGCAGCAGCTTGCAGAAGGGCTTCTCCACAATGGTCTGTTCCACGATGGGAATGTCCCGGCCGTGGCACCGCACCGACTTGATGTCGAAGGGCGGCTTCTTGTAGTCCTTGCCCAGGCGGTAGAGCAGTTCGTAGCCGGCGGCCATCCGGTTGGCGCCCGGCATCATGGACAACGGGCTGAGCGGATTGGTGAAAGTGCGCGACGTTGCCTGCGCCAGCGCGGTGAGCGGCAACAGCATGGCGCTCTTGAGTTCGTGGAATTGGTAAAGCATGGGGAATGCCTGTAAGTCTGGAAAATGGGGGCGTCCCCCGCGCTACCGGGGGGATTGAGGTTCAAGCGTGGATCACTCCTCGGCCTGCACCTTGTCATAGGCGATCTGCAGGCGGCGCAGCTTGGAGTACAGCGTTTGCTTGGGGATGGAGAGCGCCCTAGCGGTAGCCGCCACATCGCAGTTGTTGCGCTTGAGCTCCTCCATCACAACGACCCGTTCAAACTGCTCAAGCTGTTCGGGCAGGCTGTTGCCGTGGCCGGCGTGGCTGCGGTGCAGCTCGAAATCATCGGACAGCAGCCCGAGCACGAAACGGTCGGCCACATTGCGCAGTTCCCGCACATTGCCCGGCCAGGAATGGGACAGCAGCAGCTCGAACTGCGCGTTCCCGAGCAGCGGCGCCGGCCGGTTGAAGCGGGTGGCGGCCTGCAGGATGAGATGCTCGAACAGCAGCGGGATATCTTCGCGGCGCTCGCGCAGTGGCGGCAGGTCGATAAAGGCCACGCCAATGCGGTAGTACAGGTCGGCACGGAACTTCCTTTGCTCGCTGAGCAGTTTCAGGTCTTCCTTGCTGGCGGCAATGACCCGGCAATCCACCGCGATGGATTCGTTCGATCCCACCCGTTCGATGGAGCGCTCCTGCAGCGCGCGCAGGAACTTGACTTGCACCGACATCGGCATGCTCTCGATTTCGTCGAGGAACAGGGTGCCGCCCTGCGCATGCTCGAACTTGCCGCAGCGCCGCCGCGTGGCGCCGGTGAAAGAGCCCACCTCATGCCCGAACAGCTCGCTCTCGGCCAGGGCTTCGGGCAGGCCGCCGCAGTTCAGCGGCACAAAGTTGCCGCTGCGGCGCGCGCTGTGGTCGTGCAGGCAGCGCGCCACCAGGTCCTTGCCCGTGCCCGTCTCGCCATAGATCACCACGTCCGCCGGCGCATCGGCCAGCGCGCGCACGGCGCGGCGCACCCGTTCCATCTGCGCGGAGCGGCCGATCAGGCAGGCCTGGATCCCGTGCCAGCTTTCCAGTTGCTCGCGCAGGCCCAGCACTTCCAGGCTGAGCTTGCGCCGGTCGGCGGCACGCCTGACCACGGAGACCAGCCGCTCGGAGGAACACGGCTTTTCGATGAAGTCGTACGCGCCCTCGCGCATGGCCTGCACCGCCATGGTGATGTCGCCGTGGCCGGTCATCAGGATCACGGGCAGGTCGGGGTCGATGTGCCGGATCTCGTTGAGCCAGGCCACGCCGTTCATGCCCGGCAGCTTGACATCGCAGACCACCACCACCGGCTCGCCGATACCGATGCTGCTGCGCGCCTGCTCCACCGAGGCAAAGCCGTCCACGGCGAAGCCCGCCAGTTCGAGGGCCTGCGAGCTGCCCACCAGCACATCCTCCTCGTCCTCGACAAAAACCACGCGGATGGGATGGGTGTCAGTCATTGGATTCTCTCTCATGCGACGGCGCCAGCGGCAGCTCGACCACGAACTCGGCACCGGCGGGCGCCAGGTTGCGGGCGTACAGGCGGCCGCCGAACTCGCGCACGATATGCGCCGAGATCATCAGGCCAAGGCCCAGGCCCTTGCCCGCCGGCTTGGTTGTAATGAATGGGTCGAACAGGCGGGGCAGCACGTCGGGATGGATGCCGGGGCCTGTGTCGCGGATGGTGACGATGCAGAGGTGCTCTTGCCGGGCCGCGTGGATCTCCAGCTCCCGCACCGGCGCGCCCGACAAGGCATCGGCGGCATTGCCCAGCAGGTTGACCATCACCTGCTCGATGCGGATCTCGTCGGCCAGGACGCTGATGTCGGCGGGGTCGATCGCCACGCTGACCGTGATATCGCGCTCGCGCATCCGGGTGCTGACGAGCAGCAGTGCGTCCTGCACCGCCTGGCGTACCAGCACCGGCTGCACCGCGTCCTGGGACTTGAAGGCAAAGACCTTGAGCTGCTGCGTCAGGCGGCCAAGGCGGTCGATCAGCTTGGCGATGCGCTGGAGATTGCCCGCCACATCCTTGAGCCGGCCCTTTTCCAGCAGCACCTCGGCGTTGTCCGACAGCGTGCGCATGGCCGCCAGCGGCTGGTTGAGCTCGTGCACCACGCCGGCGGACATCTGCCCGAGCGCGGCCAGCTTGCCGGCATGGACCAGGTCGTTCTGCAGCGCGCGCAGCTCGGCCGTGCGCTCCAGCACCTTGGCCTCCAGGCCATCGTGCGCGGCGCGCAGCGCGCGTTGCGCCGCGGCTTGTTGTTGCCCGGCGCGCAGGCGCAGTGCAATCACCAGCGCCAGCAGCAGTATCACCATGCAGGCCAGCAGGGCGCCGATGGCGGCGTTGCGGGCCAGGTTGCGCGCCGGCAGTTCGTCATCGAGCAGCATGATGCGCCAGAGGCCGTGGTTGACCGTGCGCTCCGAGGCCAGGTAATCCATGCCATCGAGGCGCACGCGCGTGGTGTGGGCGTCCAGCCTGGCGCGTACCTGCCAGTCCAGCGGCATCAGGTCGGACTTGCCGTAGGTGCGCGCCAGGCCGGCCTCGGCCAGCATCGCTTGCGTCAGCGGCGCCAGCGGGCGCAGCCGCCACGGCGCGAGCGACGCCAGGATGACCACATCGCGGGCGTCGACCACCAGCACCTTGCCCGGGATCTGGACCCAGTTGCGTTCCACCGCGTCGAGGTTGACCTTGACGGTAGCCACGCCGCGCTGCGCGCCGCCTTGCTGTAGCGCGTAGGCGAGGTAATAGCCGGGCCGCCCGGAGGTAAACCCTACGCCGTAGAAGCGGCCCCGGCCGTGCTCGAGCGCATCGCGCATATACGGCCGGAACGAGAGATCGGCGCCCACCGGGGTGCCCGGCTGGTCCCAGTCGGCCGCTGCCAGGGTCAGGCCGGAGCGCTGGGTGACGTACAGGTTGTCGGCGCCGGCGGTTGCGGTGATGCCGTGCAGGTAACGGCTGACCTGCTGCTTGAGCGCCACGTCATCGGGCCGGCTGAGCAACGCGAAGACATCCGTGGTGGATTCGAGCAACGATGGCAGGTAGTCGAACCGGGACAACTCGCCGTCAAGCCGCGCGGACACGACATCGAGGCGATGCTGGGCGGCAACCCGCAGCTGATCGAGCCCGGCGCGCAACGCCATGGCATAGGCCAGCCACGTGGCCAGCGCGATCGCTACCAATGCCATACCGCACCAGATTCCCATGCGCATACGGCCGAGATTCATGTCGCGAGCCCTTTCTCCGCGGTCCTCGGCGAGGCAGGACTTGTCGTGCGGATACCAGTGATGGAAGCGAGACCTGTGCTCGTCCAGGCACAGGTCGAGTGAATGCAGTGTACTCCCGGAGCACGGCTGCGCGAAACCCGCGCAGCCGTCGGCGGGGATGTGCGTCGTGTCGCGCCGCAGCATGTTCCGGGGCCAGCTAGGCATAGCGGAGCTCGCCGGTCTTGCCACGGAATACCCGGTACGAGAACACCGTATAGCCGGCGATGGCCGGCACCGAGATGCACACGCCCACCAGGATCACCTTCAAGGCCTCCGGGCTGCTGGCGGCCTGCCAGATGGTCAGGCGGTGGATCACGACAAACGGAAAGATGCTGTAGGCCAGCCCGAGGAAGCTGAGCACAAAGACTCCGATCAGCAGCACGAAGGGCAGCCAGCTCACCGGCCCGCGCACCACGCGGGTGTTCAGCAGCATGCGCAGGGCCACGAGCGCGAGGCCGGTCACCAGCGGGATGGAGGCGAGGGCGACGATCTGCGGCAGCACGAACCAGCGCTCGCGCACCACCGGGCTGATCCAGGGCGTGGCAATCGAGATCAATGCCAGCCCGCATACCATCGGTGCCCACGCGATCCTGGCCCAGTGCACCGCGCGCTGCTGGAGTTCGCCCTCGGTCTTCATGATGAGCCAGCACGCGCCGAGCAGCACATAAGCCATTGGCAACGCCACGGCGATGGCCGCAGCGAACAGGGGATAGTTCCAACCGGTACCGAAGCCACTGATGTAACGTCCCAGCATCCAACCTTGCGAGACCGACGCGATCGTCGAGCCGGCGAAGAAGAGGCGATCCCATATCGGCTTGTGCGCGCTCTTCACCTTCACCCGGAAGTCGAACGCCACGCCGCGCAGGATCAGTCCCACCAGCATCAGCGTGACAGGCAGGTAGAGCTCGGTCAATATCAATCCGTGCGCCCTAGGGAAAGCCACGAGGAGGATGCCGATGCCGAGCACCAGCCAGGTTTCGTTGGCATCCCAGAACGGGCCGATCGATGCCACCATGACGTCTTTCTCGGCCGGGGTGGCCCGGTGCATCAGCATGCCGACGCCCAGGTCATAGCCGTCGCTGATCACGTAGACCAGCATGGCCACGCCCATCAGCGCCATGAAGATCACGGGCAGGGCATCGTCAAAACGCATCCAGGTCATGGCTGGCTCCCGATTGGCAAGGCGTGCGTGGCGACGGCGCCGGGCGCAGTGGTGATTTGTCCGGCGGGCTCGTCCCCGGGCGGCGCCTCCGGCTTCTCCGCCAGGTACTTCAACACGCTGACATAGGCGACGATCAGCGCGAGGTACACCGTGACGAACAGCGCCAGCGTGAGCGCGATATGGGGCGCCGGCACGCTGGAGGCCACATCGGCGGTGCGCAGCAGGCCGTAGACGATAAAGGGCTGGCGCCCGATCTCGGTGACGTACCAGCCGGCCACCGTGGCGATCCAGCCGGAGAAGGTCATGCCCGCGAGTCCCCACAGGAGCGCGCGCGGCAGCCGCTGCGGCTGCCAGCCGGCGCGGCGGTACCACCACCAGCCCAGCCAGCTGGCCGCCAGCATCAGCACGCCCATGCCCACCATCACGCGAAAGGCGAAAAACAGCGGCAGGACCGGCGGATGCGCATCGCCGAACGTGTTCAGCCCGCGGATCTCGCCATCGGAGCGGTGGGTCAGGATCAGGCTGGCGAGATGGGGGATGCCGATGGCCGCGCGATTGGTGCGAGCGCCTGCGTCGGGAATGGCGAAGAGCAGCAAGGGCGCGCCGCGCTCCGTCTCCCATACGCCCTCCATGGCGGCAATCTTCTGCGGCTGGTGCTCGAGCGTGTTCAGGCCGTGCATGTCGCCGACCACGATCTGCAGCGGGATCGCGGCCGCGGCAAGGGTCAGCCCGACCCGCAGCACCTTGGGCGCGGACAGCTGCGCCGTGCCTTTGAGCAGCTGCCACGCGCTCAGCCCGGCGAGCAGGAAGGCGCAGGTCAGCGCCGAGGCCAGCAGCATATGGCAGAAGCGGTAGGGGAAGGAGGGGTTGAAGACCACGGCCACCCAGCTCTGCACGTGGAACTCACCATTGATGATCTCGTAGCCCTGTGGCGTCTGCATCCAGGAGTTCAGCGCCAGGATCCAGAAGGCGCTGAGCGTGGTGCCGAAGGCGACGAAGAAGGTCGACATCAGGTGCACCCGTTCGCTTACCTTGCCGTGGCCGAACAGCATCACGCCGAGAAAGCCGGCTTCGAGAAAGAATGCGGTCAGGACCTCATAGGCGAGCAGGGGCCCGGCAATATTGCCGACCGTTTCCATGAAGCCCGGCCAGTTGGTGCCGAACTGGAAGCTCATGGTGATGCCGCTGACCACGCCAAGCGCGAACGTCAGCGCGAACACCTTGGTCCAGAACCGGTAGGCATTCAGCCATGCATGGCGGACCTGTGGCGAGTCGGCCGCCAGGTAGCGCCAGCGAAAGAACAGCAGCAACCATCCCAGGCCGATGCTGATGGTCGGGAACAGGATATGGAAAGTGATGTTGGCAGCGAACTGCATGCGCGCCAGCAGGATGGGATCCATCTATCCGGGCCTCCGCCGTGGGTTATGGATGGGCGCCGCGGGGGCGGCTGGTATGCGCCCCTCTCCCGCTTGCGGGAGAGGGGCGTGCGGCAACGCAGATTGCCGGGCCGCGGTGTGGCTTGAACGAGATCAGCGCTTGCCTTCGCCGCTCAAGCCATTCGACATGCCGATCAGCACGCCGCTGACCAGCGTGGCGTAGTGCTCGAGCCAGGCCTCGGTGCTGTTTTGCGCAAAGGCCCGTCCCTCGCGCGTGAACTCGCGCGCCTGGGTGGCCAGCTGCTCGACCACCGCCGTCGCGCTGGCCCCGGTGGCCGTGCCCTTGAGCTTCATGCCGTCCAGCACCGTCGACCACGGCCCCTGCACGGCCTGCGGCAACTCGCCGATGGATTTGGCCACCGTACTGAACAGCGCGTCCTCCATCTTCTCGATGTCGGCCACGGCCTTCTTGAGGTGCGTTTCACGCAATTGCGCGCCCTGGTCGACGATCTGCTGCAACGCCCGGCGATTTGCCTCCACCGCCTGCACCAGCGCGGCGTCCATGCCCTGCGCCACCTGCGACAGCATCGGCTCGAGCCCTGCTCCCGCGAGCCCGCTGCTGGCCGCCCCGGAGGAGGCCGCCTGGGTGACCATCTTCAGCGTGTCCTTGATGCTCTTGAGCGTCAGTTCCCGGCTTTGCAATGCCTTGAGCGTCGCTTGCTGGACCGCTTGCTGCAGGGATTCGCCTTGCTTCTCCGACGCTTGCGTGAACTGCTGAATCAGCGCGTCGCGATCGATGCCCATGGATTTCATGTGGTCTCCGGTTGCTGCCTTGCGTAGTTGTTCTGTTGCCATGCGGTGGCCATGCGGTGGCCATGCGGCGGCCGTGCGCCGGCCGCCACTGCCAGACGTCACTGCATATGCTGGCCGCCGTTGATGGCGATGTTGGCGCCGGTCACGAAGGCGGCTTCCTCGGAGGCCAGGTAGATGATCAGGCCCGCCACTTCTTCCGGCTTGCCCAGCCGGCCTACCGGGATCTGCGGCAGAATCTTGGTGTTCAGGATCTCCTCGGGAATGGCGGTGACCATCTTGGTGCCGATGTAGCCGGGCGAGATGGTGTTTACCGTGACGCCTTTCCTGGCGACTTCCAGCGCCAGCGCCTTGGTGAAGCCGTGCACGCCAGCCTTGGCTGCCGAGTAGTTGGTCTGGCCGAACGCGCCCTTCGAGCCGTTGACCGACGAGACATTGACGATGCGGCCCCAGCCGCGCTCCACCATGCCGTCGGCGACCTGCTTGGTCATGTTGAACAGGCTGTCCAGGTTGGTGCGCAGCACCGTGTCCCAGTTCACCTTGTCCATCTTCTTGAAGGTCATGTCGCGCGTGATGCCGGCGTTGTTGACCAGCACGTCGACCGGGCCGGCGACTTCCATCACGGCCGCCACCGCCTTCGCGCACGAATCGAGGTCCGCCACGTCGCAGGGCACGGCGAGGATGTCGTAGCCGCGCGCCTTCATCTGCTGGACCCATTCGCCATGGGTGGTGTTGCCCGGCGAATAGGTGACCGCCACCCGGTAGCCGGCATCGGCCATCTTGGTGGAAATGGTTTCACCCAGGCCGCCCATGCCGCCCGTGACCAGTACTACGCGTTGCTTGCTCATCGTTTTCTCCTTGTGTAATGAATGCTGTCTTAGCGCTCGACAGCCAGCGCCACGCCCATGCCGCCGCCGATGCATAGCGACGCCAGGCCGCGCCGGGCGTCGCGCCGGGCCATCTCGTGCAGCAGGGTGACCAGGATGCGGCAGCCCGATGCCCCGATGGGATGCCCGATGGCGATGGCGCCGCCATTGACGTTGATCTTGCTGGCGTCCCAGTCCATCTCCTGGTTGACCGCGCACGCCTGGGCGGCGAAGGCCTCGTTGATCTCCATCAGGTCCAGGTCGTTGATGCTCCAGCCGGCCTTTTGCAGGCAACGCTGCGAGGCCGGGACCGGGCCCATGCCCATGATGGTCGGGTCGAGCCCGGCCGAGGCATAGGAGGCGATGCGGGCCAGGGGCTTGAGTCCCAGTTCGCGCGCCTTGCTGGCCGACATCATCAGGACCGCCGCGGCGCCGTCGTTCAGGCCGGAGGCATTGCCGGCGGTGACGGAGCCGGCTTTGTCGAAGGCCGGCCGCAGGCCCGCCAGGGCATCGGCGGTGGTGCCGTGCTTGATGAACTCGTCGGTATCGAAGATCACGGTGCCTTTCTTCGAGACGATCGAGACCGGCACGATCTCGTCCTTGAAGCGGCCGGTCTTCTGCGCCTGTTCGGCCTTCTGCTGCGACGCGGCCGCGAACGCGTCCTGCTGCTCGCGCGAGATGTTGTACGCCTTGGCGACGTTCTCGGCGGTGGTGCCCATGTGGTACTGGTTGAAGGCGTCCCACAGGCCGTCGACGATCATCGTGTCGGTGAGCTTCCAGTCGCCCATGCGCTGGCCGTCGCGCGATCCCGCCAGCACGTGCGGCGATGCGCTCATGTTCTCCTGGCCGCCGGCGATGACGATATCCGAATCGCCGCACTTGATGGCCTGGGCCGCCAGGTGCACGGCCTTCAGGCCGGAGCCGCAGACCTTGCCGATGGTCATGGCGGGCACGGTGTTCGGCAGGCCCGCCTTGAGGGCGGCCTGGCGCGCGGGGTTCTGCCCGCTGCCCGCGGTCAGCACCTGGCCCAGCAGCACCTCGTCGACCATTTCCGGCTTCAGGCCGCTGCGCTCGAGCAAGGCCTTGATGACCGTGGCGCCGAGTTCGGGGGCCGGCACCTTGGCCAGCGAGCCGCCGAACTTGCCGACGGCGGTTCTGGCTGCGGCGACGATAACAACATCTTCCATGTGACTCTCCTGGGTGAATCGGGGGTAGGGTGGATAGGGGATTGGCAGGCCAGACTGCGGATAGCTAGCCGGCCTTCGCCTTGACGTAGCGCCCGGGTGCGGGCTCGATCACGGGGTAGGCGGCGTTGCCGAGCGACCGGCGCGTAGCGGTGCGCGCGCCGGCGTGTTGCGCCAGCCAGCGGGTCCAGGCCGGCCACCAGCTGCCTTCGGCGCGCTCGGCGCCGTCAAGCCAGCGTTGCGGATCGCCCTGGAGCGGGCCGGTCCAGTGGTGGCGCTTGCCTTTGGCCGGCGGGTTGATCACGCCGGCGATGTGGCCGCTGGCGCCCAGCACGAAGGTCGTCGGGCCGCCCAACAGGCGCGTGGTGGCATAGGCGCTGCCCCACGGCACGATGTGGTCGTCCTGCGAGGCATAGAGGAAAGCGGGCACCCGGACCCGGGCAAAGTCCACCGGCTCCCCGCATTGCACGGTGCCGCCCGGCACGCGCAGGCGGTTCTCCAGGTAAGCGTTGCGCAGGTACCAGCAGTACATCGGCCCCGGCAGGTTGGTGTCGTCGCAGTTCCAGGACAGCAGGTCGAACGCCGGCGGCGCGCTGCCCTTCAGGTAGCTGTTGACCGCATAGGGCCAGATCAGGTCGTTGGCGCGCAGCGCG
Source organism: Cupriavidus sp. 2TAF22 (assembly GCF_052115045.1). Classification (NCBI taxonomy): domain Bacteria; kingdom Pseudomonadati; phylum Pseudomonadota; class Betaproteobacteria; order Burkholderiales; family Burkholderiaceae; genus Cupriavidus; species Cupriavidus sp. 2TAF22. The sequence goes on from NZ_JBFRFX010000012.1 coordinate 180,814, forward strand.
GCGAACACATGGGCCAGCTCGCGGCCGCGCAGCAGCCCGCCGCGGCCGATCGTGGCCTCCCGCATCGCGACCATGGCTTCGTTGACCAGCAGGCCGATCTCGCCGGTATCAACGAAGTCCAGCATCGTGGTGAGCAGCGTGACGCTGGCAACCTTGTCCTGGCCGCGCGCGGCGGCCACGGCCAGCGCGCAGGCCAGCAGCGTGCCGCCGACGCAGAAGCCCAGGGTGTTGACGCGGTCGGCGCCGCTGATCTCCTGCGCCACATCGATGGGGCGCAGCACGCCTTGTTCAAGGTAGTCGTCCCAGGTCAGGTGTCCCTGCGCTTGCTCCACGTTGCGCCAGGACACCAGGAAGACCGTATGCCCTTGCGCCACCGCATGGGCGACGAATGAGTTCTCGGGCTGCAGGTCGAGGATGTAGAACTTGTTGATGCAGGGCGGCACGATCAGCAACGGGCGCTGATGGACCTTGCCCGCGCCCGGCGCGTACTGGATGAGCTGCATCAGCTCGTTCTCATACACCACCGCGCCCGGCGTGGTGGCCACGTTGCGCCCGACCTCGAAGCTCTGCTCATCGGTCATCGAGACGCGTCCCTTGGCCAGGTCCTGCAGGAACAGGCGCATGCCTTCCACCAAGCTGGCGCCGCCGGAGTCCACCGCCAGCTGCAGCGCCTCGGGGTTGGTGGCCAGGCAATTGGCCGGGCTGAGCGCATCCAGCACCTGGCGCAGCGCAAATTGCCACTGGCCTTTGGTCTGCGCATCGGCCGGCGCTTGCTCGATCGCGCCTTGCAGCAGCGTGGCGTAGCTCTGGTAATGGCGCACCGCCAGCGCAAAGCGCGGGTCGTCGCGCCAGGCTTGTGCGGCAAAGCGGCGGTCCGGGCTGCCGGCGGGCTCGCCCGCCGGCCAGAGCGCGCTCATTTGCCTGAGGGCCTGTTCCGGCCAGGCGGCGAGCGCGCGCGCCGCCGCCAGCATGGAGACCGGCGCGGGCGTGGCGTCGGCGTCTTGCGGCGCCTCTCCGGGTGCGGCGCCGAACGCGCGCAGCATGGTCTGTTGCGCGCTGAAGAGCTCGGCAATCCAGCGGGAGGGATCGGAGGTGGGATTGGTCATGGGGTCCGGAAGAGTGCGGTTGCTTGTGCGTGTGCTTGTGCTTGTGCGTGTGCGTGTGCGGGACGGCGGCACGGGGCTCAGTGCAGCTTCACATGCGGCTCGGTGCGCCTGACGATGGAGCGCGCCAGCGTGTCGAGGGCGACCTTGGCAAAGCCGTGCAATGCCAGTTCATGCATCTTGTAGAGCGACAGGTACATCATCCGGGCGAACAATCCCTCCACCATCAGGCTCCCGCCGATCAGGCCGCCCATCATGTTGCCCACGGTGCTGAACTCGCCCAGCGATACCAGCGAGCCGAAATCGCGGTAGCGATAGTTGGCCAGCGCCTTGCCCGCCATGCGGGCGCGGACCTGCCTGGCCATGTGCGAAGCCTGCTGGTGCGCGGCCTGGGCGCGCGGCGGCACGAAGCCGCCCTTGCCCTGGTTGGCCTCGGGCCATGCGCACGCCGCGCAGTCGCCAATCGCGAAGATGTTCTCGTCGCGGCTGGTCTGCAGCGTGGGGTGCACCACCAGCTGGTTGATCCGGTTGGTTTCAAGGCCGGCAAGATCCTTGAGGAAGTCGGGCGCCTTCACGCCCGCCGCCCATACCACCAGCTCCGCCGGCAGCAGCCGGCCATCGCCCAGCTGCACGCCACCGGGCAGCACCTCGGCCACCTTGGCGTCGGTGAGCACTTCCACGCCGAGCTTGCGCAGCAGGCCCTCCGTGGCGCTGGACAAGCGCGGCGGCAGCGCCGGCAGCACGCGCGGCGCGGCTTCGATCAGCGTGACCCGGATGTCCTTGTCGGCGTCGACACGGTCCAGGCCGAAGGCCACCACCTCGCGGGTGGTGCGGTGCAGCTCGGCCGCCAGTTCCACGCCCGTGGCGCCGGCGCCGATGATGGCTACGTGCAGCTGCTGGGCCAGCAGGGGCGCGGTCTGCGCATGGGCGCGGATGCAGGCGTTGACCATGCGCGAGTGAAAGCGCAGCGCGTCCGCGGCGGACTCCAGGCGCATGGCGTGCTCGTAGACGCCCGGCGTGCCGAAGTCATTGCTCTGGCTGCCCACCGCGATGACCAGGGTGTCGTAGCCAAAGGTGCGCAGCGGCGTGATCTGCGCGCCTTCGTCGTCTACATAAGGCGCCACCAGCACCTCCCGGCGCTCCCGGTCCAGGCCTACCATTTCGCCGACGCGGTAGCGGAAGTGGTGCCAGTGCGATTGCGCGAGATAGCCCACCTCGTGGGCGCTCATGTCCATGCTGCCGGCGGCGATCTCGTGCAGCTTGGGCTTCCACACGTGGGTGCGGGTCTTCTCGATGAGCGTGACTTCGGCTTGCCCGCGCCGGCCGAGGGTGTCGCCCAGCCGGGTGGCGAGTTCAAGCCCGCCCGCGCCGCCGCCGACGATGACGATGCGATGCGGTGCCTTCAGGGAAGCACCGGGACGATAGGTGGAGGGTTTCATCGTGGCCTGCCGTTCACCGGGTCAGGGTGGTGCCGGGGGCCGGCATGCGGGCAACCAGCGGATCCAGCACCGCTTCCGGCTCGTCGGCCTCGGCATCCGATTCGTTGTCCAGCCGGCGGTGCATACGCGCAACATCCAGGTCGCCGGTCCATTTGGCGACCACCACCGTGGCCACGCCGTTGCCGATGAGGTTGGTCAGGGCGCGCGCCTCCGACATGAAGCGGTCGATGCCCAGGATCAGGGCCAGGCCAGCCACCGGCACATGCCCCACCGCCGACAGCGTGGCCGCCAGCACGATGAAGCCGCTGCCGGTGACGCCGGCGGCGCCCTTGGAGGTGAGGAGCAGCACGGCCAGCAGCGTGAGTTGCTGCGTCAGGCTCATGTCGGTGTTGGTCGCCTGGGCGATGAACACGGCCGCCATGGTCAGGTAGATGGACGTGCCATCCAGGTTGAACGAGTAGCCGGTAGGGATCACCAGCCCCACGACGGACTTGCGCGCGCCCAGGTTCTCCAGCTTGGCCATCATCCGCGGCAGCACCGACTCGGACGACGACGTGCCCAGCACGATCAGCAGTTCCTCCTTGATGTACTTGATGAACTTCCAGATCGAGAACCCATGCGCGCGCGCGATGCCGCCAAGCACGACAAAGATGAAGAACAGGCAGGTCGCGTAGAACGTCGCCATCAGCTGGCCAAGCTGCAGCAGCGAGCCCACGCCGTATTTCCCGATGGTGAACGCCATCGCCCCGAATGCGCCGATGGGGGCCACCTTCATGATGTAGCCGACGATGGTGAACAGCACATGCGAGAACTTCTCGATGAAATCGAACACCAGCGTGCCGCGCCCGCCAAACTTATGCAGGGCGAAACCAAACATCACGGCGAACAGCAGCACCTGCAGGATCTCGCCCTTGGCAAAGGCGTCCACCACGGTATTGGGGATCACATGCAGCAGGAAATCCACCGTGCCCTGCATCTTGCCCGGCTCGGTGTAGGCGGCAATGCTCTTGGTATCGAGCGTGCTCACGTCGACATTCATGCCCGCCCCGGGCCTGACGATATTGATGATCACCAGGCCGACGACCAGCGCAATGCCGCTCACCACCTCGAAGTACAGCAGCGCCAGCCCGCCGGTCTTGCCGACCTTCTTCATGTCCTCCATGCCGGCGATGCCTACCACCACGGTGCAGAAGATGATCGGCGCGATGATCATCTTGATCAGCTTGATGAAGCCGTCTCCCAACGGTTTCATCGCCGCGCCGGCCTGCGGATAGAAGTGCCCCAGGATCACGCCGATAACGATCGCGGTGATGACCTGGAAGTACAGGGATCGGTAAAACGGCTTGGGGTGACTCTGATTGTCCATGGGTGTCTCCTTTGTGGTTTTACTTGTCGCCGGCGCCGGGGGGAGGGCCGCTCAATCGAGCGCCCAGGCCGTTGCGCGCTGCGCGTTGGCGTCGACCGTTGCCACGGCGCTCATGTTGACGATGCGGCGGACCGTGGACGAGGACGTCAGGATGTGCACCGGGCGCGCGGCGCCGAGCAGGATGCCTCCCACCGTGATGCCGCCGCCCGCGGCGATGCGCATCAGGTTGTACGAGATGTTGGCGGCATCCACGTTTGGCATCACCAGCACGTTGGCTTCCGTGGGCAGGCAGGATTCGGGGAACTCGTGCTCCAGGATCTGCCTGGACAACGCCGCATCGCCGCGCATCTCGCCTTCCACGGCCAGCGAGGGTTCGCGCGCCTTGACCAGTGCCAGCGCTTCGCGCATCTTCACCGCCGCCGGCGCGGTGGAGCCGCCGAAGTTGGAGTGGGAAAGCAGGGCCACGCTGGGCGTGATGCCGAAGCGCCGGACCGCTTCGGCCGCCAGCAGGGTGATGTCGGCGATCTGCTGGGCCGTCGGGTCGAGGTTGACGTGGGTGTCGCAGATAAACAGCTGCCGACCGGGCAGCATCAGCATCTGCATGGCCGCGAGTGTCTCGCTGCCGGACTTGAGGCCGATGGTGTCCCGCACGTAGGCGAGATGGTCCTGGAAGCGGCCAACGGTGCCGCACAGCATGGCGTCGGCCCGGCCCTGGCGCACCAGCATGGCGCCCAGCAGCGTGCCGCGGCTGCGCACCTCCGTCTGTGCCAGCGCGCGCGAGACGCCGTCGCGGGAGCTCAGCTGGTAGTACGCCTCGGCGGCGTCGCGGTAGACGGCGGGGTCCAGCGGATCCACGCACTCGCAATCCACGCCGGGCCGCAGGCGCAGGCCGAATTGGGAAATGCGCTCGACGATCGCATCGGGGCGGCCTACCAGCAACGGGCGCGCGATGCCCTCGTCGATCACCACCTGGGCGGCGCGCAGCACGCGCTCGTCCTCGCCTTCGGCGTAGATCACCCGCTTGGGCGCGCGCTTGGCGGCGGCAAACACCGGCCCCATGGCGCTGCGCGACTGGTAGACGAACTGGCCAAGGCGCTGGCGATACGCCTCCATGTCGGCGATCGGGCGCGTTGCCACGCCGCTGTCCATCGCGGCACGGGCCACGGCGGGCGCCACCGCTTCGATCAGGCGCGGGTCGAACGGCTTGGGGATCAGGTATTCGGCGCCGAAGCGCAGGCCCACCGCGCCGTATGCCTGGGCGACCACTTCAGGGATCTCCGCGTGGGCGAGTTCGGCGATGGCCCGCACGGCGGCCAGTTTCATTTCCTCGTTGATGGTGGTGGCGCCCACGTCCAGCGCGCCGCGGAAGATAAACGGGAAGCACAGGACGTTGTTGACCTGGTTCGGGTAATCCGAGCGCCCGGTGCCCAGGATGGCATCGGGGCGCACCGCCAGCGCATCCTCCGGCGCGATCTCCGGCGTGGGGTTGGCCATGGCCAGGATGATCGGGTCGCGTGCCATCACCTTGACCATTTCGGGCTTGAGCACGCCGCCAGCCGACAGGCCCAGGAAGATATCCGCGCCGCCGATGATGTCGGCCAGCGTGCGCGCGGAGGTGTCCTGCGCGTAGCGTGCCTTGTTCGGGTCCATCTGCTCCTTGCGGCCAAGATAGACCACGCCGTTGCTGTCGGAGACGAACACATTGCCGATCGGCAGGCCCAGGCTGACGATCAGATCCAGGCAGGCCAGCGCCGCCGCGCCCGCGCCGGAAGCCACCAGCTTGACCTCGGAGATATCCTTGCCGACGTGCTTGAGCGCATTGAGGATGGCCGCGGCAGCCACGATGGCGGTGCCGTGCTGGTCGTCATGGAAGACCGGGATCTTCATGCGCTCGCGCAGCTTCTTCTCGATGTAGAAGCACTCGGGCGCCTTGATGTCTTCCAGGTTGATGCCGCCAAAGGTCGGCTCCATGCGGGCGATGGTATCGATCAGCGCATCCGGGTCGTCCTCCGCCAGTTCGATGTCGAATACATCGATGCCGGCGAACTTCTTGAACAGGCAGCCCTTGCCCTCCATCACCGGCTTGCCCGCCAGCGGCCCGATATTGCCCAGRCCCAGCACCGCGGTGCCGTTGGTAATCACGGCGACCAGGTTGGCGCGCGACGTGAGGTTCATCGCCTCGGCCGGATCGCGCACGATCTCCATGCAGGCGTCGGCGACGCCCGGCGAGTAGGCGAGGGCGAGGTCGCGCTGCGTGGCCATGGCCTTGGTCGGCGTCACGGAAATCTTGCCGGGGGTCGGGTAGCGGTGGTAATCGAGTGCGGCTTCGCGCAGGTTGTCGGTCATATTGTCTCCATGGCGCCGCCGGGGCGTCGGATCAGGTGTGCTTGGTGCGGGATGCAAGGCCGGTGTGGCGGCCTTGCCAGATCTGTCTGGTGGGTCGGACTTCCAGGTGGGCGCATAAACACTGCTGCCGTGGTGCGGCATCGCGCTCACTCGGACGCCCGACAAGCCTATTTCTTCTTCACCGGCGGCAAGTCGGTGCAATGACCCTCGAATACCTCGGCGGCCATGCCGATGGATTCGCCCAGCGTCGGGTGCGGGTGGATCGTCTTGCCGATGTCGGCGGGCTCGCAGCCCATCTCGATGGCCAGGCACACCTCGCTGATGAGGTCGCCGGCGTGCGTGCCGACGATGCCGCCGCCGATCACGCGATGCGTGGCTTCGTCGAACAGCAGCTTGGTGAAGCCCTCGTCGCGCCCGTTGGCGATGGCGCGACCGGACGCGGCCCACGGGAACACTGCCTTGCCGATCTTGATGCCTTCGGCCTTGCACTGCTCCTCGGTCTTGCCGGCCCACGCCACTTCCGGATCGGTGTACGCGACCGACGGAATCTGGCGTGCGTCGAAGAATGCCGCTTCACCGTGCGCGGCCTCGGCCGCCACGTGCGCTTCATGCACGGCCTTGTGCGCCAGCATCGGCTGGCCGACGATGTCGCCGATGGCGTGGATGTGCGCAACGTTGGTGCGCATCTGCCGGTCGACGTCGATATAGCCGCGCTCGGTGACGGCCACGCCGGCCTTTTCCGCGCCGATGGCACGGCCATTCGGGCTGCGGCCCACCGCCACCAGCACCAGGTCATAGACCTGCGGGGCCGGCGCCTTCTCGCCCTCGAAGCTGACTTCGATGCCGGCGGGCGTCGCCTTGGCGCCCACCGTCTTGGTCTTGAGCATGACGTGGTCGAAGCGGTGGGTGTTCTTCTTCTCCCACACCTTGACCAGGTCGCGGTCCGCGCCCTGCATCAGGCCATCGAGCATCTCCACCACGTCGATGCGCGTGCCCAGCGTGGAGTAGACCGTGGCCATCTCCAGCCCGATGATGCCGCCGCCCACCACCAGCATGCGCTTGGGGATCGACTTGAGCAGCAGCGCGCCGGTGGAGTCGACCACGCGCTCGTCGTCGGGCATGAACGGCAGCTTCACCGCCTGGCTGCCCGCCGCGATGATGGCCTTGGCGAACCTGATCACGCGCTTGCCGCCATCGGCCGCCACCACCTCCAGGTGATACGGGTCGAGGAAGCTGCCGACGCCGGTCACCACCTCGACCTTGCGCGCCTTGGCCATGCCGGCCAGGCCGCCGGTCAGCTTCTTGATGACGCTGTCCTTGAAGCCACGCAGCTTGTCCAGGTCGATCTCGGGCGCGCCGTAGCGGATGCCGTGGTCGGGCAGGGTCGCCACTTCATCCATGACCGATGCGGTGTGCAGCAACGCCTTGGAGGGGATGCAGCCCACGTTGAGGCAGACCCCGCCAAGCGTGTCGTAGCGCTCCACCAGGACGGTCTTCATGCCCAGGTCGGCGCTGCGGAACGCGGCGGAATAGCCACCGGGGCCGGCGCCCAGCACCAGCATTTCGCATTCCAGGTCCGCCTTGCCGGTGTAGCTGGCGGCGTTGGGCGCGGGCGCGGCGGCTGGCGCTGGCTTGGGCGGCGCCGATGGGGCCGCGGGCACGGCGGGTGCCGCAGCGGTTGCAGCGGCCTCGGCAGCCTCCACCACCAGGATCACCGATCCCTCGCTCACCTTGTCGTTGACCTTGACGGTGATCTCCTTGACCACGCCGGCGTGGGTGGATGGGATCTCCATCGAGGCCTTGTCGGACTCGACCGCGATCAGGCTGGTATCCACGGCGATGGTCTCGCCGGGCTTGACCATGACCTCGATCACCGTGACATCCTTGAAATCACCGATATCCGGCACTTTGACTTCGACACGTTGGGTCATTGCAGCGCGCCCCTCAGAACAGCACACGCCGCAGATCGGCGAGCAGGTTGGCAAAATAGACGTTGAAGCGGGCCGCCGCGGCGCCGTCGATGACACGGTGGTCCCATGACAACGACAGCGGCAGCGTCAGGCGCGAAGCCCAGTTCTTGCCATCGCTGGAGTGCTGCTTCCAGAAGCTCTTGCACACGCCCATGATCGCGACCTCGGGCGCGTTGATGATGGGGGTGAAGTTGATGCCGCCAATGCCGCCGAGCGAGCTGATGGTGAAGGTGCCGCCCGACATCTGGTCGGGCTTGAGCTTGCCCTCGCGCGCCAGCTTGGCCAGTTCGCCCATCTCCCGCGCGATGTCGGGGATGCTCTTCTTGTCGACGTCGCGGATCACCGGCACCATCAGGCCGTTGGGCGTGTCGGCCGCGAAGCCGATGTGGTAGTACTGCTTGAGCACCAGGGTGTCGCCGTCCAGGCTGGCGTTGAACTCGGGGAATTTCTTGAGCGTGGCCACGGCTGCCTTCATCATGAAGGGCAGCATGCTGATCTTGACGCCGCTCTTCTCCAGTTCCTTGTTCATCTGCACGCGGAACTGCTCCAGGTCGGTGATATCGGCTTCGTCGTGCGTGGTGACGTGCGGGATCACCACCCAGTTGCGGTGCAGGTTGGCGCCCGAGATCTTCTTGATGCGGCTCAGTTCCTTGCGCTCGACCGGGCCGAACTTGGCGAAGTCGACCTTGGGCCAAGGCAGCAGGTCCAGGCC